>NZ_JAENSQ010000013.1:0-173332 GCF_016613125.1 Pseudomonas sp. MF6776
TGACCGTCGAAGCCGTCAATCGGACAGTAGCGAGGATCAATCTACGCCCGCGCAAGCGCTTGGGCTGGAAGACGCCGTACGAAGTGCATACAGGGGTGAGCGTTGCACTTATGTGTTGAATTCAGGCTGCGCTGAAGTATCGGTAGGGTTTCCGGATCTTGTCAACGCGACTTTTGGTGTAAATGACGGAAGGGCTGAATGCCCGGTTGTCGCCTGACAATGCGATCCCTGCAGGAGTGAGCCTGTTCGCGATGGCGCAGTGTCTATCAACATCAATGTTGAATCTGCCGCCCTCATCGCTGGCAAGCCATCTCCCACAGGTATCAAAGGCATGTACGATTCCTGTATTCACCACCAACACTGTGGGAGCTGGCTTGCCAGCGATGGCGGCGGTTTAAGCAACATTTGCATTGACTGACATGACGCCATCGCGAGCAGGCTCGCTCCCACAGAGAAAGGGCGGATGCCTTACAACAACGATATCGGATAGCTGATAAAGATCCGGTTCTCATCGAACTCGTTGGTGCTGAAGTCTCGGCGAATTGTCGCGTTGCGCCATTTCACATTGAGATTTTTCAGTGGTCCGCTCTGTACGGTGTAGGCCAGTTCCGACTCGCGTCCCCATTCCTTGCCATCGCTGGTGGTGGCGGTGTGGACGTTATCGCCGCTGATGTAGCGGTTCATCATGGTCAGCCCGGGAACGCCGAGAGCGACGAAATTGTAGTCATGGCGAACCTGCCAGGAGCGTTCCTTGGCGTTGTCATAACTGGCGTTGTAACTGTCGTTGGCCAGGGTGCCGCCGCTGGTGCCGTTGACGCGCATCCATGCATCGTCGCCGCCGAGTTTCTGCAGGCCGACGTAGAAGGTATTGCCGCCGTATTTGGCGGAAAGCAGGGCGAATGCGGTTTTGTTGTCGAGATCGCCGGCCTGCGCGCTGCCGTCCTCCTTGCCGGTGAAGAAGCCGAGGTTGGCGCCCAGCGTCCAGTCGCCGATTGGCTGGCTATGGCTGAGGTTGAAGTATTGCTGCTGGTAGATGTCGGTGAGTTCGGCGTACCACACGCCGACCTGGGTGCGCTTGTCGTTGAAGGCGTATTCACCACCGCCGAAGTTGAAGCGGTCGGACGTGAACGCGCCGCGGCCGTTCATCGACATGTCTTCCATGCTCGCGTCGTTGCGCGGGCTGTTGCCGCGGAACTGGCCGCCGTACAGGCTCAAGCCGTTGATCTCGGTGGATGTGATCTGGCCACCGCGAAAGGTCTGCGGCAGGGAGCGGCCATCGTCGGAACGCAGGATCGGCAGTACCGGCATCCATTCGCCGACCTTCAATTCGGTCTTCGACACCTTGGCTTTCAACGCCACACCGAGGCGACCGAAATTGTCTGCCGGGCGCCCGTCATCGTGGACCGGCAGCAGCTGTGTACCGCCAGTGCCTTTGCCACCATCGAGCTTTTGCGAGTACAGCCCGAGCATGTCTATGCCGAAACCCACGGTGCCTTGGGTGAAGCCGGACCTGGCATCGAGAATGAAGCTCTGCGTCCACTCTTCAGCCTTGCCCTGCGCATTGTTCGGGTTGGTGAAGTTGCGGTTGAAGTAGGCGTTGCGCAGGTTCAGCGTGGCTTTGCTGTCTTCGAGAAAGCCTTCGGCGGCGGCGCTCATGGGCAAGGCGAGAACGAGACTGCTGCAGCCGATCAGGCTAAGGGTGGCACGAGGACAAGTGACGCTAAAGCGGGAAGGGCGGACGGAATTGCGGGCGATTGTGCTCACTGTGACGCTCCCAGGATCATTGTTGTTTTTATTATTGTTATACGTCGTCGTACAACATAGGGGCGGATATTTCCTAGGTTTCACTGGAAAGTCAACAGGAAGTTATACGATGACTCCCTGTCATCACACAGATCCCTTGTGGGAGCGAGCCTGCTCGCGAATGAGGACTTTCATCTGACACAGTTGTCGACTGACACACTGCTTTCGCGAGCAGGCTCGCTCCCACAGGGGAAAAGTGTTTTAGCCATGAATTTGCGGCAAACTTCATCTACCTCCCGCACAAGGCTTTTCAATGGATCAATACGCCCCGCGCAACTGGCAGCCTCACGAGAAGCCCAGTTTGCCCGGCTCCCCCTCGACGCCATTGCACTCCAATCCCAAGCGACTGGCCTATGCGCTGGTGGGGTTGCTGGTGGCGTTGACTGGCGGTTTGGGCAATTCGCTGGTGGTCGCCAACCTGATTTACCTGCAGGGCGCGCTCGGTACGACCACGGCGGAGATGGCCTGGCTGCCGGCGGCGTATGTGATGACCAACGTGTCGATGAACCTGCTGCTGGTGAAGTTTCGTCAGCAGTTCGGTTTGCGTGCGTTCACCGAGGTGTTTCTGGTGCTGTATGCGCTGGTGACCTTCGGCCATTTATTCGTCAACGATTTGAACTCGGCAGTGGCGGTGCGTGCGGCGCACGGTATGGTCGGTGCGGCGTTGAGCTCCTTGGGTTTGTATTACATGGTCCAGGCGTTTCCGGCGAAATGGCGGATGAAAGCACTGGTGCTCGGCCTCGGCAGCTCGCAATTGGCTTTGCCGCTGGCGCGATTGTTTTCCGAAGATTTGTTGCAGATTGCCGAATGGCGCGGGCTGTACCTGTTCGAATTGGGCATGGCACTGCTGTCGCTGGGTTGTGTTTTGCTGCTCAAGCTGCCGCCCGGAGACCGCTTCAAGACTTTCGAAAAACTCGACTTTCTCACCTTCGCGATTCTGGCCAGCGGTGTGGCGCTGCTCTGCGCGGTGCTGTCGCTGGGGCGGATCGACTGGTGGCTGGAGGCCGACTGGCTCGGCGTCGCCCTGGCCGGTTCGATCGCGTTGATCCTCACCGGCCTGGCCATTGAACACAACCGCAGCAACCCGTTGTTGATGACGCGCTGGCTCGGCAGCGGGGTGATGATTCGTCTGGCGCTGGCGGTGATCCTGATTCGCATGGTCACCTCGGAGCAATCCACCGGTGCGGTCGGCTTCATGCAAAACCTCAACATGAGCAGCCAGCAGTTGCACAGCCTCTACGTGGTGATGATGATCGGCAGTGTCGCCGGGTTGTTGACCAGTGCGCTGACGATCAACCCGAAACACCTGCTCATGCCGCTGATTATTTCGCTGGCATTGATGGCCACAGGTTCAGTGATGGACAGTTTTTCCAACAACCTGACCCGCCCTGAAAACCTGTATTTCAGCCAGTTTTTGCTGGCGTTCGGCAGTACCTTTTTCCTCGGTCCGACCATGGTCCTCGGCACCCGTAATGTGCTGACCAATCCACGCAATCTGGTGAGTTTTTCCGTGCTGTTCGGGATCTGCAATAACCTCGGCGGCCTGATCGGCGCGGCGTTGCTCGGCACCTTTCAGATCGTCCGGGAAAAATTTCATTCCAGCCACATCGTCGAGCACCTGACGTTGTCTGATCCGTTAGTGGCCGCGCGGGTGCAGAGCGGCGGCTCGGCGTACGGCTCGCTACTGGCCGACCCGAGCCTGCGCAATCTGGCCGGGATTCGCAGCCTGGCCAATGCCGCGACGCGCGAAGCCAACGTGTTGGCCTATAACGATGTGTTCATGCTTATCGCGGTGATCGCGGTGCTGACCATGATCTGGATTTCCATTCGCGCACTGTGGCTGATGAGCACCACCAAAGCCGTCGCCCCTGCGCCTCCCGTATCTTCCAGCGGTGCCACAACTTCATGACCGAACCGACCACCACAACCACCAATGCCATCGCTGCCACCCCGGAAGGCGTGGCGCCGCCATCCTCGCCAGGCACCGAACCGCGTTCACTGCGGGTACGGATCATCTCGTCATTGGGTTTTGCCGCAGTTGCCATCGTCGGCGTATTGATCGTGCTGTATGCCTGGCAATTGCCGCCGTTCAGCAGTGCCGTCGAGACCACCGAAAACGCCCTGGTGCGCGGGCAGGTGACGATCATTGGCCCCCAGCTTGCGGGCTATGTTTATGAAGTGCCGGTGCAGGATTTCCAGTTCGTGAAGGCCGGTGATTTGCTCGTACGTCTGGATGACCGCATCTATCAGCAACGCCTCGACCAATCGCTGGCGCAACTGGCGGTGCAGAAAGCCGCCCTGGCCAACGTGGTGCAGCAACGCAACAGCGCCGAAGCGACGATCAAGTTGCGTCAGGCAGTGGTCGCCGACAGCGAAGCGCAGTTACGCAAAAGTGCGGCCGATCTGCGCCGTAACAAGGAACTGGTGAGAGACGGCTCGGTGTCCAAACGAGAAATGGACGTGGCACTGGCGGCCGACGCGCAAAGTATCGCGGCCGTCGCCCAGGCCAAGGCCAATCTGGAAATCGCCCGTCAGGACCTGCAAACGGTGATCGTCAATCGCGGCTCACTCGAGGCCGCTGTCGCCAGCGCCGACGCCGCCGTGCAACTGGCGCGGATCGACCTGTCGAACACGCGCATCGTCGCCCCGCGCGACGGCCAGCTCGGGCAGATCGGCGTGCGTCTCGGCGCTTACGTCAACTCCGGCGCGCAGTTGATGGCATTGGTGCCGAACCAGAAATGGGTGATCGCCAACATGAAGGAAACCCAGATGAATAACGTGCGGGTCGGGCAACCGGTGCACTTCACCGTCGACGGGTTGAACCACCGCAAATTCACCGGGCATGTGCAGCATATTTCGCCGGGCACCGGTTCTGAATTTGCCTTGTTGCAGGCGGACAATGCGACAGGCAATTTCGTCAAAATCGCTCAGCGAGTGCCGGTGCGCATCACCATTGATCCCGATCAGCAGGAAGAAGAACGATTGCGGCCGGGGATGTCGGTGGTGGTAAGTATTGATACGGCGGCGGGGGATACCCAGCCGCATTGACCAACAGTCTTCGAAAACGTTGTTGTCAGGGAGCCCTCATGGGCAATCACAAGATCGAGATTCGCCGCAGTAACGTCGAAAAAATCCTCCTCGGCGCGGAAAAGGTCTTCGCCGAAAAAGGCTTCGGCAGCACCGCGATGGCCGACATTGCCGCGGAGGTGCAACTGCCGCGTTCCAATCTGCATTACTACTTCAGCACCAAGAGTGAGTTGTACAGCGCGGTGCTGTTTGATCTGCTGGAAGTGTGGAAGCAGGACGCATTGTGCTTCGAGATGTTCGATGACCCGCGGGTGGTGCTCAGCAGCTATATCCGCGCCAAGATGAACCACTCGCGCAGCCGGCCGTATGGCTCGAAAGTCTGGGCCAATGAAATCATTCATGGTGCGCCGACGCTGGGTGAGGCGCTGGATGTCAGCCTGTATGACTGGGCGAAGATGAAAGAAGCGAAGATCCGCCAGTGGGTCGAGGACAAGCGCATTTTGCCGGTGGAGCCGTCGAGCCTGCTGTACATGATCTGGGCGTCGACCCAGCATTACGCCGACTTTGATCATCAGGTGAATATCCTGAACGATCACCAGCCGCTGTCGGATATGCAATTCGAGCGGGCGGTGCAGACGGTGACGAGTGTGATTTTGCGCGGGATCGGGCTGGAGCCCTAGCGCAAAAGATCGCAGCCTTCGGCAGCGCCTACAGAGATTGTGTAGGAGCTGCAGAAGGCTGCGATCTTTTGATTTTGAATCAGACCGCAACGTGATACGGATTCCTCGGATCATGATTCCAGTCCAGAAACGGCTTGCCCGTCTCCATCGGCACCATCTCGATGCAGTCCGCTACCGGGCAGGTGATCTGGCACAGATTGCAGCCGACGCACTCATCATCGATCACTTCATATTTATGCGTGCCATCGGCCTCGCGAACACTGCTGATCGCCTGATGTGAAGTGTCCTCGCAAGCAATGTGGCAACGCCCGCAACCAATGCAAGCCTCCTGATCGATCTTCGCAATCACCTGATAGTTGATGTCCAGGTACTTCCAGTCCGTGGTGTTGCCCACCGCACGTCCGGAGAACTCGGCGATGCTGGCGTAACCCTGACTGTCCATCCATCGTGACAGACCGTCCTTCATCTCCTCGACAATCCGAAAACCATGCAGCATCGCCGCCGTGCACACCTGCACCGCGCCGCTGCCCAACGCCATGAATTCCGCTGCATCACGCCAACTGCCGATGCCGCCGATGCCGCAGATCGGCAGGCCCTGGGTCAGTGGATCGCGGGCAATTTCCGCAACCATGTTCAGCGCAATCGGTTTCACCGCCGAGCCGCAGTAACCGCCGTGGGTGCTTTTGCTGCCGACGGTGGGCAGGGCGACCATGTGTTCCAGATCGACGCTGGTGATCGAGTTGATGGTGTTGATCAGCGACACCGCATCCGCACCACCGCGATGCGCTGCGCGGGCGGCGACGCGGATATCGGTGATGTTTGGCGTCAGCTTCACGATCACCGGCAGCGAGCAGTAGGTCTTGCACCAGCGCGTCACTTGTTCGACGTACTCGGGCACCTGACCGACCGCCGCACCCATGCCGCGCTCGGGCATGCCGTGGGGGCAGCCGAAGTTGAGTTCGATGCCATCGGCCCCGGTGGCTTCCACCAGCGGCAGAATGTATCTCCACGATTCCTCAACGCACGGCACCATCAGCGACACGATCATCGCCCGGTCCGGCCAATCCTTTTTCACCTGAGTGATTTCGCGCAGGTTGATCTCCAGTGAACGGTCGGTGATCAACTCGATGTTGTTGATGCCCAGCACTTCGCGGTTGTTGCCGTAGTGCGCCGAGTAACGCGACGATACGTTGACCGCCGCCGGGTCCTCGCCCAAGGTTTTCCAGACCACGCCGCCCCAGCCCGCCTCGAAGGCGCGGACCACGTTGTAGGCTTTGTCGGTCGGCGGCGCGGAGGCCAGCCAGAATGGGTTAGGGGCTTTGATGCCGGCGAAGACTATCGAGAGATCGGCCATTTACGCAGCCTCCACGTTAAGCATCAGTTGAGTGTTGATCGCCTCGGCGGCGAGCTTGCCGTGTTGCACCGCTTGCACCGTCAGGTCCTGATCGAGGCTGGTGCAGTCGCCACCGGCATACACGCCGGGAATACTGGTGCGCAGGTTTTCATCGACCTGAATCCGTTCGCCCTGACGCTTGAGTTCACGGGCCATCGGGTCGGCGAGGGCGCTACCGTCGAAGGACTGACCGATGGCTTTGAAGATCGCATCGGCCGCCAGGTCGAAGGTTTCCCCGGTGGTTTGAAGGCGACCGTCGACCAGATCCGTGCGAGCGAAACGCATGCCGCGCACGCGGCCCTGATCATCGAGCAGCACCTCTTCCGGTTGCGCCCAGGTCAGCAGGCGCACCTGATTGGCTTTGGCGATGTCCTGTTCATGGCCGGTTGCGCCCATATCCGCCGCGCCACGGCGATACACCAGATTCACATCGCGAGCACCGAGGCGAGCCATTTGCACCGCCATGTCGATCGCAGTATTGCCGGCGCCAAGGACGATGCAGCGCTCGGCCAGCGGCAGTTGCGTCAGGTCATCGGCCTGACGCAGTTCGCGGATGTAGTCGGTGGCCGCGAGCAGGCCGGGGGCGTCTTCGTGGGCCAGGCCCAGTTGTTTGCTGGCGTTGAGGCCGAGGCCGAGGAACACCGCATCGAACTGCTGATGCAATTCGCTGAGGGTCAGGTTTTCGCCGAGTTTTTGCCCATGGCGGATTTCGATGCCGCCGATTTGCAGGAGGAAATCCAGTTCCTTCTGCGCGTAATCGTCGACCAGTTTGTACTTGGCGATCCCGTATTCATTGAGCCCGCCAGCCTTTTCCCGCGCCTCGAAAATCACCACATCGTGACCGTGCATGGCGCTGCGATGGGCGCAGGACAAACCCGCCGGCCCGGCGCCCACCACCGCGATGCGCTTGCCGGTCGCAGCGGCGCGCTGGAACGGGTGTTCAGTGAAGTGCGCGTTGTCCACGGCGTAGCGTTGCAACAGGCCGATCAGCACCGGTGCGCATTCCTGGGCGTTGTTGCGCACGCAGGCTTGCTGGCAGAGGATTTCGGTCGGACAGACCCGCGCGCAACTGCCGCCGAGGATGTTCGCCGAAAGGATTTTCTGCGCGGCGCCGGGCACGTTGTCCTGATGGATGTTGCGGATGAACGAGGGAATATCGATCTCGCTCGGGCACGCATTGACGCACGGCGCGTCGTAGCAATACAGGCAACGCGACGCTTCCAGATGGGCTTGCCGAGCATTGAGCGGCGGCGCCAGATCAGTGAAATGACCGGCGAGGGCGGCCGCGCTTTCGTGCGGGTGGGGGAGATGGTTCAGGGTCTCGATCACGGTTTTTTGCCTCACGGTTATTTGAGGTGCTGCCTCTGATGGGCATTGGTTTTTGTGTTGCCTGGACTGGCCTCTTCGCGAGCAGGCTCGCTCCCACAGGGGAAAACATTTCAAATGTGGGAGCGAGCCTGCTCGCGAAGGCCGAAGGCCTGGATTTCAGCGTTTCACAGCTGTCGGCTTATGTTGCTCAGCCCGCTTGCTCAGCAAATCAAACACCGCCGGATACGCCGGTCGTTCGATGTACCGTCCGGCACCCCGTTCGGCGCGCAAGTCGCCATCGGCCCAGACCACACGGCCCTGGCTAACGGTATGGCTCGGCACACCGCGCACGGTCTTGCCTTCGAAGATGTTGAAGTCCACCTGCTGATGGTGGGTCTTGGCGGAAATGGTGCGCGTGCCTTGCGGGTCCCACAGCACCAGATCGGCATCGGCGCCGACGCGAATCGCGCCTTTGCGTGGGTAGAGATTGAAGATCTTCGCGGTGTTGGTGGAGGTCAGTGCGACAAAATCCTGCATCGAAAAACGCCCGGTATTGACCCCTTCATCCCATAACAGCGCCATGCGGTCTTCGATGCCGGCAGTGCCGTTGGGGATCTTGCTGAAGTCGTCGCGCCCGGCGGCTTTTTGCTCGGCGCAGAAACAGCAGTGGTCGGTGGCGGTGGTGTGCAGATTGCCGTTTTGCAGGCCATGCCACAGTGCTTCCTGATGGCCGCGTGGACGAAACGGCGGACTCATCACGTAACCGGCGGCGGTCTGCCAGTCCGGATGTTGGTAGACGCTGTCATCCAGCAATAGATGGCCGGCCAGAACCTCGCCGTAAACCGGTTGGCCCTTGCTGCGCGCATAGGTGATTTCGTCGAGGGCTTCCTTGGTCGAAACGTGCACCAGATACAGCGGCGTGCCGATTGTTTCGGCAATGCGAATGGCTCGACTCGCCGCTTCACCTTCAACCTGCGAAGGACGAGACAGTGGATGTGCTTCCGGCCCGGTGATGCCCTGGGCCATCAATTTGCGTTGCAGGTGATAAACCAGCTCGCCGTTTTCCGCGTGCACGGTCGGCACCGCGCCGAGTTCCAGACAGCGCTCGAAACTCGCCACCAGCGTATCGTCGGCGGCCATGATCGCGTTTTTATAGGCCATGAAATGCTTGAAGCTGTTGATCCCGTGATGGCTGACCAGTTCGGCCATTTCCTCGCGTACCTGCTCGCTCCACCAGGTGATCGCGACATGGAAGCCGTAGTCCGACGCCGATTTTTCCGCCCAGCCGCGCCACTGATGAAACGCCTCCATCAACGACTGCTGCGGATTGGGAATCACGAAATCGATGATCGAGGTGGTGCCGCCGGCCAGACCCGCAGCGGTGCCGCTGAAGAAGTCTTCGCTGGCCACGGTGCCCATGAACGGGAGTTGCATATGAGTGTGTGGGTCGATGCCGCCGGGCATCAGGTATTGACCGCTGCCGTCGAGCACTTCAGCGCTGGCGGGAACATCAAGGTTTTCACCGATGGCTTTAATCACGCCGTCAGCGCAATAGACGTCGGCGCGATAACTTTCATCATGGGTAACAACGGTGGCGCCACGGATCAACAGAGACATTCCGAGTTCCTCGCAGGCATGACCGACTTGTGCCGGTTCTAAATGTTTTATTGATGTACAGCGGCGAAGGGCGTATTCCTGTCATCGCTGTCAGGAATAGAAACTAGCCTCAGTTTTACAATAGATCAAGATTATTTTTTATAAGCTTATATCTTAATTAAATTACTGATAATTAACGAAAAATAATAAAAATCACCAAAATGGTGAGCCTGCTCACCATTTTGACGCACTTGACAGGATGGAAATATGGTCAAGATTTCTTATGTGAAATCAGCCGCTTGAAGTTGAGCTGCGGTTGATCGCTCATAAACAAAAAAAGTGCAGTGCACCAGTTTGAGTCCTGTCTGTTCGGACAACTAGCCAAGCGTTTAGCCTGAGCGCCCAGACAAGTTTCCGAAGGCTCACCCGGTGAATAATTAAAATCGAGCAATATCAGAAAGTTGCAATGCGTTTAATGCACGGCCCGAGCGCTGAGCGGTACACCCGGCACGTTTATTGATGCCGCCGCTGACACCATGGCCGGTGCTTGAAAGTTGTCAGTTCCTCCGGCCATCGTCCGGCTCGCGCCCCATGCGCCAGCCGCCTGATGAGCAAAAAATAATCAGAAGAACAGTGGAGCGGCCATGCAACAGATCAGATCGCAAGTGACCGAGCGCGACGGCTTGTTTGAGCTTGAAGCCGGCAGCGACGTCCTCGACAGTCCCCGTTACAACCACGACATGGCACCGACCAAGGTGCGCGAACGAACCTGGAACAAATGGCACATCACCGCATTGTGGGTAGGCATGGCGATCTGCGTGCCGACCTACACTCTGGGCGGCGTGCTCACGGCGTATTTCGGTCTGAGCGTCGGTGAAGCGCTGTTGGCGATTCTGTTCGCCAACGTCATCGTCCTGATTCCGCTGACGCTGAATGCTTTTCCCGGCACCAAGTACGGCATTCCGTTTCCAGTATTGTTGCGTTCATCGTTCGGCATTCTCGGCTCCAACGTGCCGTGCCTGATCCGGGCGCTGGTGGCGTGCGGCTGGTTCGGCATTCAGACGATGTTTGGCGGACTGGCCATTCACCTGTTTCTCGGCTCGGTGTTCGAGGGCTGGAAATCCCTTGGCGGCACCGGCGAAGTGATTGGTTTCATGGTGTTCTGGGCACTCAATCTATGGGTGGTGATCCGCGGCGCCGAGTCGATCAAGTGGCTGGAAACCTTGTCCGCGCCGCTGCTGGTCGCGGTCGGTATCGGCCTGCTGGTGTGGGCGATGCCCAATGTGTCGATGACCGAACTGCTGGCGATCCCGCCCAAGCGCCCTGAAGGTGCCAGCGTGGTCAGTTACTTCGCCGCCGGGCTGACGGCGATGGTCGGCTTCTGGGCCACGTTGTCGCTGAACATTCCTGACTTCAGTCGCTACGCCAAGAGCCAGAAGGATCAGATTGTCGGGCAGATCATTGGCCTGCCGCTGACCATGTTCCTGTTCGCCTCCCTCGGCGTGATCATGACGGCCGCGTCAGTGAAACTGGTCGGCGTGACGGTTGCTGACCCGGTCACCCTGATCGGCCACATCCAGAGCCCGGTATGGGTCGCGGTGGCGATGGCGTTGATCATCATCGCCACGTTGTCGACCAACACCGCTGCCAACATCGTCTCGCCAACCAACGACTTTCAGAACATCGCGCCGAAGGTCATCAACCGCACCAAAGCCGTGTTGCTGACCGGGTTGGTGGGGCTGGTGTTGATGGCCCATGAGCTGTTGAAAAAACTCGGTCTGATCGTTTCCGACGTCAGCCTCGAAACCGTGTATTCCAACTGGCTGCTGGGCTATTCGAGCCTGCTCGGGCCGATCGCCGGGATCATGGTGGTGGATTATTTCCTGATCAAGAAACAACAACTGGACCTGGCCGGGTTGTATCGCGACGACGTTTACCCAGCGTGGAACTGGGCCGGGTTCGTCGCGTTTGGTGTGCCGGTGGTGCTGACCTTGCTGTCGCTGGGCAGTGATGCGTTCAGCTGGTTTTACAGCTACGGCTGGTTCACTGGCTCGGCGTTGGGTGGAATCATTTATTACGGGTTGTGCGTGATGCGAGCGCAGCCTTCAGTCGTGAAATCGGCGGTGTGAGGGATGGCGGTCTCACAAACGCCACAGCAATATCCATAAGAAAAGCAGCCTGAGGAGATCCCCATGAACGCAGCTGTAGACGTTCTGCAATCGACCCATCAGCACATCAACCGCGACCGCTTGTGGGCGTCGTTAATGGAACTGGCCAAGCTCGGCGCCACGGTCAAGGGCGGTGTCTGTCGCCTGGCGCTGACCGACCTCGACCGCCAGGCCCGCGACCTGTTTGTGCAGTGGTGCAAGGACGCTGGGTGCAGCGTCACGGTCGATGAGGTCGGCAACATCTTCGCCCGCCGCGCTGGGCGCAATCCGAGCCTGCCACCGGTGATGACCGGCAGCCACATCGACACGCAACCCACCGGCGGCAAGTTCGACGGCTGCTTCGGTGTACTCGCCGGTGTCGAGGTGTTGCGCACCCTTAACGACCTCGGCGTGGAAACCGAAGCGCCGCTGGAAGTGGTGGTCTGGACCAACGAAGAAGGCTCGCGTTTCGCGCCGTGCATGATGGGTTCTGGCGTGTTCGCGGAAAAATTCACCCTCGAAGAAACCCTCGCCAAAGTCGATGCCGATGGCGTCACCGTTGGCCAAGCACTGAATTCAATCGGCTATGCAGGGTCGCGCAAAGTCAGCGGGCACAAGGTCGGCGCCTATTTCGAGGCGCACATCGAACAAGGTCCGATTCTGGAAGACGAACATAAAACTATCGGCGTGGTGCTCGGCGCGCTGGGGCAGAAGTGGTTCGACCTCAAGCTGCGCGGAGTCGAAGCCCATGCCGGGCCAACCCCGATGCACCTGCGCAAGGACGCATTGGTCGGCGCCTCGGTCATCGTCGGCGCCGTCAACCGCGCCGCCCTCGGCCATCAACCCCACGCCTGCGGCACGGTCGGTTGCCTGCAAGCCTATCCGGGGTCGCGCAACGTCATTCCTGGCGAAGTGCGCATGACCCTCGACTTCCGCCATCTGGAACCGGCGCGCCTGGACTCTATGATCGCCGAGGTAAAACAAGTCATCGAGGCCACCTGCGAAGAGCACGGCCTGACCTATGAACTGACCCCGACAGCCGACTTCCCGCCGCTGTACTTCGAAAAGGGCTGCGTCGACGCTGTGCGCGCTGCCGCCAAGGGTCTGGGCTTGTCGAACATGGACATCGTCAGCGGCGCCGGCCACGACGCGATTTTCCTCGCTGAACTGGGGCCTGCCGGGATGATCTTCGTACCGTGCGAAGGGGGCATCAGCCACAACGAAATCGAGAATGCCGCACCGGATGATCTGGCGGCGGGGTGCGCGGTGTTGCTGCGGGCGATGCTGGCGGCTTCGGCGATGGTGGCGGGGGGTGAAGTCGCTGCCTGAAGATTGCGCGCTGGTCCCATAGTGCAAGGCCGTCGGTTTTGGTGTTGCGAGGGCAGGCCCCATCGCTGGCAAGCCAGCTCCCACAGGTTCGATGTTGTTCACCAGAATCGGATGCACAACCGATCCCTGTGGGAGCTGCCAGCGATGGGGCCCTGACAACAAAAACTCCCAAACCGATAATCCTCAGCGATTCAACACATCCCCCATCCACTGCAAATATTCCCCCCGCCCGGAAATCGTGTTGTGCCCCGAATCCGGCACAACCTTGAGCAGCGCAACACCTTTGGGGAAACTGCCCAGCAATCGCTCGGTGCTGGCGCGGGGAATGACTTCGTCATCACTCGCCGCCAGTAGCAACGTCGGCACGCGGATGTGCGCGGCGTACTTGCCTGACTCGAAGCGATCCTTGAGCAACCACTTCACCGGCACCCATGGATATTGCCGCGCGGCGATTTCTTCGAGGCTGTTGTAGGGCGTGACCAGAATCAACCGCTGCACCGGGCGTTGACTGGCCAGGCGAACGGCGACCCCCGAGCCCAGGCTGCGTCCGACCACGGCGATCTGCGCATGGCTGGCATACACCTGATCGAACAGTGCCAAGGCATCTTCGGCAATCGCCTCTTCGGACGGCGAACCACCGCTGCCGGCGAAGCCTCGGTAATTGAGCAGGTACAACGCGTACTCGGGAAAAGCTTGGGCGAACTCCGGCAAATTGCGCGAAACGTCCTCGGCATTGCCGCCGAAATAGATCAACGCACGCGGGCCGACGCGTTCGCGGGTGGTGACCCAGATATCCGCGTCCGGCATCGACAGTTTCAGCCGCGAATCCAGCGATTCGACGGCGCCGGGCTGCGGGAAATAGATCAGCGAGCGCTGAAAAACGAACAGCGCCGCGCACAGCACCAGGTACGCGGCGACGATCAATGCGACGAGTGACATCAGGGTTCGGGACATTCGGCTACTTTTAACGGGGTATGAAGGTTTGCTGTCGCAGTGTAGTCCAGCGGATGCAAGCGGCAGCCTGCGCACACAACGTGCAACAGATCCACGCTGCAGGGGAACCAGCATGAGCCACACTGAGGGTTACTCCCGTCGCCGATTGCTCACCCTGGCTGCCGGCGTTCGGCGGTGTTCACCTTTGATCGGGCGTTGGCCACTGCCACGTCGTCCGCCGCTTCCGGAGGCCAAGCCATGCAGACCCGCGCCATCCCATCAAGCTCCGAGTCCCTGCCCGTGGTGGGCCTGGGCACCTATCGCGGCTTCGACGTCGCGCCGGGGGACCCGGCCTACCGGCAATTGCCGGTGGTGCTCGAGGAACTGTTCGCCAAGGGTGGCACGGTGGTCGACAGTTCGCCCATGTATGGCCGCGCCGAAGAAACAACCGGTGAGCTGCTGTCGATCCACGAACCACGTTCGCCGGCGTTTCTGGCGACCAAGGTATGGACACGGGGGCGCAAGGAGGGCATCGCGCAGATGGAGCAGTCCTTCAGCCTGTTGCGTACCGAGCGTATCGACCTGATGCAGATTCACAATCTGCTCGACTGGCAAACCCACCTGCCAACCCTGCGCGAATGGAAGGAGCAGGGACGCATTCGCTACATCGGCATCACTCATTACACGTCGTCCGCTTATGACGAAGTCGAAGCAGTGCTGAAAGCCGAGCAACTGGACTTCCTGCAAATCAACTATGCCCTCGATGATCGTGGCGTGGAAAAACGCATCCTGCCGCTGTGCCGCGAGCGCGGTGTGGCGGTGATTTGCAACCGGCCGTTTGGTGGCGGAGAGTTGTTGGGAAGGCTCAAGGGCAAGCCGCTGCCCGCTTGGGTGTCGGATGTGCAGGTGAGCAGTTGGCCGCAGTTGGCGCTGAAATTTTTGCTGGCGCACCCGGCGGTCACTTGCGTGATTCCCGGCACCGGTAATCCGCGCTATATGGTGGATAACGTCAAGGCCGGGTTCGGGCCGACGCTCACCGATGCGCAGCGTCATCAGTTGATTGCGTTGGTGAGTTAGTTTTCACCGCGAAATCGCAACGCCTCCAGCAACAGCGCAAATGCCGGTGCCGCCTGACGCCGGCTCGGGTAGTAGAGGTGATAACCGGCAAACGTCGGGCACCAGTCTGCCAGCACCTGCACCAGACGTCCTTCCGCCAGCAAAGGCGCGACGAGGTTTTCCGGGATGTAGCTCAAGCCGAAGCCGTCCAGTGCGGCATCGAGCAACGGATAGACGCCGTTCAAGGTGATTTGCCCGGACACCCGCACGTTCAGGCTTTCGCCGTCCTTTTCGAATTCCCAGGTGTACAGCCCGCCGTTGGTGGGCAGGCGTAGATTGTTGCAGGCGTGCCCGGTCAGATCGCGTGGGGTGTCTGGTGCTGAACGAGTGGCAAAGTAGGCCGGCGAACCGACGACGGCCATGCGCATGTCCGGGCCGATGCGGGTGGCGATCATGCCTTGGGCAACGTCTTCACCCAGACGCACGCCGGCATCGAAACCCTGGCCTGCGATATCGACGAAACCGTAGTCGCAGCAGACCTCCACGGCGATGTCCGGGTATTGCGGCAGGAATGTTTTGAGCACCGGGCGCAGCAGCCAGTCCAGCGAGTGGTCGGTGGCGCTGATGCGGATCTTGCCCGCCGGGGTTTCACGCAGGTTGCTCAGGGCGGCGAGTTCCTGCTCGATCTCCTCGAAGCGCGGGCCGACGGTTTGCAGCAGATGTTCGCCGGCCTCGGTGGGGGAGACGCTGCGGGTGGTGCGGGTCAGCAGACGCAGGCCGAGGCGTGCTTCCAGTGCGCGAATGGTATGGCTGAGCGCCGATTGCGAGACGCCGAGCTTGGCCGCGGCTTTGGTAAAACTGCGCTCGCGCGCCACCGCTAGGAAAGCGAGCAGGTCGCTGGCGTTTTCGCGAAGCATTGATTAGTTTCCTGCATAAGTTTTTTCAGATTCTAGTCGATTATCTAAACAGTACGGCCCGGTAGAGTGAACGCATGTCTCGTGCAGGCGCTGCCGCAGGCTGCGATCGTTTGACGTCGTTTTTAGAGTCGAGATCAAGAGATTGCAGCCTGCGGCGGCTCCTACAGGGGGATTCAATCATTTTTCTGGAGAATGCCATGAACCCGATTGCTGCCTCTGCGCTGACCCTTTCCTTGCTCGCTGGCGAGGTTCAAGCCAATGAACAAGTGCGTGTGACTGTGACCCCCAACGGTTCGCAACCCTCGGCCAAGGGGCCGGCAGATTGGTTCACCGGGACCGTACGCGTCGATGCGCCGTTCAAGGGCACCGACGAGGCGCGAGTCAGCGGCGCCACCGTCACCTTTGAGCCCGGCGCACGCGCGGCGTGGCACACCCATCCGTTGGGTCAGACGCTGATTGTTACTGCCGGTTCAGGTTTTGTGCAGGAATGGGGCCAGCCGATTCGCGCGATTCGCCCCGGCGACACGGTGTGGATCGCACCGGGGGCCAAGCATTGGCATGGCGCAGCACCGACGACGGCGATGACGCATATCGCCATTGCTGAAATGCTGGACGGTCGTGTGGTGGAGTGGATGGAGCAGGTGAGTGAGGCGCAATATCCGCGCACCGAGTAACCCGCTGACCCTCACCCCAGCCCTCTCCCAGTGGGAGAGGGTTAGGGTGAGGGGCTCTTCAGGTCTTCAGATCATCGCCGGCAAGGAATCGAGAATCTTGTCCAGCGTGATCGGATACTCCCGCACTCGCGCTCCGGTGGCGTTGTAGATCGCATTGGCCAGCGCCGCACTCACCCCGCAAATCCCTAACTCACCCACACCCTTGGCTTTCATGGGCGAGGAAATCGGGTCGGTCTCATCAAGGAAAATCACTTCCTGATGCGGGATGTCGGCATGCACCGGCACTTCGTATCCGGCCAGATCATGGTTGACGAAGAAACCGAGTTTTTTATCGACCGCCAATTCCTCCATCAACGCCGCGCCAACGCCCATGGTCATTGCGCCGATCACCTGACTGCGCGCCGCTTTCGGATTGAGAATCCGCCCGGCCGCGCACACCGCGAGCATCCGCCGCACACGAACTTCGCCCGTCGCCGCATCCACCGCTACTTCGACGAAGTGCGCGCCAAAGGTTGACTGCTGATACTGCTTTTCGAGGTCGGCGAATTCGATGCTGTCTTCAGCCACCACCTCGCCATTTTTTGCCGCCTCTCGCAGCGCCACACTCTTGCCGCCGACCCGCACCTGACCGTCAACAAACTCCGCCTGATCAGCCGCGAGGCCCAATTTTCCGGCGATCGCTTCACGCAGTTTCACGCACGCGGCATACACGCCGGCAGTCGAGCAATTGCCGCCAAACTGGCCGCCGGAACCCGCCGACACCGGGAAATTCGAATCGCCCAGCCGCACCACGACATCGTCGATGCCCACGCCCATCATTTCTGCGGCGGTCTGCGCGATGATCGTGTAGCTGCCGGTTCCGATGTCGGTCATGTCGGTTTCTACAGTGATCTTGCCATCACGCTCGAGCCGCACCCGCGCGCCAGACTTCATAAGCAGGTTGTTGCGGATCGCCGCGCCGACGCCCATGCCGATCAGCCAGCGACCTTCGCGACGGCTGCCGGGTTTGGCGTTGCGCTTGTCCCAGCCGAATTTTTCGGCGCCGGTTTGCAGACATTCGATCAAGCGTCGTTGCGAGAACGGGCGCTCGGTTTTCACCGGGTCGACCTGGGTGTCGTTGAGGATGCGGAACTGCACGGGATCGAGTTTGAGCTGTTCGGCCATTTCGTCCATGGCGATTTCCAACGCCATCAATCCCGGCGCTTCGCCGGGTGCGCGCATTGAGTTGCCTTCAGGCAGATCCAGCGGCGACAGACGCATGGTGACCAGACGATTTTGCGCCGCGTACAGCAACTGACTCGGCTGCGCCGCGACTTCGACCTTGCCCTCCGCGAGATTGCCCGACCAGCCTTCATGCGCGATGGCGGTGAGCTTGCCGTCCGCGGTGGCGCCCATGCGGATACGCTGGATGGTAGCGGGGCGATGCGTGGTGTTGTTGGCGACCTGTGGGCGGGCGAGGGCGACTTTCACCGGTCTGCCGGCCATGCGCGCACCGAGGGCCGCGAGGATCGCGTCAGCGCGAACAAACAGTTTGCCGCCGAAACCGCCGCCGATGTAGGGCGAGATCAAGCGGACTTTTTCCTTGGGCAGGCCGAGGGTTTCGGCAATGTCGCCGACGCTCCAGGCGATCATCTGGTTCGACGTCCACAGCGTCAGTTGGTCGCCTTTCCACGCGGCCAGGGTCGTGTGGGGTTCCATCATCGCGTGGGACTGGTCGGGGGTGGTGTAGGTCTGGTCGAATTGCACCGGGGCACCGGCGAACGCTGTCGCGAAATCGCCGTGGGTGACGTCGGGCATTTCTTCTTTCTGCTCGACGCCTTGGTCACGCACGCTGGCCAGATCGAACTCGCCTTTGCTCGCGACATAATCGACCTTCACCAGTTGTGCGGCGGCGCGGGCCTGCTCGAAGGTCTCGGCAACCACCAGTGCAACGGCCTGGTGGTAGTGCTGAATCTCGGGCCCGGCTAACAAATGCGCGGCGTTGTACTGGCCTTTGCCAAGTTTGCCGGCATTGTCGGCGGTGACGATGGCCAACACGCCGGGCGCAGCTTTTGCGTCGGCGAGATCAATGTGGCTGATGCGACCCTTGGCGATAGCCGAACCGACCATGAAACCGTAGGCCTGATCGGCCACGGCTTCATGCTGTTCGTAAGCGTAAGGCGCCTGGCCGCAAGTTTTCAGCTTGCCTTCGATGCGATCGGTCGGCTTGCCGATCACCTTCAATTGATCGATCGGGTTGGTGGTGGCGGGCGTGTCGAATTTCATGCTTCTTCCCTCGCTTGCGCCAACACCGAACCGAGCGTGCGCTCGACCAGGGTCAGTTTGAATTGGTTGTCGTGAGTCGGCGTGGCGCCGTCGAGCAAGCGTTCGCTGACGGCTTTCGCGCCCTTGGGCAGCAGCGCTTCAGCCGCTTCCACGCGCCACGGTTTCGGCGCAATACCGCCGACCGCGACGCGGCCGCTGCCGTCCTTTTGCAGGATCAAACCCACGGACACGAGGGCAAAGGCGTAGGAGGAACGATCGCGTACCTTGTGATAAATGTGCGTGCCACCCACCGGCGCAGGCAACGTCACGGCGGTGATGAATTCACCGGCGCCGAGGCTGGTTTCGATGTTCGGCGTGTTGCCCGGCAACAGGTGGAAATCGGCCATGGCGATGCTGCGGGTGCTGCCGTCGGGCTTCACCGTTTCAATCTGCGCATCTAAGGCGCGCATCGCAATCGCCATGTCGCTCGGGTGCGTGGCGATACAGGCGTCGCTGACGCCGATGATCCCCAACTGCCGGGTGACCCCGCCAATTGCCGAACAGCCACTGCCTGGATTGCGCTTGTTGCAGGCCTGATTTGTGTCGTAGAAATACGGGCAGCGGGTGCGCTGCAACAGGTTGCCAGCGGTGGTCGCCATGTTGCGCAGCTGTCCGGAAGCACCGGCGAGCAGGGCGCGGGACAGCAGCGCATAGTCTTTTCTGACCCGGGCGTCGGCCGCCAGATCGGTGTTGCGCACCAGCGCGCCGATGCGCAAACCGCCCTCGGGCGTGGCTTCGATCGTGTCGAGGCCCAGGTGATTGACGTCGATCAGGTGCAGCGGGGTTTCGATGTCGAGTTTCATCAGGTCGAGCAGGTTGGTGCCGCCGGCGATGAACTTCGCGCCTTCGATCTGCGCCGCTTGCGCAGCTGCGGCAGGGGAGTCGGCACGGCTGTAATTGAACGGTCTCATGCCGGCACCTCCGCGACTTCAGTGATGGCTTCGATGATGTTCGAGTAGGCGCCGCAGCGGCAGATATTGCCGCTCATGCGCTCCTGGAATTCGGAAGCGATCAGTTGTGGCGACTCGGTCAGGCTGGGGCTGACGTGGCTGGGAATGCCGTCGCGGATTTCCTTGATAACGGCGACTGCCGAGCAGATCTGCCCCGGCGTGCAGTAACCGCATTGATAGCCATCATGCTTGATGAACGCGGCTTGCATCGGGTGCAGGTTGTCCGGCATGCCGAGGCCTTCGATGGTGGTGATCTCACTGCCTTCGTGCATCACCGCCAGCGTCAGGCATGAGTTGATCCGCCGACCATCGGCGATCACCGTGCAGGCACCGCACTGGCCGTGGTCGCAGCCTTTTTTGCTGCCGGTCAGGTGCAGGTGTTCACGCAAGGCGTCGAGCAGGGTGGTGCGGTTGTCGACTTCAAGGGACTGGGGTTTGCCATTGACTTGAATGGTCACTTTGTTCATGGCCGGTTGCTCCAGGTTGGCGGCGTAGGCCTTGAGGCTGATGAATGGCGGCATCGCGAACGCCGTTGCGGTGACGGCGCCGAGAATCATAAATTTACGTCGGGAAATCGGCATGGTTCGATTCCTATTTCTCTCAATCAGGCGGCAGGTTTGCGAAAGGCCCATAGGGGCATGCCGGCATGTTTGCCAGTCTCGGTCTAGGAGTGACCGCTGGAGGGAGGAAAAGGTTTTTGCGGATTTTCGCTATAGAGTTATTTACTCAGCTCATGAATCGCCATATACGCAAATCCCCTGTAGGAGCTGCCGAAGGCTGCGATCTTTTGACTTTGCGCTTTTAAGATCAAAATCAAAAGATCGCAGCCTTCGGCAGCTCCTACACGGGTGCGTTTAGTGGCCGCCGACGACCATGTGGGTGAATGGTGAAACGTAGGCCTGCAACGTCACCAACCCGCCCACCAGAATCGCCAGCACAATCGAGTGGAAGAACACGTAGCGCAGAATCTCGCCCTCATGCCCATACCAACGGGTTGCCGTGGATGCGACCACAATAGACTGCGCATCGACCATTTTGCCCATCACCCCACCGGAACTGTTGGCCGCTGCCATCAGCACCGGGCTGATGCCAAGCTGTTCCGCCGTCACCCGTTGCAGTCCGCCGAACAGCACGTTGGACGCGGTGTCGGAGCCGGTCAGTGCCACCCCGAGCCAGCCGAGCAGGGTGCCGAACATCGGGTAGAAAATCCCCGTCGCCGCGAACGCCAGGCCCATGGTTGCGTCCAGGCCTGAGTAGCGCGTGAGGAACCCCAGTGCCAGCATCGCCGCGATGGTGATCAGCGAAAAACGTACCACCCACAGTGTGCGCAGGTATTGCTTGATCAGTTGCGGGATCGAATAGCCCATCAGTAAACCGCCGACAATCGCCGCCAGTAAAATTCCGCTGCCGGTGCTGGTCAACCAGGTGAACTTGTAGACCGCCTCTTCGGTTTTCGGCGCAGGCACCACAGGCGGCACCTTCTCGACCTGTTGATGCAGCGTCGTGAACACGATGGCCGGGGCGAAGATCGGATTGGCCTCGCGCATCGGTTTGCCTTGCGGATCGAGTTTGGCTGATTGCGTGACCGGATCAATTGCCGGCCGAGTGTCGAACAGGTTCTTGAAACCCTGCGTGCCCCAAGCGAACACGAACACTGTGAGGATGAACCACGGCATCCACGCGCGCATCACGGCCGGGCGCGCCTGGTCGCTGAATGCGGCGCTGGCGGTGACTTTTTCTTCATCGACCCTGGAGTTGTCGACCCGACCGGACAGCGCCGCCGAGGTGTGAATGGTCGCCGGTTTCCAGACCTTCAGGAACAGCGTCAGGCAGGCCATGGAAATCAACGCGGCGATCACGTCCACCAACATCGGGCCGTGGTAGTTCGATACCAGAAACTGCGGCACGGCGAAGCTGACCCCGGCCACCAGAATCGCTGGCCAGACCTCGAGCATCTTGCGCCACCCGGCGAACGCCCAGATCAGCCAGAACGGCACCAGCACCGAGAAGAATGGCAGTTGCCGACCGACCATCATCGACAGCTCCATCTCGTCCAGCCCGGTGACTTTGGCGAGTGTGATGATCGGTGTGCCGAGTGCGCCGAAAGCCACCGGCGCAGTGTTGGCGATCAGTGCCAGGCCAGACGCGGCCAGCGGCGAAAAACCGAGGCCGATGAGGATTGCCCCGGTCACCGCCACCGGCGTACCGAAGCCTGCCGCACCTTCGAAGAAAGCACCGAAGCAAAAGGCGATCAGCAGCAACTGCAAACGGCGATCATCAGTGATCCGCGCCAGCGAATCCTGCAGCACTTTGAACGAGCCGTTCTCGGTGGTCAGGCGATGCAGAAAGATGATGTTGAGCACGATCCAGCCGATCGGCAGCAAGCCATTGGCCGCACCGAACAGTGCTGCCGAACCGGCCATGGAGGCGGGCATGCCGAACGCAAAGATCGAGATCAACAGCGCTGAAGCCAGTGCCAGCAGCGCCGCCAGATGCGCTTTGACGTGAAAGAACGCCAGCGCCGCCAGCATCACCACCACCGGGACGGCGGCCATCAGCGTGGAGATCACCGGATTGCCAAACGGGTCGTAGATTTGCTGCCATACCATGGTCCACCTCTGCTTTTTGTTATTGAGGGTGCAGATCCATTGCATGGGGTTGGGCTGCAAGCAGTATAGGTGGCATCTCGCCGCTGTTCGGGATGGGCGGGCGAGGCGATAAACGGTCATTAGTGGCCACTGAATCATCCTTGGTTTACCCGGTCGTATTGACGGCTGCGCGCACCGCGTCCTGAAGGCGAGGGCGGCGTGGCCGATTCCGTCGTCAAGACCTTGGTTTTAGGGATGTGTTGAATGAAGCGCGCTACAACGATGCTGCTGACCGTTACCGCCGCCGTATTGCTCGGCGGCTGTGTGGCGGATTTTGATGATGACCACCGCCACGGCCGGCATTACGACCGCGACCATGGGCGCCATTACGACAATGACCGGCGCTGGGACGACCGCGATGACGACCGCCGCGATGGCCGTCGCTATCACCGCGATCGGGATGATGATTGATTGAACACAAAAGGGCGTTCCCGCAAAGGAACGCCCCCGATCATTGGCCCTCAGTCATCAAATAAAACGAGCGCTCGCCTGGACGCGGGAACGCGCAGGCACAGAGGCCTCGAGATCCAGCAAATGGGTGGCGAGAATGTCGCTCAGAAAGCGGAACTGATCGTTGATGCCGACCACTTCATTGCTGAAATGATTGGTCGCGGCGGGCATCAGCAGATCTTCGAAATCTTCGTTGAACACCAGTGTTTGTGCCTTGTGCGACACAGGTTGCTGGTCGTAGTAGTTGCTGCCGAACACCGGGAAACTCACGGAGAGTGCGATGGTGTGAATCATGATGTGAACTCCTCGTTGCGGTTCGGATGTGGCCATCGTGCCTTGCGTGGGCGGCAGACGGAAGGTGATCGTCGCAATGGTGAATATCGACGGCATTGATGCTTGAGTTGTGCGGCGCATCGGCTGGCCTCATCGCTGGCAAGCCAGCTCCCACAGGTTTCCCGTCGTTCACTGAAGATCACTGTGGTCAGCGATGCGGCCAGAACATCCAGCAACACCGCTGACTGACCCACCTATACTCAAATCTGCTCCCTCCTCATTTAAAGGACACACCCACCGTGAGCCTGCGTGCGCTGGTCGTCGCCGCGCTGTTTTTGCTGGCCGGCTGCGCCACGTCGGCCCGGGCTCCAGTGACCGCTGTGCAGGCTGTGGTGGTGTCGCCCGCGACCTGGCAACAGATCGACCGCGAAATCGTCAGCGCCTCGCAACAAGCCACCGAGCAGGTCAAGTTGTTCGCCCGGGGCTCGATGGAACATTGGCGCACTCGCGTCTATCAGCAAACTGAAGAAAATTTCATTCCGTGGTTCAGCAGCTACTGGACCCAGGAATGGCTGTCGATGAAGGTCAGTTGGTACTCGATCAGCGCCGGTGACGAGCAGGATGCCTCGGCCAAGCGCCTGGCGACGTATCTGCTTGATCAGTATCAGAAAAGGGTGCTTGCGCCGGTCGCGGTGGAGGTAGACCCGGATGCGATCCTGGGCCAGGCCACGGCGTTCTATGCAGAGCTGATGGCTCGGCAGATGCCGCTCATCGCCCAGCGTCACCGCGTGCCAATTGCCCAGCTCAACGGTCGTTTGCAGAAGATCCCGGCCATTGCCCTCGGACCACCGCCGGCGCGGGATGCCTCGCTGTACAAAGTCATCAGCACCGAACCGTTGAACACCCTGCCGGCGTACGCGGCTCTCATCGACAAGATTCACACCGACGGCGGCGCCAGAGGCATCGCGTCGACCGACGCCGGCATGGCACCCGTCGCCAAGCGGGCGAGCCAGCGAATGGAGGCGGAAATGGCTCCCCGCGGTGCCGCCAGTGCAGTCGCGGCAGCGGCGGGCAAACTGGCCGGGGCGATGATTTCCGTCGGCGTGATGGGCATCCGCGCGATCCTCCAGGCCAACGACCGGCCCGACAGTGAGGCGCTGATACGCAGCAGCCTGGGCAACACCTTCGATAAGGCCTGGCTGAAACTGGTGCAGAACCCGACCACTGGCGTGATGGCCGGCACGCTGCACATGGCCGGGCAGGTCGAGCGCAATCTCGGTGGGCTTGATGAGCCGTCGGTCGGGTTTGGGGCGAATCGTGTCGAATGGCGTCCGCAGGAATCGACTACCCGGCAGATCGAACCCAACGTACCAGGAGAATGATCATGGCTTACATCGATATTTTTGTAGCGCCGGTCCCGACCGCCAATCGCGAGCAGTACAAAAAGCACGCTGAAATCGCAGCGGTGATCTTCAAGGAATACGGCGCCCTGAGCGTGGCCGAATGCTGGGGCGATGATGTGCCGGACGGCAAGCTCACGTCGTTCCCGATGGCGGTAAAACTCAAGGAAGGTGAAACCGTCGCGTCCGGCTGGCTGATCTGGCCCGACAAGGCCACTCGCGATACCGGCATGGCGAAAATGATGGAAGACCCGCGCATGCAACCGGACGTCAACCCGATGCCGTTTGATGGACAGCGGATGATCTTCGGCGGCTTCCAGTACCTCATCGAACCTTGAAAAAAAACCAGCAGGGGTGAGCCTGCTCGCGATAGCGGTGTGTCAGCCTGCACCTATTTCAACGGACCCACCGCTATCGCTGGCAAGCCAGCTCCCACAGGTTTTGCGGTGTTCGTCCCTCAGGTTTCTGTGTGATGGTTTCGATGGTGAATACACCGCCGATCCCTGTAGGAGCTGCCGAAGGCTGCGATCTTTTGATCTTGGCCTAAAAACAAGATCAAAAGATCGCCGCCTCGTTTCACTCGACAGCTCCTACATAGAGGGCGGGGCTTGGGGTCACTCTGCGGAGGGGGTGATTCGGCAGCCTTTTCGGTTGCGGATCTGCTCGTCCGTCGGTCGCTCGCGGACGAACTCAAAACGTGGCTCACCCTCGCTGTAATGCACCAGCCAGCCCCACTCCAGCTCGGTTTCATCCTGCCCGGGATGTGGTGGTCGTGCCCACCACGGTTCTTTGCTGAGGACCTCGCGCATGGCGGCCTCCGGTTGATGGCAATCCTTGAACTATAGACCGGTGTCGCGAGTCGTCAGATCAGGCTGTGTAGAATCACGCCGATCACCAGAAATGAAGGAGCCCGGCCATGACCGATGACGCGCACAGGGATGAACCCTCCAAACGCCTGTTTTTTGCGCTGGACTGCCCGCCGGCACAGCGTAAGGCGATTGCGCAGTGGCGCGCGGAGTTGGGCCTGAGAACCGGCAAGTCAGTGCCGGCGGACAACTTTCATCTGACGCTGCTGTTTCTCGGCGCAGTGCCGCTGGCCCAGATCGGCGGAGTCTGTGAGGCGGCTGGCAAAGTGGGCACGCCGGGGGAGATGTTGCAGATTTCACTGGATCGCCTGCAGGTCTGGCACCGTGCCGGGGTGTTGGCATTGGCGCCGGATCAGGCTCCGCAAGCGTTGCTGCGATTAGCCTATGGGCTTGAACAGGCGATGCTGCCATTCGGTTTTGAAGAGACGGCCCACGAGTTTCGTCCGCACCTGACACTGGCCCGTGACTACCGGGCGCCGGAGCCGGAATCGGCCACGCCGCCAGAGTTTTTCCTGCGTGCCGAGCGCTTTGCGTTGTTTGAATCGCACAAGGGCCGCTACCGGATTCTGCAGGATTGGCCACTGACGTGAGCGACAAAAAAAGGCGCCCGAGGGCGCCTGAAATTCACCTGAGCCGAGGGAGCCAGGTGAGGCCGTTCATATGTAGGGTGCAGCGGTGGTAAGGCGCTGCGTGAACGGAAAAGCACTGCACAAAACCAGTGTGGGAGCGAGCCTGCTCGCGAAAGCTGTGGGTCAGGCAATGAATGGGTTAAGTGTGCCGACGCCTTCGCGAGCAGGCTCGCTCCCACAGTTGATTTGCGCTTGAATCACTTGCCGAGTTTCACCCGCGTCCAGCCGCGAGTCATGATCCGCTGGGTCGCAATCGGCTGATCCGGCACTGCATACAGCGTCGCCATCACCGCTTGCGAGGGGTACGAGCCCGGGTCGTTACGGATCGCTTCGTCCACCAATGGCGTCGCCGCCGAGTTGGCGTTGCTATAGCCGTTGCTGTTGGTGATCTCGGCGATGATGTCCGGACGCATCAAAAAGTCCATGAACAGATACGCATTGTCGACGTTCGCCGCATCACGCGGGATGGCGACCATGTCGTAGAAACTGCCGGCGCCTTCCTTGGGAATGCTGTAGTCGATCTTCACCTTGTTACCCGATTCCGCCGCGCGGGCCTTGGCCTGCAGGACGTCACCGGAGTAACCGACCGCCACGCAGATATTGCCGTTGGCCAGGTCCGAGATGTACTTCGAGGAATGGAAATACGCCACGTTGGGGCGGATTTTCATGAACAGCGCTTCGGCTTCCATGATGTGCGCCTTGTCCTTGTCGTTCACCGGGTAACCCAGGTAGTGCAGCGCGGCCGGGATCATTTCGGTCGGCGAGTCGAGGAAACTGATGCCGCAGGCCTTCAGCTTTTCAGCGTTTTCCGGCTTGAACAGCAAGTCCCAGGAGTTGGTCGGAGCGTTGGCGCCGAGTACTTCCTTGACCTTGGCCGGGTTGAAACCGATGCCGATCGAGCCCCACATGTACGGGAACGCGTGAGCGTTGTCCGGATCACTGGCGGCGGCATTTTTCAGCAGCACCGGGTTGAGATTCTTCCAGTTCGGCAGCTTCGATTTGTCCAGCGGCTGATAGACGCCAGCCTTGATCTGCTTGGCCAGGAAACTGTTGGACGGCACGACGATGTCGTAGCCGGATTTGCCCGCCAGCAAGCGCGCCTCAAGGGTCTCGTTGCTGTCGAAGACGTCGTAGGTCACACGGATGCCGGTCTCGTCTTCGAACTTCTTGACGGTGTCCGGCGCGATGTAATCGGACCAGTTGTAAACACGCAGCACTTTGTCGTTGGCCTGGGCGCCCATGACGATTGCGCCCATTAAGGACAGTGTCAGCAGAGTCCTGCCAAACATTTTCATCGGTACAACTCCATTTTTTTATTCAAAAACACAACACAAAAACCGAACAACTAACTCGACTCTTGTAGGAGCTGCGGCACGCTGCGATCTTTTGATCTTGCTTTTGATCTTAAAAGCGCAAAGGCAAAAGATCGCAGCGTGCCGCAGCTCCTACAGGTTATGCGGTGGCGGCGCGTGGCGGTTGCTGCCACGACTCGTTCGCCGTTTGATCCATCGCTTCCTGAATCGCACGCTTGCGACTGGCCTCAGCCTTGCGGCCGAAGTACCAGACCAGGAAAGTCACCAGCGACACCGCCAGCAGAATCAGACTCGCCACCGCGTTGATCTCCGGCTTCACGCCCAGACGCACCGCCGAGAACACTTCCATCGGCAGGGTGGTGGAGCCGGGGCCGGAGACGAAGCTTGCCAACACCAGGTCATCCAGCGACAAGGCAAACGACATCATCCCGCCCGCCGCCAGCGACGGAGCGATCATCGGAATGGTGATCAGGAAAAACACCTTGAACGGTTTCGCGCCCAGATCCATCGCCGCTTCTTCAATCGACAGGTCCAGTTCACGCAGGCGGGCGGAGACTACTACCGCCACATAGGCTGCACAAAACGTGGTGTGGGCGATCCAGATCGTGACAATGCCACGCTCCTGCGGCCAGCCGATCAGTTGCGCCATCGCCACAAACAGCAGCAACAACGACAGACCGGTGATCACTTCAGGCATCACCAACGGCGCGGTGACCAAGCCACCAAACAACGTGCGACCCTTGAAGCGCGTTACCCGAGTCAACACGAACGCAGCCAGAGTACCGAGTGCCACAGCAGCAATCGCGGTGTAGCAGGCGATTTCCAGCGAGCGCACCACCGAACCCATCAGTTGCGTGTTGTCGAGCAAACCGGTGTACCACTTGATCGACCAGCCGCCCCACACCGTCACCAGTTTCGAGGCGTTGAACGAGTAGATCACCAGGATCAGCATCGGCAGATAGATAAACGTCAGGCCGAAGATCAACATGAACTTTGCAAAACCGAAGCGTTTCATCCCCGTGCCTCCATCTCTTTGGCCTGGCTGCGGTTGAACAGCAGAATCGGCACAATCAGGATCAACAGCATCACCACCGCCAGAGCAGACGCCACCGGCCAGTCGCGGTTATTGAAGAATTCTTGCCACAGCACGCGACCGATCATCAACGTCTCCGGACCACCCAAAAGTTCGGGAATGACGAACTCGCCCACCACCGGAATGAACACCAGCATGCAGCCTGCGATGATGCCGTTCTTGGCCAGCGGTACGGTGATTTTCCAGAAGTTGTTGAAGTTGCTCGAACCCAGGTCTGACGCGGCTTCCAGCAGACTGCCGTCGTGTTTCACCAGGTTGGCGTACAGCGGCAACACCATGAACGGCAGGTAGGCGTAAACCACGCCGATATACACCGCGGTGTTGGTGTTGAGGATCTCGATCGAGTGATCGGTCAGGCCAGTCCACATAAGGAAGCTGTTGAGCAAACCGTTGTTGCTGAGAATGCCCATCCACGCGTAAACGCGGATCAGGATCGCGGTCCAGGTCGGCATCATGATCAACAGCAGCAGGACGTTTTGCGTTTCCTTGCCGGTCTTGGTGATCGCATAAGCCATCGGGAAGCCGATCACCAGGCACATCAGCGTGCTCAGCGCCGCGACCTTCAACGACCCGAGGTAGGCCGACAGATACAGCTCGTCTTCGCCGAGCATGGTGTAGTTGCCGATGTTCAGCAGCAGCTGGAATTTCTGTTCGGCGTAGGTGTAAATCTCCGAGTACGGCGGGATCGACAGCGCAGCTTCCGAGAAACTGATCTTCATCACCAGGAAAAACGGCAGCATGAAGAACAGGAACAGCCAGATGAACGGAATACCGATCACCAGTTTTCGGCCACTGGGCACCAGGCGCAGGAATTGCTGATTGAAAGTTCTCATGAGCGCAGTACCACGCCGCTGTCGTCTTCCCACCAGACGTAAACCTTGTCGTCCCAGGTCGGTCGTGCGCCACGGCGTTCAGCGTTGGCCATGAACGACTGGACGATTTTGCCGCCCGGCAATTGCACGTAAAACACCGAGTGACCGCCAAGGTAGGCGATGTCATGCACCTTGCCTTCGGACCAGTTGTAGCGGAACTCGGGCTGGGTCGTGCTGACGAGCATTTTTTCCGGACGGATCGCGTAGGTGACCGACTTGTCCTGCACCGAGGTGCTGACGCCGTGACCAACGTAGATCTTCTGCTGCAAGTCCGGGCTGTGGATGATCGCGTGACCTTCGAGGTCTTCAACCACCGTGCCGTCGAAGGCGTTCACGTTGCCGATGAACTCGCAGACCATACGGCTGACGGGTGCTTCATAGATGTCAATCGGGCTGCCGATCTGCGCGATCCAGCCCAGGTGCATGATCGCGATCCGCTCGGCCATGGTCATGGCTTCTTCCTGGTCGTGAGTCACCATCACGCAGGTCACGCCGACGCGCTCGATGATCTCAACCAACTCCAGCTGCATTTGCGAACGCAGCTTTTTATCCAGCGCACCCATCGGTTCGTCGAGCAGCAACAGCTTTGGCCGTTTCGCCAGCGAACGGGCGAGGGCGACACGTTGGCGCTGACCACCGGAGAGTTGATGCGGTTTGCGTTTGGCGTATTGGGTCATGTGCACCAGACGCAGCATTTCTTCAACGCGGGCGTCGATTTCACTGGCTGGCAAACGGTCCTGCTTAAGGCCGAAGGCGATGTTCTGCGCGACGGTCATGTGCGGGAACAGCGCGTAGGACTGGAACATCATGTTGATCGGCCGCTCGTACGGCGGCATGTCGGTGATGTCCACACCGTCGAGCAGAATCCGCCCTTCAGTCGGGCGCTCGAAACCGGCAAGCATGCGCAGCAGGGTCGATTTACCCGAGCCGGAGCCGCCGAGCAGGGCAAAGATTTCGCCCTGATGGATCTCCAGGGATACATCGTCAACTGCGATGGTTTCGTCGAACTTCTTGGTGACACGATCGATTTTCACCAACACCTTTTTCGGTTGCTGATGACCTTCAAGTGCCTTCCTGTAAGTGCTGGAGGCGTTTGCCATGTGAAACTCCCAACAGGTTTCAGTGCCTGGCCAATGTGGCCTGGCTTAAAAGTGGATTGCAGAGCTGTACGGGGTACCTGTCAGGTATGTCGCAGATTCTGTGGGAGCGAGCCTGCTCGCGAATACGGAGTGTCAGCCGACATCATTGTTATCTGACACACCGCTTTCGCGAGCAGGCTCGCTCCCACAGGGGAAATGCAATTACCTGCCTGGCATTACCCGTACCGATCCGGCTTGTTCGGCGCCGCCGTCCTGGCTGCCTGGGTCGTACTTGTTGTTATTACGGGTGTTGTTTTTCACGAATGACGGATGTGCGCAGGCACACCCGACTTGCGTGGGGGCAGTAAATCGTCAGGTATTGTTTGCTGATATCAGCGCTGGTTGCGTCGCGCCGCCCGTTGCCGGCAAGCCTCACCGAAGGCCTGAAAAATCTTCAGGTAGTTCGGGTTGTCCAGCACCTGCCACTCTGGGTGCCATTGCACGCCGAGGGCAAAGGTCGGGCTGTGCTCCACCGAGATCGCCTCGATCAGACCATCAGGCGCCACCGCTTCGGCACGCAGGCCGGGCGCGAGGCGGTCGATGCCCTGACTGTGAATGGAATTGACCTGGAACTCGCCGGGCAACTCCAGCGCTTCGAACACGCCGCCGCCAAGCACCGTGACCGCATGAGCCGGTGCGTATTGCACGGCCACATCCGGGCTGTCCGCTTCACGGTGATCGAGCATGCCCGGCAGCTCATGCACCTTCTGATGCAGGCTGCCGCCAAATGCCACGTTCATCTCCTGGAAGCCGCGGCAAATGCCCAGCACCGGAACGCCCGCCGCAATGGCTGCACGCAATAAAGGAAGGGTCGTGGCATCCCGCGCCGGATCGTGATCCGTACCGGGTTCGCTGGCCGGGCCTTGATAGTGGAAAGGTTCCACGTTGGAAGGCGAACCGGTCAGCAACAGACCGTCGAGTTGACCGAGCAGGTCCTCGATTTCAGTCAGGTTGCCAAGGGAAGGAATGACCACCGGCAGCCCCTGGGCGCCAACGCTGACAGCACGTACGTACTTGTCGCCGCTGATGTGATAGGGGTGCAGGCCAATCTGTTTGACGCACGCAGTAACGCCGATCAATGGCTTGAATGCCATTTTTATTCACCTCGAAGTTTGACACTTGAACGAGCTTTTCCGGAGCTTAGCGTCGTTGATTTTAATTAACAACTCCCGTGTAAAAAATTCTAAACGCCGTTCATCAAATCTTCATGATTGGCAGGCGTCTGGCGCCTGTTTTGGCACGCAGGTGTCAAGAAAAGCCCTAAAAATAAAGGCTGAGCGGCGGGGTGTTCGCTATTGACTTCACTTTGCCGTTCGGGTTGACTGGCTCGGCGAAACAGCAGTGAACATAATAATTAACAGCTAAATAGGTGCATCATGTCGGTCCCTCTGCGTACCGTTCAACTCAACGAAGCAAACGCATTCCTTAAGAAATATCCTGAGGTTTTGTACGTCGACCTTCTGATTGCGGATATGAACGGTGTGGTGCGCGGCAAGCGCATCGAACGCACCAGTCTTCATAAGGTTTACGAGAAAGGCATCAACCTGCCGGCCTCGCTCTTTGCCCTCGACATCAACGGCTCCACGGTGGAAAGCACCGGCCTGGGCCTGGACATCGGCGACGCCGACCGCATCTGCTATCCGATCCCCGGCACCCTCAGCATCGAGCCGTGGCAGAAGCGCCCAACCGCACAACTGTTAATGACCATGCACGAACTTGAAGGCCAGCCGTTCTTCGCTGACCCGCGTGAAGTGCTGGCTAACGTCGTGCGCAAGTTCGATGAAATGGGCCTGACCATCTGCGCCGCGTTCGAACTGGAGTTCTACCTGATCGACCAGGACAACGTGAACGGCCGTCCGCAGTCGCCACGCTCGCCGGTTTCCGGCAAGCGCCCGGTGTCGACTCAGGTCTACCTGATCGACGACCTCGACGAATACGTCGACTGCCTGCAAGACATCCTCGAAGGCGCGAAAGAGCAGGGCATCCCGGCTGACGCCATCGTCAAGGAAAGTGCCCCGGCGCAGTTCGAAGTCAACCTGCATCACGTCTCCGATCCGATCAAGGCCTGCGACTACGCCGTCCTGCTCAAGCGTCTGGTGAAAAACATCGCCTACGACCACGAGATGGACACCACCTTCATGGCCAAGCCGTATCCGGGCCAGGCGGGTAACGGTCTGCACGTACACATTTCGATCCTGGACAAAGAAGGCAACAACATCTTCGCCAGCGAGGATCCCGAGCAGAACGCCGCGCTGCGACACGCGATCGGCGGTGTGCTGGAGACCCTGCCTGCGCAAATGGCCTTCCTCTGCCCGAACGTTAACTCGTACCGTCGTTTCGGCGCGCAGTTCTACGTGCCGAACTCGCCGAGCTGGGGCATCGACAACCGCACTGTGGCCGTGCGCGTACCGACCGGTTCCGCCGACGCTGTGCGCATCGAACATCGTGTCGCCGGTGCCGATGCCAACCCGTACCTGCTGATGGCCTCGGTGCTGGCCGGTATCCACCACGGCCTGACCAACCAGATCGAACCGGGTGCGCCAGTCGAGGGCAACAGCTACGAGCAGAACGAACAGAGCCTGCCGAACAACCTGCGCGACGCATTGCGTGAGCTGGACGACAGCGAAGTCATGGCCCGCTACATCGACCCGCTGTACATCGACGTGTTTGTCGCGTGCAAGGAGAGCGAGCTGGCCGAGTTCGAAAACTCGATTTCTGACCTTGAGTACAACTGGTATCTGCATACCGTTTAAAGCCCAGCACCATCCCCTGTAGGAGCTGCCGAAGGCTGCGATCTTTTGACTTTGTTTTTCAGGATCAAGATCAAAAGATCGCAGCCTTCGGCAGCTCCTACAGGGTATCGGGTTACCAGATTTTGATCGGCGGCGTTCGTCCGCTGCTCACCACCCCCTCGTCGAGCCATAACAATGACAACGACCCGCAACGACTGGGAACAACGCTTCCAGTCCCTGACCATTGAATCCCGCGCGTTCATCAACGGTGAATATCGCCCGGCGATCAGCGGCGACACCTTTGAATGCCTGAGCCCCGTTGACGGCCGTTTTCTGGCCTCCGTGGCAAGCACCGATGAAGCCGACGCCAACCTCGCCGTGGAAGTCGCGCGCCAGTCTTTCGAATCCGGCGTGTGGGCCAACAAGGCCCCGGCCGAGCGCAAGCGCATCCTGATCCGCTTCGCCGATCTGATCCTGCAAAACCAGGAAGAACTGGCGCTGCTGGAAACCCTCGACATGGGCAAACCGATCAGCGACTCGATGAGCATCGACATCCCGGCGACCGCCAACGCGATCCGCTGGAGCGCTGAAGCCGTCGACAAGATCTACGACGAAGTCGCGGCCACACCGCACGACCAGCTCGGCCTGATCACTCGTGAGCCTTGCGGCGTGGTGGCGGCCATCGTGCCGTGGAACTTCCCGCTGATCATGGCCAGCTGGAAATTCGCCCCGGCCCTGGCGGCGGGTAACTCGTTCATCCTCAAGCCTTCGGAAAAGTCGCCGCTGACCGCGATCCGCATCGCTCAGCTCGCACTGGATGCCGGCATTCCGAAAGGCGTGTTCAACGTCTTGCCAGGCTTCGGCCACACCGTCGGCAAGGCGCTGGCGTTGCACATGGACGTCGACGTGCTGGCCTTCACCGGTTCCACGGCGATTGCCAAGCAACTGATGATTTACTCCGGCCAGAGCAACATGAAACGCGTCTGGCTCGAAGCCGGCGGCAAAAGCCCGAACGTGGTGTTTGCCGACGCGCCGGACTTGCGCGCCGCGGCACAAGCAGCGGCCGGCGCCATCGCCTTCAATCAGGGCGAAGTCTGCACCGCCGGTTCGCGTCTGCTGGTCGAGCGTTCGATTCGTGAGCAGTTCATTCCGCTGCTGGTGGAAGCACTGCAAGCGTGGAAACCCGGTCACGCCCTCGACCCGGCGACCACCGTCGGCGCCGTGGTCGATCAGCGCCAACTCGACAACGTGCTGCGCTACATCAGCATCGGTCGCGAGCAGGGCGCCGAGCTGATTGCCGGTGGCCAACGCACCCTTGAAGAAACCGGTGGCCTATATGTGCAGCCGGCGCTTTTCGACGGCGTGACCAACGCCATGACCATCGCTCAGGAAGAAATCTTCGGCCCGGTGCTGTCGCTGATCACCTTCGACACCGTTGAAGAAGCGCTGCAGATCGCCAACGACAGCATCTTCGGCCTCGCCGCCGGGGTCTGGACCAGCAACCTGAGCAAGGCGCACACCTTTGCTCGTGGCCTGCGTGCCGGCAGCGTCTGGGTCAACCAGTACGACGGCGGCGACATGACCGCGCCGTTCGGTGGCTTCAAACAGTCGGGCAATGGTCGCGATAAATCGCTGCATGCATTCGACAAGTACACCGAGCTGAAAGCGACCTGGATCAAGCTCTAATTCTTTTACAGCGGCGGTTGCTGGCGTGAGCCGGCGACCCTCGGAGAACCGTATGAAACAACAACACGTAAACAGCTACTACGCCGCCACTCGCAACGAAGTCATCGACTTTCCGACCCTCGAAGAAGCGGTGGATTGCGACGTTTGCATCATCGGCGCCGGTTACACGGGCCTGTCCTCGGCACTGTTCCTCGCCGAGGCTGGCTATAAAGTCACGGTGCTGGAAGCGGCGAAAGTCGGTTACGGCGCGAGCGGCCGTAACGGCGGGCAACTGGTTAACTCCTACAGCCGCGACGTCGACGTGATCGAAGAGCGTTACGGCGACAAGACCGCCGAAATCCTTGGCAGCATGATCTTCGAAGGCGCCGACATCATTCGTTCGCGCATCAAGCAATACGACATCAAATGCGACTACCGTCCGGGCGGTATCTTCGCGGCGATGAACAAGAAACAACTGAATGGTCTGGCCGAGCAGAAGAAAAACTGGGAACGCTACGGCAACCGCAATCTGAAGATGCTCGACGCTGCGGACATTCGTCGCGAAGTCGGCTCCGACGCCTACGTCGGTGGTCTGCTGGACTTGCAGGGCGGCCACGTGCATCCACTCAACCTGGCCCTCGGAGAAGCTGCTGCCATCGTGAGTTTGGGCGGCAAGATCTACGAGCAATCGGCCGCGGTGGAAATCACCTACGGCGAGCCCAATGTTGTGCGCACCGCCAAAGGTCTGGTCCGCGCCAAGTACCTGTTGATCGCTGGCAACGCCTACCTGCCGCAAGGCCTCGACAACCGCGTCACCGCGAAAAGCATGCCCTGCGGCTCGCAAATCGTTGTCACCGAGCCGTTGACCGAGAAACAGGCACGCAGCCTGATCACCAACAACTACTGCGTCGAAGACTGCAACTATCTGCTGGATTACTACCGCCTCACCGCCGACAACCGTTTGCTGTACGGCGGCGGCGTGGTCTACGGCGCGCGTGAACCGGACGACATCGAACAACTGATCCGCCCGAAGATTCTCAAGACCTTCCCGCAGCTCAAAGACGTGAAAATCGACTACCGCTGGACCGGCAATTTCCTGCTGACCATGTCACGCATGCCGCAATTCGGCCGTATCGAGAAAAACGCCTACTACATGCAAGGCTACAGTGGCCACGGCGTCACCTGCTCGCACCTGGCCGGCAAACTGATCTCGGAAATGATCCGCGGCGATGCCGAACGCTTCAACGCGTTCGCGTCCTTGCCACACATGCCAATGCTCGGCGGCCGCACCTTCTCCGCCCCGCTGACCGCCCTCGGCGCCGTCTACTACTCGCTGCGCGATCGTTTCGGCATCTAAGCTAGTAATGTTCAAAATGTGGGAGCTGGCCTGCCAGCAATGGCGCCTGTAAAGACGCCATCACTCCCACTGACAACCACAAAAGCTGTGGGAGCTGGCTTGCCAGCGATGACGGCCTGACAACCTCCACAAAGCCAACTGACACAAAAGAGATCCAACTGTGGGAGCGAGCCTGCTCGCGAAGAGGTCATATCAGCCAACATCGATGTCGTCTGACACACCGCTTTCGCGAGCAGGTTCACTCCCACAGTCACTGTATTACCAAGGCAAGAAAGACTTTTCCCCCACCACCCATCGAACCTGCTGAGCAACACCATCAAACGTGATTTAATAGCCGCCTTTCACGGTTCCGGGACACGGGAGCAACGTGACCCGCGCCCCGGCGCGTCACCCGCCACCCACCCCCATCGCCCTTAAGTCGTTCTTACATAAGGCAGTCATGGATACGGGTTCTCGACTCAAACTAGTACGCGAAAGCTACAAACTCTCCCAGCGCGAGCTGGCCCGGCGTAGCGGCGTGACCAATGCCACCATCTCCCTGATCGAACAGAATCGCGTCAGTCCCTCCGTCAGCTCATTGAAAAAGCTGCTCGAAGGCATCCCGATGTCCCTGGCCGACTTCTTCACCTTCGACCAGCCGCCGCGCGAACATCAATACGTCTTCCGCGCCAACGAACAGCCCGACCTCGGCCGCCACGGCCTGCGCCTGCTACTGATCGGCGCCTCGGTACCAAGCCGCCAGATGCGCTTGCTGCGCGAGCAATACGCACCGGGCGCGAGCTCCGGGGAAGAGCCGATTGTTCACTCGGAAGGTGAGGAGTGTGGGCTTGTGACGCGCGGGACTGTCGAGTTGACCGTGGATGGCTCGGTGAGTGTGTTGAATGCCGGGGATGGGTATTACTTTCCTACGACGTTGCCGCATAAGTTTCGCAATATCGGGGCGGATGAGGCTGAGATTATTAGTGCGAATACGCCGGCTAACTTCTGATTGATGCTTTAGGTAAAAACCATTCGCTGTAAGTAAATCCGACGCCTTGTTGAAGGGCATCGGATTTTTTTTGAGTCGAGGAAAGGTTTGCAGGCTTGTCGGTTTTCATTTGTAGGAAGGCTCTGAATGAGCGCGTGACGATGCAGGGCTAATGGCGTAATGAATTATCTGGCATGGTTACATTGCTTTGCGCTTTTTTTTCGAGGCGAAGGTGTGGCGGACTAGTGAGTGTTCGGGAAATGTGTCTTGCTTCGCGCTCAATCATAAAGGGTGTCCTCGGCTGTTTTTGATTTTGGAAACGCCTGACTCAAACTGAATAGCTCCTGCGATCACGCCTATTCCGTTCTCGATGTAGAAAGCAGATTTCCTTGAAAGCTCTGAATACTCGCTCCTAATTGCATCAAATCCTTGTTTTGCACTAATAACACCTTCATCTACCGCTCGAACAATCTCATTCGCATAAGATGAAACAACCTCGCCAAGCTTGAGTTGGCTGAAGCTATCGTACAACCGAATCGCGCCGATCTGGCACCCGAATGCGACCAGATCGGAAGCAGCCCGGGTAACGTCGTTGATGTCACACGAATCCTCATTCATCTTCATTTTCCCAACGGCTAAAACCGCACGTGCCCGCCTGTAGGTGTGTCCAACTGATTTCGCGATAAGTAAACGACACCAATTCTTGAGGCTGAGCGTCGTTCAAGTGGATGGCGTGGGGAACCTGGAGGTTGATGTGGGCGATTTTTGCGCCGGCAATGTGGATTTTGAAGTACTTGTCCTGTGTGCCAGCGGGTGAGGTTCGGTAGAAGAAGATGGTGCAGTCCAGCACTTCACGCTCATGAAGTGCGGCGGATAGCAGTGGTGAGGATTTGTCGATGTTCTTGGTAATCATGATCGGCAAGTGTTGGCCACGATCTGCGGTGACGCCGCCGTTATTGCCGGTGGTCATGTTGTGGGAATAGCCCAGTACCATTATTTCGTCAAGGTGACCCAGTTGGCACTTGTTGCCGATTGAATTAGTGTCGGAACAACCGGCGGAGATCAGTCCTCGTCTGTTTCCGGTAATGCTCATGTAACTGTGGTTGGCCATGGATGCTCTGCTTTATTGAATGGAAAACTCTTGCTTGAAGAGTAACCGTCCACTAAAGCCGGAACAGTGAGGCGTCGGTGCGCTGTTGGTGATTTTCAGAAGCGTCTTACAAGGGGCGCGGAAGTCAGGAGGTGATTATTCCGAAGTGCCAACGACGTTATCGCTGATTCGATGACCGGGCGTTTATGAAATTGGCACTTTGGCAACGTTTTGGTTATGAGGTGGGCGCGTCGAAGCCTCGCTGTTCGATTACCCGAAACACGTCACTCACGTCTTGCACCATGATTCTGGCGATATTGGTCACGGTGTTGATGTCGTGTTCGGCGTAGTCGGGGAGGCTGGTGCAGGCGATGAGGTCGAGGTATTTGAGGACGGCGTTGAGACGCTCGGCGAGGCAGGCGTGGAGTTCGCGCAGTGGGGCGTCGGCGTCGATGAGTAGGACGGGGTTGTCGGTGGCGGGATGGGACATGTGGGCGTAGTGGTGGAGCGGTTTTTTGATCGTCATAAGATTGCTCTTCAAATAATTAAGAAGTGCCACCTTTCTGCTGCGAAACAAATGGGTGGCAGCTGTATGCGGGTTCGCAGACCGGAGAAGAGTCAAACCGGCAGACCCGAAGGTCTCCCACACACAGCCGCCATATAACGAAACGGCGGCGAATTTTGCCACAGTTGTCATCTAGCGGTGTGTGTCACTTCTGAGGGCTGCGAAACCCATCGCCAACTGCGGTCAGCGACAGCCCCACTCTAGGCAGCAATTCCTGCCGCCACAACCGACCTGTAGGACGCAAACCCTACCCTGTGGCGAGGGAGCTTGCTCCCACTCGGTGACGCATTCGTCGTAATCCGTGGCCTGCGGCGTGTCTGGAGAAATGAGCTCGCCGGTTTGGGGCCGCTTCGCAACCCATCGGGTATGAATCCCCTCGCCACAAGGGGTGTTTTCCTACGCGTTTTTCAGACTCTAATTCGGTCGATCTCAAGGCATGGCTTTTGTTTGGTGCGCGGGCCACAAACACTACTTCGCCTTCCAATTCCCCCCACCACTTTCACAATCAATCTTCGCCTGCCCCAAATCCTCCGCACCGTAGTAATACGTAGTCACCTGCGCACCATCCGGGATGTTCAACGCCTTGGCGTTTTTATCCTTGCTGGTGGAGTGCGGGTTGGCGAGGGATTCCTGGGTGAGGGTGGCGATGCAAGTAGCCTGGTAGTGGTCGTCGCACTGCTGGACCTTTTTCTTGACGGCGTTGACCATGTCTTTGCTTTCGTTGCTGCACGACCAATCGATGGCGTTGACCGGCGTTCCTTCGTACTCATAGCAACTGTGGCCGGATACGGCAGGCACGGCGGAGCTGGAAGAACGGGTTTGGACGTCGCAGCCTTCGGCCATGACGCAGGTGGGGATGACGCAGAAAGTGGCGAGCAGAAGCAGGAATCGAATGTTCATCGGTATTTCCTCTTCAATGGCGCCGGTTCTGAGCATTCAGTTGGCGCTATAGGGTTTCGAGAGGGCGTACATGACGGAGGTTCAATCGGGTTTTTCATTTGCGCGGTTCGCGTAGACTGCGAAACAATCGGAAACATTCAACGCACCCAAGGAGTGGAAGTTGCCCATGATTGAAATCGACAGTCGCAACGACTCTCCCGCCTCGCGCCAACGGAGATGCTCATGACTCAAACACTCGAACGCGCTATAGCCATCGCCGCCACCGCACACGCCGGGCAGGTGGACAAGGGTGGGGCGCCGTACATTCTGCATCCGCTGAAAGTGATGCTGCGCATGACCACGCTGGAAGAACGCATCGTCGCCGTGCTGCACGATGTGGTCGAGGATTGCGAAATCAGTCTCGATGATCTGCGTAAGGAAGGCTTCAGCGAAGTAGTGCTGAGCGCTATCGAATCGGTGACCAAAGTGCCCGGCGAGTCCTACGAGGATTTCGTCGAACGCGCCGCGCAGAACCCGATCGGCCGTGTGGTGAAACTGGCGGATCTGGAAGAGAACAGCGACCTGTCGCGGATCGCCTCGCCGAGTTGGGAGGATCTGGAGCGGATCGAAAAGTATCGGCGCGCGATTGGCCGGTTGCGCTCATAAATTGCGACGCCCTCGTGTAGGAGCTGCCGAAGGCTGCGATCTTTTGACTTTGATTGTAAAAAGCAAGATCAAAAGATCGCAGCCTTCGGCAGCTCCTACAGGGGATCAGGTTGGTCAGTTGAATAGCCAGGAAGGCGAATATGAAATCCATTCTGTGTTTGTTGATCGCCGCCGGGTTTGGCGCGGTGTTGCAGTCCCTCGGCGTGCCTCACGGTTTGCTGTTGGGCTCGATCCTTGTCACGGCATTGGTCGTGACAAAATCGGGTTTCGCACCCGCGACGCCTTATGGGCTGGGTTATATCCAGGTCACCCTGGGCATCGCCACCGGGCTGATGTTCGAGGCGTGGGACAGTGCGACGGCGTCGACCATGCTCCCAAGCCTTGGCGTTTTGCTGCTGTGTCTGACGGTGCAGATTGCCCTGGCGGGTTGGTGGCTGACGCGCGGGGCAGGGTGGAATCGCACTGATGCATTGTTGGCGGTGTATCCGGGGGCGTTGGCAGCGGTTTTCGATTTGCTGGAGTCGGAAAAGGCTTCAAGCAAAGTCATCATCGTGCACCTGATGCGGTTACTGCTGATCACGGTGCTGGTGAGCTTTTTGATTCCGGGACAGGCATCGGTGGCGGTGGTTGAAAGCGCTCCGTTGACGACGGGGATGGCGCTGACCATATTCGCAGTGATCGGTTTGAGCGTCGTGCTTGGACGCTTGCTCCTGGTGATCGGCGTGCCGGCGCCGTTCATGCTCACGGCGATCATCATCACGGCGGTTTTCGTCAAAGCAGGGTGGCTGCACGGCTTTCACATGCCGGAGTGGAGTTTGAATCTGGCGGCACTGATTCTTGGCGTGCGAATCGGCTCGCGGTTTCAGGGTCTGGGCGTCAAGGAGTTGGGCCAGCATGGCCGCACGGCGCTGGTCTCGGTCGGGTTGATGATCGTGGTCGCGGCGGGATTTGCGGAAGTGGCGGCGCGATTTTTGGACAGTGATCCGCTGTCGCTGTGGCTGGCGTATATGCCGGGGGCGATTGAGACGATTGCGATTGTCGCGTTCGCGGGTGGACTGAATGTGGTGTTTATCCTCACTCACCACTTGGCGCGGATGGTGCTGCTGCATTTTGCGCCGGCGTTTTTGGTGCAGGTGCGGCGGGTGCGGGAGGGCTAGGGTGAGGGGCTCTTGATCCTGCCTCTTGAACTACACTTCTTGATTACCCCGCATCACCGCCAACCCCAGGCCCGCCGGAGGTAATCATGAATCGCCTAACGTCCATCACGCTTATGATCGCTGCCCTGTACGCCACTCACGCCAGCGCCGAATCCATCGTTCCGCTCAAAGGCCAGTCTTCTCAACAAACCCAGATCGACATCAACGACTGCCACTCCATCGCTTCGTCTTCGCCGACTTCAACACCCCAAGCGGGTGGTCGTCTGAAGGGGGCCGCTGTCGGTGCCGCTGCCGGAGCAGTAGGTTCTGAAGTCCGCGGCCGTCAACACGACGAGGTTTACGACCGCGTCGACGATGATCGCAAACAGGATTACCGACAGAACCGGGCCCAGCAAACCGCTGCGGCCGGTGCGGTAGTCGGTGGCTCTCGACAGCGGCAAGAACGTCGCGCGCAGAGCAAAACCGATGCAGCGGCCAGTTCCAGTGCTTACACCGGGTGTTTGCAAGGACGCGGCTATCAGGTCACGCCCTGACGGCGGGTTCTGTGCCCTTGGAGCAGGTGCATCATCAATACGCCGTAAAGCGTAACCAGAATAAACAGGGCCATGCGCACGGCAAACGCTGTGTAGACGTCTTTGCCTGCTGCGCTGTCCTGCACTGATTGGCCGAGCAGGATGATCATCGTTATCAGGGTGTTGAGCCAGAACCCCGGGCTGAGTTGCGTCGGGCTGAGGCGATAGAGTTTGCGCGCCAGCCATAGCCCGATCAGCAGCGTCCACAGAAAGAACATCCACAGGTGCACGAAAAGGCTTAATCCGCACCACACCAGCACCGCCAAAACGCCGGCGAGCAGGGTCGAACCGAGCAGTTCACGCCCCGCGTGATGGGTGTTGGTCGTGGAGCTTTGTTGGCCGAGGCTGACAGCTTTGAGGATGATCGGCATGTAGCTGGCCGGGTCGCTCAGGGCCAGCAAAAAGGTTGGCAGCACGATCAACGTGGCGCGCAGGGCCACACGCGGTACTTCGTCGGCGGGCATGGCGGGCGGCTTGGGTGGGAGGGGGCTGTTTGCCGGTTCCGGGAATAATGCGTGGCTGACACCGACCACCGCCACCGCCAGCAACAGGCCTTTGACCAACGCACCAATCACCGCCATCGCCAGATCGAATTCGGCGAACCCGGCGGCGGAGATCATGGTCATGCCGATCACCAGAAAGGTCACGATCAACGGGTTGCCGCCGCGCAAGCCAAAGCGGAACACCAGAAACAGACCGAGGCCGATCAACAACACGCCACTCACCGGGTAGTAACGCAGCAGCGGCGTCAGCAGCAGCCCGATGCTGGTGGTGAGCGCCGCGACCAACGCCAGCACCAGCGCACCTTTGAGCGGCAATGGCCGGGGCAGACTGGCCAGCAACAACACCGCCAGCACCGGCGAAATAAACGCCAGCGGCAGCGCCAGCGCATAACTCACGGCGGTGCACAGCGCGGTGCCGAACGCCAGGCGCAACGCCCGTTGCGCCGGGACGCTGCGCTCAGTAGGCATACGACAGCCAGCTCATCAGCCCGACAAACAGCCGCCCCAGCGGATTGAGCGGGTTGCCTTCGCTGGGGAAGGCCATGACTTCAGCCTGACCACCGGCACGGATCGCGCGGTTGTCGATCAGGCGTTTTTTCGCCTCCTCAGTGAACTCGATAATCACCGGAAAACGCTGCGCCGGACGCAGCCAGTCGCGGCTGTTCTGGATACTCGGCAAGGTGCCCGGCGCTGGCGTCTGGCCTACGCTGACGCCATAGCCGACGCTGCGCACTCGGCCATCGAGGACTTCGCCGGGCAGCGCGTCGAGGACGATGGCCACCGGTGTTCCGGGTTGCACGCGGCCGAGGTTGTTTTCGGTCAGATCGGCGCTGATCCACACATCATGAATGGCGATCAAGGTCATCACCGGGCTGCCGACAGCGGCGAACTGGCCGACATCGGTGCGCAGGTCGGTGATCAACCCGGCCGAACGTGCGCCGATGCGAGTGTTGGCCAGATCCAGTTCGGCTTTGGCCAGTGCCGAGGCCGCGCTGCGCAGCTGCGCGTTGGTGTCGGTGTTGCCACCTTCCTGCTCCTGCGCGCGCTGCACTTCGGCCCGGGCGGCGGCGACCTGGGCGACCGCCTGTTCGCGGTTGGCTCGCGACACTTCGAGCAAACGCACGGAGATGGTGCCCGGATCCTGTTTGTACAAACCTTCGAGGCGTTGATTGTCTTGCCGCGTCTTGAGCTCGTTGGCTTGCGCGGCACGCAGCGAGGCCTGCGCCGAAGCGATGCCGGCGGTGCTGGCGCCGACCTGCCGGCGGGTCGATTCCAGATCGGCTTTCGCCCGATCCACGGCGATTTGCAGCGGCTGCGGATCGAGCTCAAAGAGGACGTCGCCAGCCTTGACGTCTTGGTTGTTGCGCACGTTGACCCGGATCACGCGGCCGGCGACTTCCGCCGCCACCGGAATCACGAATGCGCCGACCCGCGCCTGCTGGGTGTAGGGCGTGTAGCGGTCGGCGAGCAGGTACCAGGCCAGGCTCAGCACAATCAACAGCAGCACCCAGCGGATACCTTTTTTGGCCGGATCGGTCGGGGTTGGCGTGGGCGCCGGAGGGGGAGGTGCGGCGTCAGTCATGGCGGCTGTCCTGCGACGGGAGTGGATACAGCGGTTGGGCGTGCGGCGCGGTGAGCAAGTCGCCCCAATTAGTGCGTTGTTGCATCTGTTCGCGGGTCGGCTCGTCGATCTGCGGCGAAGTGCTTTGCCAACCGCCGCCAACGGCTTTGTAGAGGGCGATCAGGTTGCTCACGGCGTTGCTGCGACTGACCAGATAGTTGTCCTGCAATTCCAGCAGCGCGCGTTGCGCGTCGAGCACGCGCTGGAAGTCCGAATAGCCTTCGCGATATTGCGTGTTGGCCAGCACCAGTGAACGCCGCGCGGCGCCTTCGGCCTCCCGCAGAATCCGCTCGCGTTCCAGCGCTTTGCTCAAGCCACTGGCGGCGTCGTCGGCCTCGCGTGCGGCTTGGCGTACCTTGTCGCGATAGGCTTCGATCAGTTGCTGCAAGCGTGCGTCCTGCACCCGTATGTTGTTGCGGATACGCCCGTAATCGAAGATGTTCCAGCGCAGGCTCGGCCCGCCGATCAGGTCGAGGCTGCGCGGCGTGGCGCTGAGGGAGTCGGTAGACCACACGATGCTGCCGAGCAAGGTCAGCGATGGATACAGATCGGTTTCAGCGACACCGACCAGCGCCGATTGCGCGGCGACATTCAGTTCCGCCGCGCGCACATCCGGACGGCGCAGCAGCAGGTTGGCCGGTACGTCTTGCAGCACGGCGCGATCCACCAACGGAATCAGCCCCGGTTGTTCGGCGAGCAGCGCCGCGCCGCCGGGCGGCTGGCCAACCAGCACCGCCAGCGCATTGCGCGTGCGCAGCAGCTGATCTTCAAATGCCGGGATGCTGCTAAGCGTGCCAAGGTATTGGGTTTTCGCCTGTTGCAGATCGAGTTCAGCGCTCTGGCCGCTGTTGAAGAGTTTTTCGGTGATCTCGAAATTACGCTTCTGCTGGACAGCGTTTTCCCGCGCGACGCGCAGCCGCGCTTCAGTGGTGCGCAGGGAAAAATAGGTGTCGGCGACTTGTGCGCGCAGCAATACGAGGGCGTCTTCGTAGTTGGCTTGCGCGGCGAAATATTGCGCATCGGATGACTCGATGGCGCGACTGAAGCGGCCCCAGAAATCCAGTTCCCAACCGACATCAAACGCGGCGCTGTGCTGCCAGAAGTGCAGATCCTGCGGATTGTTGCCGCCGGACTGGTGACGGTCGATGTAAAGGCTGTCGACGCCGAGCTGTTGCAATTGCGGGTAGCGGCCGCTTTCGGCGATACCCAGTTGTGCGCGGGCTTCGAGAACTCGCAGGCCTGCGATTTTCAGACTGCTGTTGCGCGCATCGGCTTCGCTGATCAGGCGATCCAGCACCGGGTCACCGAAGACTTGCCACCATTGGCGCAGATCGGGATGGGCGGCGCGTTCACTGGCCTGCTCCAAGGCCGTGCTGTTCCATTGTTTGCTCCATGCTTCGGCGGGCGGCTGGAAATCCGGCCCCAGGCGCACGCAACCGCCCACACTCAAGACACCGAGCAATAACAAATGACCGGATCGCGTCAGCAGTGCTGTTGTTGCAGGCATTGCTTGTTTCCCGGGCCGTAAATATCAGTGGAGCATAGACGGCCAATTGCAAGTTGTTCGGGCGAATCTGCTGCTACGCTTTTGAGGCATCGCAACTCCACCCAGACAGGTAAGAAACCATGGACACTGCCCAAGATCCGCAGACCCCGGCGGCACCCGCAACCTGGCGCTTCAAGGTCGGTGTGGGGATCATTTGCCTGATGCTCGGTTCGTGGTTGATGGTGCCGCTGGCGGCCGCGCTTGATGTGCCTGGCTCAAAAGTCGCGGCACTCACTGGCGTGTTGTTTATCAGCAACAAGGTGTTGTTGCTGGTGGTGATCGCGGTGATGGGCAAGGCCGGATTTGCCGAACTCAAGCACACGATCGGGCGTTATGTCTCGGGGATCATTCCAGCCCCGGTGGACGAGGTTGGCCCGACGCGCCATCGCATCGGCGTGGTGATGTTTTGCCTGCCGTTGCTGTCGTCCTTTCTGGAACCGTATTTCGATAACTTCTGGCCAGGGTTGCGGCCCAACCTGTGGCAAATGCAATTGCTTGGGGATTTGATGTTTGTTGGCAGTTTTTTTGTGCTGGGGGGGAATTTCTGGGACAAGGCTCAAGCGCTGTTCGTGCGCAAGGCGCGTGTGGTCAGCGTTTGAGAGAGCGTGAAATCATGTCGGTGAGGGGATAAATCCCCTCGCCACGATCCTGATATGCGCGTGGAGAATGTGACCGCATCACGCGTGCCCGAGGGCAACCGCGAAAGACACAACGATCATGCAAGCGAAGGCGAAATTGAGATTCATGCGGTGTCCATCCTGAGACTTTTGAGAGTGGCGTCATTCTGAACAGGTTGAATGCAAAGGAAAAATTCGCCTTGTCGATTCCAATGATCGAAGCCATCGATACCTGTCTGTTTGTGTTTGCCTGAGGCTTTCGCTAATCTGCGCGAAAACCTGCAACTACAAGCATAAACAGGCAGAACCATGCACGATCATTCCGTCACCGAACTGCCGTCCCTGCGCCGACAGAAAATCCTTTTGATTCTGGAACGCGACGGCAAGGTCATGGCCTCCGAGCTGAGCCAGCATTTTGCGGTGTCTGAAGATACGATCCGCCGAGACCTCGCCGAACTCGACAACGCCGGGCTGGTGCAGCGAGTACACGGCGGGGCGTTGCCGCGGCCCAAAGACACGGGCAAGGATTACTTCACCCGCATCAGCGAAACCGATGAAGTGAAGACCCGCCTGGCGCAGCTCGCTGCCGGAAGGGTCAAGGACGGCCAGATCGTGCTGTTCGATTCCGGTACCACCACGTTGCAGATCGCGCGCTCATTGCCTGCGGATATCCGGATTACCGCCGTTACCACGTCGCCAATGACCGCGATCACACTCGCCGAATACCAAGGCATCAAGGTGATTCTTGCGGGCGGGCAACTCAATCTGGCGACGATGTCAGTCAGCGGCCACGAAACCGTGCGGCTGCTGCAAAGTATCAAGGCTGACGTGTTGTTTACCGGAGTCTGCGCGATTCACCCGGAGGTGGGGCTGAGCTCGCTGTATTTTGATGAGGTGCCGGTGAAGCAGGCATTGTTCGAGAGCGCCGCCCAAGTGATTGCAGTCACCACGGCGGACAAGCTGGGGGCGGTCGAGCCGTTTGTGGTGACGCCGTGCAATCGCGTGCATACGCTGATTACCGAGCAGCATCTGGCATCGGGCAGTGTCGAGGATTATCGGCGGTTGGGGATTGAGGTGGAGCAGTTGCCGGATTGAGATTTTGTGTTGAAGCTAATGGTCTCATCGCTGGCAAGCCAGCTCCCACAGTGTCCGCGTCGTACACAGAGTCCATGTACACCAATAAAAACCTGTGGGAGCTGGCTTGCCAGCGATGGGGCCAGGGCCGTCAACGCAATTTTTCAAGCATCTGGTAATACCACATCCCCGCCGCCAGCAAGGGATTGCCGAGCAAATCCCCCATCGGCACGCGAATGTGCTGACACGCCGCGAACGTATCGTACTGCTCCATCTGCCCGGTAATCGCCCGACTCATGATTTCGCCCATGATGTGCGTCGTGGCGATGCCATGGCCCGAGTAACCCTGGCAGTACCAGACGTTGTCCGAGAGTTTGCCCAGTTGCGGGATACGGTTGATGACGATGCCCATCGCGCAACTCCACTGATAGTCGATCTGCACGCCTTTGAGCGCCGGGAAAGTCTGCTCGATGCACGGGCGCAGTTCGGCGGCGATGTCGCGTGAGTCCTTGCCGCTGTAGTTGGCGCCGCCGCCAAACAGCAGACGGCCGTCGGCAGTAAGACGGTAGTAGTCGAGGACGAAACGGCAGTCGTACACCGCGAGGTCTTCGGGGTTGATCTGCCTGGCCAGATCGCCCAGCGGCGCGGTGGTGACGATGCCGCCCATGGCCGGGAAAATCTTGCCCTTTAGCTGGCCAGGTTCGAGCTTGTGATAAACGTCGCCGGCCAGCATCACCTGGTTGGCGTCGATCTGGCCGTGGGCAGTTCTCACGCCTGGAGTGTCACCGTGAATGATCTCCAGCACTTCGCTGTTTTCGAAGATCAGCGCACCGAGACTTTCCGCCGCCCGCGCTTCACCGATGCACAGGTTGAGCGGGTGCAGGTGCATGTTGCGAGTATTCTTGATCGCGCCGTGGTAAAGGTCGCTTTGCAGCAGATCGCGCACCTGACTGCGGTCGAGGAGTCTGACCTCTTCACCCAGACCGCGACGCACCGCTTCTTCGTAATCCTTGCGCAGATCGCTCATGTGGCTCGGCTTGTACGCGGCGTGCAGGTGGCCGTGCTTGAGGTCGCACTCAATGGCGTATTTTTCCACGCGCTGTTTGATGATTTCGTGGCCGCGCCAGCGCAGGTGCCAGATGAAATCGTCGACCTCGTCACCGAGTGTCGGGCGCATCTGTTTGCGCATGGCGCCGTCGCCGGAGAGGCTGCCGGTGACCTGCCCGCCATTGCGCCCGGTGGCGCCCCAGCCGATCTTGTTGCTTTCGACGATGGCGACCTTCAAGCCTTTTTCGGCGAGTTCGACAGCGGTGGCGACGCCGGTGAAGCCACCGCCGATGATCACCACATCAACCTTGTGCCGGCCCTGCAGGGTCGGGTAATCGGTCTCTTGGTTGAGGGTGGCGGTGTAGTAGGAATTGCAACGTTCAGTCATGTCAGTGTCCACACAAAATTCGGGAAGCTAATCGGGATCCCTGTGGGAGCTGGCTTGCCAGCTCCCACAGGTTAGCGGGGTGTAATCAGGCCTCGGTCAGATACCAGCGCCAATCCTGCTCACCCACTTCAGCCATGAATTGCCGATACTCGGCACGCTTCACTGCCAGATACACCCCGAGAAATTCCTGGCCCAAGGCATCGCGTGCCCACACCGAATGTTCCAGTGCCTGCAACGACGTCAGCCAATCGGTTGGCAGCAATTCCTTGGCTTGCGCATAGCCGTTGCCCTCAACCGGCGCGCCCGGATCAAGGTTCTCCCTAATGCCCCGATGTATGCCGGCAAGAATCGCCGCCGCTGCCAGATACGGGTTGGCGTCGGCGCCGCAGATGCGGTGCTCGATGTGCCGGGTGTTGGCCGGGCCACCGGGTACGCGCAGGCTGACGGTGCGGTTGTCGACGCCCCAGGTCGGCGCCAGTGGCGCGTAGCTGTTGGCCTGAAAGCGTCGGTAGGAGTTGGCGTTCGGGCAGAACAGCAGCAGCGAATCGAGCAACGAGGCGAGCATGCCGCCAATCGCCGTGCGCAGCAGCGGTGTGCCGGCCGGGTCTTCGGAGGCGAACAGGTTGCGCCCCTCACCATCGGCGAGGCTGACATGCATGTGCATGCCGGTGCCGGCCAGATCATCGAACGGTTTGGCCATGAATGTCGCCTGCATGCCGTGCTTGTGCGCCACGGCTTTGACCAGTCGCTTGTAGCGCACCGCCTGATCCATCGCCTCCAGCGCATCGCCGTGTTCGAGGGTGATTTCCACCTGACCCGGTGCGTATTCCGAGATTGCCGTGCGCGCCGGAATGCCGTGCAGTTTGCAGGCGCTGTAAAGGTCGGCGAGGAACGGTTCGATCTGCTCCAGCTCGCGCAAACCGTAGACTTGGGTATGTCGCGGTCGACCACCATCAGCATCGAGTGCCGGTTGCGGACGACCGTTGTGATCGCGTTTGGCGTCGAGCAGATAAAACTCCAGTTCGCAGGCCATCACCGGGTTGTAGCCCTCGGCCTTGAGGCCGTCGATGACCTTGATCAGCAGGTGTCGCGGGTCGGCAATGCTGGCGGGCATGCCCTCGGTCGGGTGCATGCTGACCTGCACTGCAGCGGTCGGAATCTTGCGCCACGGCAGGCGCACCAGACTGCCTTCCAGCGGATAGGCGCGGCAGTCGATATCGCCGACATCCCAGACCAGGCCGGAGTTCTCAACGTCCTCACCCTGCACGGTCAGACCGAGGATGGTGCTGGGCAGCGGGCGACCGCTTTCATACACGGCGAGCAATTCTTCGCGGTGCAACAACTTGCCGCGCGGCACGCCGTTGGCGTCGAGGATGAACAGCTCGATCATGTCGATGTCGGGGTTTTGTTCAAGGAACAGGCGTGCGTCTTCAATGGCTGCGAATTTCATGGCAAACACTCACGTTGGCGCCGCACAGGCGCGCAGGTTCAGGCCGGACGCGGCGCGAGAATAGGCGCGGGCGTCCTGGCAGGGAATATCAGGGAGCAGGGGGCTGTCGCGGGTTTTAAACGGGCGCGATCAGAGCGTCCGGGCGATATCCGGCGGGCGTGCGGAGTGACGCAGCTTGGAACGGCGCAGGGCCATGGGGAGATTGACGATACGATTCATACGCCGCCCCTGTGAGAGAGGGCGCGCTGAGTAGAGACGGTCAACGATTCTGGTTGTTGTAGTGACGTGCTCATAACGCATGTTTCCGTTGGCGGAAAACGTCGGCGGCGGGACTGACCCGTCGACCGGTGTGCCCGGATAGTAAGGGGGAATCCGCGGGCGTGTAAACGACTGTTTCCGGGATGCGCTGTGACCGGTTGCTCAGCGCAGCAGACGAACGCCCGGTCTCACGGAGACGCAAACGATCAACATGACATGGCTCCCGCGCTTGGAAACGGAGTGATCAGCTCAGGACATACTCGATCGGCTTCAGCGGCGGCGGAAGATCCGCCACGCCGAGTTCGGCGAGAATGTCGCGCTCGATCGTGCGCACCAGCGCGTCGGTCGGCAGATCATTCTCATCGCGGCCAAACGGGTCTTCCAGTTCATCGGCAATCGCGTCCAGACCAAAAAAGGTGTAGCTGACAATCGCGGTAAACAAGGGCGTCAGCCAGCCCAGCGGTTCGGCCATGGCGAACGGCAGCAGGATGCAGAACAGGTAGATCGTGCGGTGCAACAGCAGCGTGTAGGGAAACGGCAGTGGCGTGGTTTTGATCCGCTCGCACACGGCTTGCGCTTGCGTCAGGCTGGTCAGGTGATTGGCCAGCAGCATGTAGCGCCACTCGCTCAGCTCACCGTTTTGATGCAGATCGGAACACTGCTGGCCGACCTGTTGCAGGATCCGCGCGCTGTAATCCGGCACCCCCGCATCGTGTTTTGGGGTGATCCACTGACGGCTGGCGTCGGCTTCACTCTCCTTGCGCAACCGCGCATTGAGCGCATGGGCAAAACCGCACAGGTTGAGCAGCAGCGGTTTGCGTTCTGCGGATTCGCGGATGACATGGGTTTCGCGGATGACCGACCGAATGTGCACGATCACCTCACCCCAGGCCTTGCGTGCCTCGTACCAGCGGTCGTAACAGGCGTTGTTGCGAAAGCTCATGAAGATCGACAGCGACAAGCCGAGCAAAGTGAACGGCGTGGCGTTGACCTTGGTGAAACTGCTCGGATGAAGGATTTCGACCAGCACGATGGCCGAGGCCAGCAGCGTGACCATCAAGGTGCGCAACGCGATGCGCTTGGCAATCGAGCCCTTGAGGGTGAAGAGAATGGCGAACTGGCTGACCTTGGGTCTGATGATCATGCAGAGCGGTCCCGATAACGCAGGAAAGCGGCGGATCAGCCGCCGGTCATATTCATGAAGCGTACGACCTGGACGTCGTCGTTGATTTCGAAATTATGCCGATACGGTTTGATTTTCATCGCCTCGATGATGGCGTTCTCCAGGCGTTGCGGATGCCCCGGATGAGCGCGCAGCACTGCTTTCAAATCCACCGAATGTTCGTTACCCAGACACAGTAGCAGACGACCTTCGACGGTGAGCCGCACCCGATTGCAGGTGCCGCAGAAGTTGTGGCTGTGCGGCGAGATAAACCCCAGACGAATCTGCGGGGCCTCGGCCAGACGCCAATAGCGCGACGGGCCTTGAGTCGATTCCGTAGAGTCGATCAGCGTGTAGCGCTCGGCGATTTTCTCGCGGACCTGCACGCTGGAAAAAAACGACTCCGCACGGCTGTGGTCGCTGATGATCCCCAGTGGCATTTCCTCGATGAAAGAAATATCGAGCTGACGGTCGATGGCAAAACTCACCAGATCATTGATCTCGTGATCGTTGCGGCCCTGCATCACCACGCAGTTGAGTTTAGTGCGGGTGAAACCGGCCTGGCGCGCGGCATCGATGCCGTCGATCACTTGCGCCAGATCGCCAGTGCGGGTCATCTGCTTGAAGCGCTCGGGATCGAGGCTGTCGAGGCTGATGTTCAGGCGTTTGACCCCGGCGTCGAACAGCGGCGCGGCGAGTTTGCCCAGTTGCGAGCCGTTGGTGGTCAGGCACAGTTCACGCAGGCCGGGCAGCGCGGCGATCTGTTCGCACAGCTGCACCACGCCGCGACGAATCAGCGGCTCGCCGCCGGTGAGGCGAATCTTGCGGGTGCCCAGCGCGACGAAGCTCTGCGCCAGTTGAAAGATTTCTTCCAGCGTCAGCACTTGCTGGCGCGGCAGAAACTGCATGTCTTCAGCCATGCAGTAGACACAGCGGAAGTCGCAACGGTCGGTCACTGACATGCGCAGATAGTCGACGCGGCGGTTGTGAGCATCGATCAGGACGCGCTCTGTCATGACAGCCTCGCAGTATTGAAACCGCTGATGAACGGGTTTGGACGGGCAGGGTAGGCGTAACTGCCATGGGCGTCCAATCAGTGAAAGTTAACGGCTGATTGATCGCGTCGATGATCAAGTGTGGGAGCTGTGTTGGTCGAAAATCCGTGAACACCGCAAGACCCTGTGGGAGCTGGCTTGCCAGCGATGAGGGCCGCACAGTCGACATTGATGTTGGCTGACCCACCGCCATCGCTGGCAAGCCAGCTCCCACACATTTTGTGGTGTGCACAGAATCAGTACACATCACCGAACATTGCAGGCGTGAGCCTGAGGGTTATTGCGCACCAAACATCGCGGTCCAGTAAATCCCCGCATCGCTTTTCGGATCGGTCGCATAAGCGGCCCCCAGTTCCTTGTATTGCGGGTTCATCAGGTTGGCGCAGTGGCCGGGGCTGGCGAGCCAGCCGTCGACGACTTTGCCCACGGTGTCTTGGCCGGCGGCGATGTTTTCACCAACCAGTTGCCCGCTGTAGCCCGACAGCTCAGCGCGATCGCCGGGGGTGCGGCCGTCGCGGTCTTTGTGGTCGAGGTAGTTTTTGTTGGCCATGTCGCGGCTGTGATCCTGAGCGACAGTGCCCAAGGTCGCATTCCACGCCAGCGGTGCGGCGGCGGCAAAGGCCTGGCCGCCACACTGGCGTGGCTGGCTGCGTGCGGTGTTGAGTTGTTCGAGCAATTTTTGCCCTTCACTCTGCGCGTCGCCAAGTTTGGCTGACAGCAGCGGCCGCGCCAGCACAATGCGCCAGTCGCGATCGGCGCGGCTGACGCCGACATCGACAAACTGCGGATCCAGCACCACCTGACAGAAGCTCTCCTGAATCGCCTTCATCGCCGACGCCGCATCCCGTGGGCCGTTGAGGGTGATCGCCTGTACGTTGACCATCGGGTAACTGGCGCTGGCCATGGCTTGCTGCAGATTGACGGCGCCGCTGGCCGGCAACCTCAGGCGTGGATCAGCCGACAGGGGCGGCAACTCACTGGACGCCTGCGTGCCACAACGTTGCGGCTGGCTGCGATAGCTGTTGATCGACTCGATCAGTTGCAACTCGTCGGTGGCCATGGCCGAGGCGGCAAACATCAGGCCTGCGGACAGCGCGGCAAATCGCAAAACGGACGGCATGAAGCGCATGGAATTCTCCCTTGAGCTGAATGCGCCCATGATGCGCGAAACGCCCCCGGTGGGTGCAATGTCTTTTTCTTCCGTCGACAGTTTTTTCTACGGAACGCTGCGGTTGATTTAGCCGTCTACACTCAGCCAAGACCCCGGGATCCGGGCGTCTCCCCGACGTAACACCTTGCCCGCACCGGGCCCTGCCGGAAGAGTTCACATGGGATTGAAATGGTTGGCTGGCTGCTTCGCAATAACCCTGTTGGCCAGCGCTGCGTGGGCCACCGATCAAGCGCCGATCAAAGCCAAGGCCGAAGAGAAAGCCCAGGTGCTGGAAGAAAAGGCCGCCGATAAAGTCAGCGCGGCACCGGCGCCGAAATCCGAGGCGATCACCCCGAAGGAAGTGCAGGCGGTCGACCCTGCCGGCGCCGCGCCGCTGGATGATCCGATCACTTGTCTGGCGCGTAGCATCTACTGGGAAGCCAAAGGCAAGGACACGCCGGAAATGGAGGCCGTGGCCAGTGTTGTGATGAATCGCCTCGGCCACGAAGGTTTTCCAGACACGGTGTGTGCCGTGGTCAAGCAAGGTTCGGAAACCAGGAGCTGCCAGTTTTCCTGGTGGTGTGACGGGCGTCCGGATCAGGTCAAGGAAGACGCCGAATACGCGCTCGCCAAAGAAGTTGCCGGCAAGGCGCTGAACCGTCAGCTCAAGGATCGCACCAACGGCGCGTTGTATTTCCACGACCGCAATGTCCACCCGAGTTGGGCCAGGGAATACCGGAAAACCGCCGAGACGAAAAAATTCCTCTTTTATAAACCCGCTGGCGGCGATGCGCGCTAGGTGCAGACTTCCCGCACACAATCGCGCAACCAGCGATGCGCTGGATCGGCATCCATGCGCGGATGCCAGAGCATCGACACGCTGATCTGCGGCATCTTCAACGGCAGGTCGAAACTGTGCAGGCCCGTGCGCAGTTTGCTCGTGTGACGTTCCGGGACGGTGGCAATCAGGTCGGATTCACGAACCAGCGTCAGTGCCGCCGAAAACCCGCCGAACGACGTGACGATGTCCCGTGTCAGTCCGCACTCGAGTAGCGCTTCGTCTACCGGGCCGCTGCTGCGCCCGCGCCGTGACACCAGAATATGCTGGCCTGAGGCGAAGCGTTTGGCGCTGACTTTGCCTGCGCTCAAGGGATGACCCTCACGTACCACACCGATCCAGTGATCGTGAAACAGGATGCGGCTGTGCAGCGTCGGGTCGGTGCTGTCGTCGACTACACCTGTCTCCAGATCCACCCGGCCTTCGCGCAGCAGCGTGCTGTCCTTGTCGGCTTTCTGCACAAAACGCAAACGCACGTTGGGCGCCTCGGCGGCAACCCGGGCAAGCAGGGCGGCGGCGAAGGTTTCAACAAACCCGTCGGTATTGCGCAAGGTGAAGGTGCGTTGTAGCTGCGCGGGATCCAGCACTTGCGCAGGGCGCAAAACCGCCTCGGCCTCCTGCACCAGATGGCTGACCCGTTCGCGCAATTCCAGCGCGCGCGGGGTTGGCACCAGGCCTCGACCGGCGCGCACCAGCAACGGATCTGCGGTGGTTTCGCGCAGACGGGCCAAGGCGCGACTCATGGCAGAAGGGCTCAACCGCAGGCATTTGGCGGCGCGAGCGACGCTGCCTTCACGCAGCAGCACGTCGAGGGTGATCAGCAGGTTCAGATCCGGCGTAGTCATGACATGGCGTTCTATGCAGGTATTGAGTGCAAAGCATGCGTCTTGCGCCTTGTATTGTCGAGGCTCAGGCTATGGCGCATGTCCTTTGTACAGTGAGCACGCCATGCCCAGACAACCCCTCGATACCCAAGCCCGCTGGGCGCTGACCAGTCTGGCGCTGTCGATGTTGATGCCGTCGCTGGACACCAGCATCGCCAACGCCGGGTTGCCGACGCTGGCGGCGGCGTTTGATGCAACGTTCCAACAGGTGCAGTGGATTGTTCTGGCGTACCTGCTGGCAATCACCACGTTGATTGTCAGCGTCGGACGTCTGGGCGATGGCTTTGGTCGGCGGCGATTGCTGTTGATCGGGATAGGCATTTTCACCAGTGCTTCATTGTTTTGCGCGCTGGCCCCGGGGCTTGGCTGGCTGATCGGCGCGCGGGCGGTGCAAGGCATTGGCGCAGCGATCATGTTTGCATTGACGGTCGCACTGGTGGCCGATGCGGTGCCCAAAACGCGGGCGGGCAGTGCGATGGGGTTGCTGGCAACGATGTCGGCCACCGGCACCACCCTCGGCCCGTCGCTGGGTGGGTTGTTGATGGCGCATGTTGGCTGGCAATCGATATTTTTACTCAACGTGCCATTGGGACTGCTCAACGCATGGCTGGTGTACCGCTATCTGCCGGCAGATCGAGCCGCAGGGCCGCGAGTTGCGTTTGATTACCTTGGCAGCGGGGTGCTGGTGTTGACGCTGGCGACCTATGCGCTGGCGATGACGCTTGAAGGTTTCACGCTGAGGTTGCTGTTGATCAGCCTGTGCGGCGTGGGTTTGTTCATCGTGATCGAGATGAAAGCCAGGGCACCGCTGATTCGTCTGTCACTGTTCGCCGATCTACGCCTGAGTGGCAGTCTGGCGCTGACGTTGCTGGTGACGACCGTGATGATGACCACGCTGGTGGTCGGGCCGTTTTACCTGAGCCGCGGTTTGAGTCTCAGCCATACCGTGGTCGGGCTGGTGTTGTCGGTCGGGCCGTTGCTGGCTGCGCTCGGTGGCGTTCCTGCCGGACGGCTGGTCGATCGTTTCGGCGCACAGCGGGTGGTGCCGGGCGCCTTGCTCGGGATGGTTTGCGGTTGCGGGTTATTGGCGCTGCTGCCGATGAGTTTCGGATTGCCTGCTTACGTGTTGCCGATGACGGTGATCGCCGGCAGTTACGCGCTGTTCCAGGCGGCCAACAATACCGGGCTGATGGCGGCGGTCAGTCAGGACCAGCGCGGCGTGGTGTCGGCGCTGCTCGGACTGGCCCGCAATCTGGGGTTGATCACAGGTGCGGCGGCGATGGGCGCGGTGTTTGCCGTGGCCACCGGTAACCCGACGCAAGCGCCCGCCGCCGTCATCGGCAGTGGCATGCACATCACTTTCGGTGTGGGCACGGCATTGATGGTCATGGCCCTGATCATCAGCCGAATGCAGATCAACGACAGGGGCGAGCCTGCTCGCGATGGCGTCGGCACAGCCAAAACGACCGGTGACTGAGACTGCCTGGGCCGAAAAATTGTGGACACCACTAATCCTTGTGGGAGCTGGCTTGCCAGCGATGGGGTCGGCACAGTCGACAGTGATGTTGACTGACCCACCGCCATCGCTGGCAAGCCAGATCCCACAGGTGGTTTTCGCAGTGCGGGGGGCACACCACCCCTAAAGGGTTTTGTGGTGTTTCTCTTAGCTGGCGTGGGTACTGATGATGCTCGCCACCTGCTGCGGCTGGCAGTTGAGATACGGCGACTTCCTCAACCAGCGCTGATCCGGGTACCACGAGAACATGAACTGGCCGTTCTTCAGTTTGTCGATCACCTGTTTCGCAATTTGTGGGCGGACGGCCGGGCAACCCTGGCTGCGACCGATGCGGCCCTGACGCTTGCTCCACAACGGATTCACGTAATCGGCGGCGTGAATGACGATAGCGCGATCACGCGCCAGATCATTGAAACCGGGCTCCAGACCATCCATGCGCAGCGAGTAACCATGAGTGCCGCTGTAGCTTTCCTGGGTGCGGAACAAGCCGAGACTGGACTGATAGCTGCCTTCGACATTGGAAAACTGCGTGGCGAAATTTTCCCCGGAGTTGGAACCGTGGGCGACCAGATCGCGCAGCACCAGTTTTTTCCGGTTGAGGTCAAAGATCCACAGTCGGCGTTCGGTGGACGGTTGCGAATAGTCGATGATCGCCAGGTGGCGGGACGGCTTGGCTCCGCTGTTGACCGCACATTGCATGGCGCTCAAGGCACCTTTCAGCGCCTGGGGATTGAGTTCTGGCGCGGCGTGCGCGAGGCTGGTGAAGAGAACCGGCGATGGTTTGCCGGCGGCGAAAGCTGGACTGCTCACGGCGACAAGGGTCGCGGTGGTCAGCAGAAGTCGGCGCAAATACGTCAACATTTATAAAGTGTCCTCAACTTGCTACTTATTTGGCACTTTGGCTCCTGACGTCCAGTCGTAACCTGCAAGCCCGAAGTTCGAGCCTGACTGTTCAGCGCACCTGATGTAAGGTGGCCATCATCAAGGTGGCCATGGATTGGAGTAAAGCAGTTGTTCAAAAAGTACGCATCCTACTTGAGCATTTGTTTGCTCGCAGCGCCGTTTGTCGCTTGTGCCGATGAATCACTGCCGCCATTGCAGACGCTGCCGACACCTCCTGCCGAAATGCCGGTCGAGTTGCAAAGTCCATTGCATGCCGTATTGATCGGTCTGCCACAGACCTGCCCGGCGCTCGCAAAGCAGCTCAGCGGCCCGTCGTTGCAACAGCTGCAAGCCTTCTATCAGCAGCAGGACTGGATGCCGGTATGGACCAGTGAATCTTCACGATTGCAGGCTTTGCAGAAGCAACTGCCGTTGCTGGCCGACGATGGCCTCAGCCCGCAACGCTATCCGGTCGCTTTGGCCGCGCCGCAGGATGGCGAGTTGTGTGCCGATATCGATATCAGCCGCTATTACCTGCAAGCCCTGCAGGATCTGCATTACGGCCGTCTGCTGCAATCACACTTCGAGCCGTTGTGGCATGCCGATGACACACAGCGTGACCGTCAGGCCGAACTGCTGGCGATTGCCGTGCCGGGTATGCATGACATTCCTGCAGCATTCGACCTGGCCCGTCCGCACTTGGCGCAATATCAGAAACTGCGCCAGCTCTACGCCGCGCAACGGCTCACAGCCTTGCCGAAATGGCAGTCGGTGGGCAGCGGGCCGCTGTTGCGCCCCTCCATGGAAGACAAGCGCGTGCCGGAACTGGCCCAGCGCTTGTACAGCGAAGGCTATCTGAGCCACGCGGTCGGCACTACCGACATTGTTTACGAAGGCGCGTTGGTGGACGCGGTGAAAAGCTTCCAGGCCAATCATTCGTTGCAGGCTGACGGTGTGGTCGGGCCGGGGACGATTGCCGAACTCAACATCAGCCCGCTGACCCGCCGTGAACAACTGCGGGTCAACCTTGAACGTTTCCGTTGGCTGGCCCAGGACATGGAGCCCGATGGTTTGCTGGTCAACGTCGCAGCGGCGGAACTGACCTTGTATAAGGGCGGCGAACCGGTGTGGCAGACGCGCACCCAGGTCGGCCGTGCCGAGCGCCAGACGCCGCTGCTCAAATCCCGTGTCACGCGCCTGACGCTGAACCCGACCTGGACCGTGCCGCCAACCATCTGGAAGGAAGACAAACTGCCGGAGATCCGCAAGGACCAGACCTTCCTCAGTCGGCATAATCTGCAAGTGCTGGATGCCAACGGTCAGCCGTTGGCGGCCGCAGACATCGACTGGGACCACCCCGGCAACATCCTTTTGCGCCAGGACGCGGGGCCACGCAATCCGTTGGGACAGATGGTCATTCGCTTCCCCAATCCGTTTTCGGTGTACTTGCATGACACGCCGAGCAAGGCACTGTTCGACAAAGGGCCGCGGGCATTCAGCTCAGGCTGCGTCAGGGTCGAGCACCCGATGCAACTGCGCGATCTGCTGCTCAGCCCTGCGGAGAGGGCACGCACCGACACCTTGCTCGCCACCGGCGCCACCCATGAGTTTCGCTTGTCGGCGCCGGTGCCGATCCTGATGACCTACTGGACGGCGCAGGTCGACAGCGCCGGTCACGTGCGTTATTCGCCAGACATCTACAGCCGTGACAGTGCCTTGTTGGTGGCCCTGGATCGCGCGCATTGAGCTTCAGCGGTCGCGGCGATTCCACAACACCCGCGCCAGCCACGCATCGATGCTCAACTTGCCGGCGCCGGCGAACACCAGCGGCACCAAAGCTGCCAGGTAAATCACCGGCAGCTTGAAGTTGCCGAAGCCCTTGTTGGTGATCGCGTAACCTTGGGCCAGTTCGCTCAATGACGACCAGTCGGTAGGCCAGTGCACGGCGGCGGTGGCGACGACGGTCACCACGATCAGCGAAATGGCCGAGATTCGCGTGCCGAAACCGATAAGGATCGCCAAGGCGCAGATCAGCTCGGCCCACATCGACAGTTCCCAGTTCAGTGTCGCCGGCAGGTGATCGAAGGGAAACGGGAATTTGTCCTGAATGTCTTCAAACCAGTTCTGCCCGTTGAACTTCTCGAGCCCCGACTCGAAAAATTCCCAGGCGATAAACACGCGCAGGGTCAGCGGCGCCAGCCAGGCACCGGCGCGGTCAAGGTTCAGGTGCAAGCCTTTGACGGCGCTCGAAAGGGTGGTGGTCATGGGGAATCTCCGGTGGATCGGGTGAGTGGGATCGACCGGGTGATTTGAGCGTTGGGGTGTATCGTTGGTGTGTCGCCACTGTGCGGATTTGTGCATTGGATGTGTCTGCCGCCTGGCGGTACACAGTGCGATACAGTCCACCGCATTGCCCTGTAGGAGCTGCCGAAGGCTGCGATCTTTTGATTTTGTCTTTAAAAAACCAAATCAAAAGATCGCAGCCTTCGGCAGCTCCTACATTGGGATAGTGTCTGGTCTTGGAACATGTGCGGAACGTGTAGACGCCATCGCTGGCAAGCCAGCTCCCACAGAGTCTAGCGGCGAACACAAGTTTTCCATCCGCCACAAAACCCGTGGGAGCTGGCTTGCCAGCGATGAACGATGATGCGGTCTACGGCTTGGCCACCCGCCACAAATACCAAGCCGCCACCGTCCGATACGGACTCCAGCCCAAACCAATCTCAACCATCTGCTTTCGCGTCGGCTGCACCTCCAACCCCTTCAACCGCCGATACCCCTCGCGCACGCCAAAATCATCCGCCGGCAAGATGTCCATCCGCTCAAGGCTGTAAATCAACAGCATCTCCACCGTCCAGCGCCCGACCCCGCGCAGGCTGACCAGTCGCTCGATCAGCGCTTCATCATCCATCGCCAACGCCGTGGCGTAATCCGGCACCACGCCATCCAGCGTCGCCTGGGCGATTCCTTGAATCGTCGCAATCTTGCCCGCCGAAAACCCACAGCTGCGCAGTTGATCAAACCCGGTGGCGAGGATTTGCTCCGGTCGCGGAAACGATTGCCCGGGAAACAACCCGACCAACCGACCGACAATCGCATCTCCAGCCTTGGCATGCAGTTGCTGATAGGCAATCGCCCGCACCAGCGATTCGTATGGATCGCGCGCCGGATGCGGTTGATGCAGGCAAGGGCCGACCGCGGCGATGTGTCGTTGCCAGTCGGCATCGAGCGTGGCGAGGAATGAGCTGGCCGTCTTATAAGCGTCAGCCACGCTGACAGCCCGGGCGGTTGATTGACCTGTCGAAATCAATCCGTGTGCTGCATGCGTCCATCGAAATCCCTTTTTATGAGTCGATTCAAGTCGTCAGAAAGCCAGTTGTTGTGTGAGCTGAACGGCGGCGTTTTCCAGCCTCAACAGGAACGCCTTGCGCGGCTGACCTCCACCATAGCCGGTGAGCGAGCCGTCCGCGCCGATCACCCGATGGCAAGGCACCACAATCGAGAGGCGATTTTGACCGTTGGCCAGGCCCACCGCGCGACTGGCGCCGGGTTTGCTCAGGCTGGCGGCAACGGCGCCGTAGGTGCTGGTTTGGCCGTAGGGGATTTGCTGCAGGGCCGACCAGACTTGCCGGGCGAACTCACTGCCGGGCAGGTGCAAGGCGACGGTGAAAGTGGTCAAGCGGCCGGCGAAATACTGCGCCAGCTCATGCTCGATCTGCTGTAGATGTGCGTTATGCCCCGGTGCGACCACGTAGCCATAGCAGTTCTGCAACTCCTCGACTTCCCGGGTCAATGCCGGCCGGTCAAGGAACTCCAGCAACACCAGACCGCGTTGCTCAGCCATGGCAATCATCGGCCCCAGCGGCGTGGTCAATCGGGTAAACAACAGCGGTTCACTGTGGGCGGTGCGGCCCGGGGTGATGTGGAATGATTTCTGGAAAGCATCGCGAAACCCGCTCAGCGATTCATACCCGGAATCGAACGCTGCGTGGTCGATCGAGGTGCCTTGCTTGATCCCGCCCAGCGCCATGCCCAGGCGCCGGGTGCGTAGCCAGGCATGAAATGTCATGCCGAAATGCTGCTTGAACCAGCGCCGCAGCTTCAGCGGCTCAATGCCTTCGGCGAGCAATTGCGCATCGCTCCAGCGCAGCTCTGGGTCAGCGTCGACGGCCGCGAGCAAACGCTGTATCCAGTCCGGTGCAATGGCCGCAGCGTCCAGCGGTTTGCAGCGCAAGCAAGCGCGGTAACCGGCGCTCATGCATTCATCGGCATGGGCGAAGAACTCGACGTTTTCCGGTTTCGGTTTGCGTGCGGTGCAACTGGGACGGCAGAAGATCCCTGTGGTTTTTACGGCCGTGAAGAACACGCCTTCATAGGCAGTGTCGCGTTCGAGCATAGCGCGAACCATCTCGGCGTGGGGCGGCAGGGCAGCGGTTTGTATGTTCATGGGGTGAGAGTAAAACCAGATTCTCGATGGCTCCACCGAAAAATCGACAATGAATTCCGGCTAACGCTGAACTATTGTAGGGGCTGCCGCAGGCTGCGATCTTTTGATGTTGATCCTGAGCAAACAAGATCAAAAGATCGCAGCCTGCGGCAGCTCCTACAGTTTGTTGAGGTCTGCCCAATGCATCCGTTTGTAATTCAGCACATTGATCACATCGTCCTGCGCGTCGCCGACTTGCAACGCAGCATCGATTTCTACGGCCAGGTGTTCGGCGCCGAAGTGGTCAAATTCAACGAACCGCTGGGGCTGGTGCATTTGCGCGCCGGTACGTCGATGATCGATCTGGTCGACCTTCAAGGCGACATCGGCCGCCAGGGTGGTGCAGCGGCGGGTGCCGAGGGGCGCAACGTCGATCACTTCTGCCTGCGAATCGAGCCATTCGATGAAGCGGCGCTGATCGAGCACTTGCGGGCACACGGCCTCAGCGTCGAAAAAGCCGCCACCCGCTTCGGTGCCGAGGGCAACGGCTTGTCGCTGTACTGTTTCGACCCGGATGGCAATCAGGTCGAACTCAAAGGTCCGTCACAGACTTAAGCCCGCTTCGCAGGCCCATACAGTCAGGCGGTGCCGTCGCGTTACAGCAACCCCAGGCGCATCAAATCGGGTCGAACTTTTCGCGTCAGAGGGAACTCTGAAATGTCCGAGGGCCGTGGTTTCGTCTGAAAAAACGATCTGCGCGGTCAGAAATGTCGTTTGACGTGTAAAATTTCACGCGACGTTTTTACACCCCGAATGGCCCCAGGCGGCCTCACCAAGAGCGACATACATGCAAGCAAAGGCCCGTGAGGTTTATGTGCCACCGGTGCTGCAAGATTTGCGGGCCGGCACTGCCGAACTGCACATCGCACTGGAAAAACGCCTTCCTTTTTTCTCCGATACGCTCGATTTACCTGCTTTCAAGCGCTTGATAGCGGCCTATTACGGCTTCTATTTCCCGCTGGAAAACGCATTGCAGCGCAGTGGTTCAGTCCCCGACGATTTCGACCTGACGCCACGCCTCAAAACCCATACATTGCGCGGCGATCTGCAAGCGTTGGGGTTAGCGCCCGCTTCGCTGGAAAACCTGCCGATCTGCGATCAGTTGCCCGTGATTGATTCGAGCGCTGCGTGCCTGGGTGTGCTGTACGTGCTCGAGGGCGCAACCCTCGGCGGACAGATCCTGCGTCGAGAAATCTCCGCACGGTTGGGCCTTGAAGCAGACAACGGCGCTGCCTTCCTCGATGTCTACGGCGCTGCCACCGGCCGTCGCTGGCGCGATTTCATCGAATACCTGGGCAATCGCCCGATGGACGCTGATCAGCGCAAAGCGGTCGTGCTGGCCGCGCAAACCACATTCAGTTGCTTCGAGCGCTGGCTCGAATGCCAGGAGGTATTGGCATGAATCCGCAAGACAAGAAAGACTTTGAAGAACTGCTGGCCAACTGTGCTGACGAGCCGATCCGCTTCCCCGGCGCAATCCAGCCTCACGGTTTACTGCTGACGTTGAGCGAACCGGCGCTTGAGATCATTCAGATCAGCGCCAACGTTGAAACCCTTCTGGGCCGTGCGCCAGAGGCGTTGATTGGCCAGCCATTGGTGGATTTGCTGGGTGAAGTGCACACAGCACAAGTGCGTGAGGCGTTGCAGCAAGCGGCGTTCTTCGACGCGCCGCGGTTGTACCTCCACCTCAATGGCACCGCGTTCGAGGGGTTGCTGCATCGACATCAGGGCGTATTGATTCTTGAGCTGGAGATTCACGTCGAAAACTTCCAGCCGCGCAATGTTGCCGGCAGCCAGACAAATCTGGGGCGCATGCTCCAGCGTCTGCAAGCGGCCACGACGCTGCAGGCGCTGTACGACATCAGCGTCAAGGAAATCCAGGCGATCACCGGGTATGACCGGGTGCTGATCTATCGTTTCGAAGAAGAGGGACACGGCCAGGTCATCGCCGAAGCGTCCGATCCGTCGATGGAAGTCTTCAACGGACTGTTCTTCCCGGCCTCGGATATTCCCGAACAGGCGCGAGAGCTGTACCGGACAAATTGGCTGCGGATCATTCCCAACGCCGACTATCAACCGGTGCCACTTGTACCGAAGTTGCGTCCGGATACGCAGACGCCGCTGGATTTGAGTTTTGCGACGCTGCGCAGCGTGTCACCGATTCACTGCCAATACATGAAGAACATGGGCGTGCTGTCGTCGATGAGCATTTCCCTGCTCAAGGGTGACGAGCTCTGGGGGCTGATCAGTTGCGGCAACCGTCAGCCACTGCATGTACCGCATGAATTGCGCACCGCTTGCCAGACCATCGGCCAGGTGCTTTCGCTGCAGATCAGCGCGATGGAGGCGCTGGAGGTCAGTCGCCAGCGTGAAGAGAAGGTCGAAGCGCTGGCGCTGCTCAATCAGGCCATGATCGATTCGCCGCAAAATGTCTTCGACGGCTTGGCCAATCAGCCACAGGTTCTGATGGCGCTGGCCGATGCCGGCGGTGTCGCAATCATTGAAGACAAGCAATTGCATCGTTACGGCAACTGCCCTGAACCGGAAGACATCCGCGCCCTGCACAAATGGTTGCAGGAAAGCGCCGAGCCGGTGTTCGCCAGTCACCATCTGGCCAGCGTTTATCCACCCGCCGCGCAGTATCCCCACGTGGCCAGCGGCGTACTTGCCATGAGCCTGCCAAAACCGGTGGACAACGGCGTGCTGTGGTTCCGAGCGGAAGTGAAAGAAAACATCAACTGGAGTGGCGATCCGCGCAAGCCGCTGGATCTGGAAAATTCTGATTCGGGCATGCGCCTGCGCCCGCGCACCTCGTTTGAAATCTGGAAGGTCGAGATGGCCGGTATTTCCGCCAAGTGGAGCCATGGCGACCTGTTTGCGGCCAACGATTTGCGCCGGTCGGCGCTGGAAAACGATCTGGCCCGTCAGGTACGACGCGAGCAGGAAGCCGTGCGTGCCCGCGATGAACTGGTGGCCGTGGTTTCCCACGACCTGCGCAATCCAATGACCGTCATTTCGATGCTCTGCGGCATGATGCAGAAAGCGTTCAGCTCCGACGGCCCGCACACCTCGCGGCGAATCTCGACGGCCATCGACACCATGCAACAGGCGGCCGGGCGTATGAATACGCTGCTGGAAGACTTGCTCGATACCTCCAAGATCGACGCCGGGCGATACAGCATCACGCCGCAGAAACTCGACGTCAGCCAGATGTTCGAAGAGGCGCAAGCCTTGCTCGCGCCGCTGGCACTGGACAAAGACATCAGCATTTCCTTCGCGGCTGATCCGGATCTGCGCATCCATGCCGACCCGGAGCGGCTGTTTCAGGTGTTGTCGAATCTGGTGGGCAACGCCATCAAATTCACCCCGCGCCTGGGTTCGGTTGGCGTGCACGCGAAATCAGTCGGCAATGAAATCGTCTTCATCGTGCGCGACAGCGGCGAAGGCATTCCCAAGGAACACCTGCCTCACGTGTTCGACCGTTACTGGACGGTGAAAGAAGGTAATCCGACTGGCACCGGCCTGGGTTTGTACATCAGCCAAGGCATCGTCGAAGCGCATGGCGGCCAGATCTTCGCCGACAGTGAGCCGGGGCAGGGCAGCGAATTCCGTTTCACCGTGCCGCGCCTCGACTGATCCAATTGCCTGCACTTCGCCCCTGTAGGAGCTGCCGCAGGCTGCGATCTTTTGATCTTGATTCTAAAGAAAAGTCAAAAGATCGCAGCCTGCGGCAGCTCCTGCAGGGGTTAGTCGTTTCAGGTTCAGGGTGATTTTCTTCAATACCGGTGACCAGTCGCTGGTTACCGTGAGCACCTTGTTCCTCGTTTTGAAGCAGGTGTGCGATGAGTCTTGTTCTTTCGATGGCGGCGTTTGCTCTGGCAGCGTCCATTACCCCCGGCCCGGTCAACATCGTGGCGCTGAGCTCCGGTGCGCAGTTCGGCTTTCGCGCCAGCCAGCGACATGTCGCCGGGGCGACGTTGGGGTTTGTGCTGTTGCTGGTGCTGATGGGATTGGGCCTGCACGAAATCCTCAAGCTCTGGCCATTCATGACCCGCGTGGTGCAACTGGCCGGGGTGGCGTTTCTGCTGTTCATGGCCTGGAAGCTCGCGACCCATGACGGGCAACTGAATGCCGGCGACTCGGGGCGTGCCCCATCCATGCTCTATGGCGCCGTCATGCAATGGCTCAATCCGAAGGCCTGGCTGGCTTGCGTCGCCGGCATGGGCGCGTTTGTTGCTGATGGCGAGGCACGGTTGGTTTGGCAGTTTGCGGCGGTGTATCTGGTGATCTGCTATGTGTCGGTGGGCTGCTGGGCGTATGCCGGGACGTTTTTGCGTGGGTATCTGGGTAATCCGGCGGGGATGCGCCTGTTCAATCGGCTGATGGCGGGGTTGTTGGTAGTGAGTGCGGTTTATCTGTTGCTACCGTAGTTGCTTGAAGATCAACAGATCGCAGCCTTCGGCAGCTCCTACACCGATCCTTGTAGGAGCTGCCGAAGGCTGCGATCTGTTGATTCTGAACGACCCGGTCAGCCGCGATACTGGCCGGGCGTTGCTGCCAGATGCTGTTTGAACGCCCGTTGGAAGTGCGCCTGATCGGCAAACCCCGCCTCCAGCGCCACATCGGCAATCAACTGTCCGCTGCGTAATCGCTCGCGAGCGAACTGGATGCGTTGGTTGACCAGAAAAGCATGCGGCGTCATGCCGAAATGTTGCTTGAAGGCGCGGATCAGGTAGGACGGTGACAGCTGCGCCGCGCGGCAAATGTCATCCAGGCTCAGCAGATCGGTGCAGTGTTCACGGATGTAGTCGGCGGCACGTTCGAGCTTGAAATTCGGCTCGCGCACCGGCTGTTGCGCCGGGTTCAGGCGCAATTGCAGATCGGTGAAAAACTCCACCGCTGCGCTCTGTTTGCGCAGGGCATCCTGCTGGTTATCGACCAGTACCTCATACAACCCGTTGAGATCACGGAACAGCCCGGCGTCGTCGAGATGGGTGGTCGCGAAACGCCGGAACTCAAGCTCGGCGGCAAACCCCAGTTGATGCTGCAAGTCCGTCAACCACGGTGTCTCGACGTAAAGCATCAGGTACGACCACGGCTGATCATCAATCGGATTGCACGCATGCACATCCCCCGGATTCATCAACACCACGGTGCCCGCCGCGACTTCGAACTGCGCCTGTTCATGCACATACGTGCTGTGCCCGGCAGTGATCGCACCAATGGAAAAGTGCGCGTGGGAATGCCGCGCGTAACACACCTCGCGACCATCGGCGATGGCCCGCGCCTCAATGAACGGCAGGGCCTCATCACGCCAGAAGCGCGGGGCTTTTTCAGGGTTTTTGGCGGCAGCGTGTTTCATCATCGTCCTTCCCGGCAGGCCAGCGCCCGAGTGTATTAGCTCTGGCCGGCAAAGGCTCGTTGCAGTCTGTAGTCAGACCGGTAATTTTCGCGTCATCGAAGATCGAGCAGTAGAACCTCGCGGCGGCTTCAGCCTGATTGTCGAACCACAGGCACGGGGTGAGTTTTTGAAAGCGTTGCCTGGCAGTCGTCCTCGGCAGGTAAGACATGCTGGATTAACAGCGTAGTCAGTCCTTCGTCGATTAGTGGTGCCGTAGATCGATTTAAACTGGCGTGCGGGAATGTGTTTACGCACGGTACACATGGGTGAACAGAGGAGATCCACCATGGACCGATTCACGGGTGGCTGCCTGTGCGGCGACATTCGCTTCGAAGCCTCAGGGCAACCCTACCGCGTGGGACTTTGCCATTGTCTCGACTGCCGCAAACGCCATGGCGCGTTGTTTCATGCCTCGGCGATTTTTCCTGCGAGCGCAGTGACGGTTACTGGCGAAACGCGTGACTACAATGGGCGGTTTTTTTGCCCACGCTGTGGTTCTCCCGTGTTTACGCGTTCGGCTGATGAGGTTGAGGTGAACGTGGGGTCGCTCGATCAGCCTGATCAATTCAAACCCACTTATGAGCTCTGGACGATTCGGCGTGAGTCCTGGCTGCCGGCGCTTCCTGTTGCTCACCATTACGAACGGGATCGCGAGGGTCGTGGGCGTTCCGAGGACTAGTGCGTGACGGGGCCGCAGGACAAGATCAAAAGCGGTGTGCACCGTCGGCACGTTTTTAAACAGCCAAAAGCAGACCCTCTCCCAAAGGGAAAGGGAACTGACCGAGGTGTTGGCGAGAAGTACACCGACGTGGGATATCGAGTCGAACTCAAGTGTTGAAAAGCCCAGATATCGGCTCCCTCTCCCTCGGGAGAGGGCTGGGGTGAGGGGCGAGTACACCACGAGCCCCAAAGCCGACCGCCTGCGCTTCTCACCACTCAAGTTGCCATATTTCACTGTATGCACTCAGAACCTGTGGGAGCGAGCCTGCTCGCGAAAGCGGTGGGTCAGTCAGCTTGATATTCACTGACAGACCGCTTTCGCGAGCAAGCTCGCTTCTACAGGGCCAAGTCTCTGACTCCAGAAATGATCACCCGCGAATAAACGCCAACAAATCCGCATTAATCGTCGCCGCCTCAGTCGTCGGCATCCCGTGCGGGAATCCCGGATACGACTTCAACGTGCCATTTGGCAGCAATTTCGCCGACAAAGGCGCCGAGTTCTCATAGGGAACAATCTGGTCATCTTCGCCATGCATCACCAGCACCGGCACCGTCACCCGCTTTAGATCCTCAGTGAAATCGGTCTGCGAGAACGCCACGATGCCGTCGTAATGCGCCTTCGCGCCGCCAATCATGCCCTGGCGCCACCAGTTGGCGATAACACCTTCCTGCGCCTCGGCACCCGGTCGGTTATAGCCGTAGAACGGACCGCTCGGTACATCTCGATAGAACTGCGCACGATTGGCCGCAAGTTGTGCCTGCAAGTCATCGAACACCGATTTCGGCAAACCACCCGGGTTGCTTTCGGTCTTGACCATCAGCGGTGGCACCGCGCTGATGATCGCGGCTTTGAGGACTGTGTCCTGGCCATGGCGGGCGATGTAGTGGATGACTTCACCGCCGCCGGTGGAGTGGCCGACGTGCACGGCTTTTTTCACGCCCAGATGGTTGACCACCGCAAGGACATCATCGGCGTAGTGATCCATGTCGTGACCGTCCCAGACCTGGCTCGAACGTCCGTGGCCACGGCGATCATGGGCAATCACCCGAAAGCCTTGCCCCAGAAAGAACAGCATCTGTGCATCCCAGTCGTCGGAGCTGAGCGGCCAGCCATGGTGAAAGTGGATGACCGGGGCGTCCTTCGGTCCCCAGTCCTTGTAGAAAATTTCGACGCCATCTTGGGTGGTGACAAATCCCATGTTCGCTACTCCTGACACATATGGAGGGCAATCCGCGAGATGTTCGCGAATCGGTTCGCTGGTACGAGTGTTCCTCTGGCGGCGCAGTGCGAGCCGTTATCAACTGTAGGATTAAAGTCGACATGTGCATGACCGGTGGTCGCCACGTCTGGCTTGAGGCGCAAATTAGGCTTTGCTGAAAGGGATAAGCCGAGGCGCGCGCAGGCTTTACAGCCGCAGTGACGTCCCTTCAGAACACCGTGAGTCTGAGGAAAACCCCGATGCTGACTTTGAATATCAATGGCAAGGATCAGGAGCTCGACGTCCCTGCGGACATGCCGTTGCTCTGGGTCCTGCGCGATGTCGCGCACCTGACCGGCACCAAATTCGGTTGCGGCATGGCGCAGTGCGGCGCGTGCACCGTGCATGTCGATGGCGCGCCGTTGCGTGCCTGTATCACCCCGGCCACGGCCGTCGCCCATGGGCAGAAAATCCTCACCATCGAAGGTTTGTCCACGGATGGCTCGCACCCTGTGCAGCAGGCCTGGGCCGAACTCGATGTGGTGCAGTGCGGTTATTGCCAGTCCGGGCAGATCATGTCGGCCGCTGCCTTGCTGGCGAAAATCCCCAAACCTACCGACAGCGATATCGATCAGGCGCTTTCCGGCAACATCTGCCGCTGCGGCACTTACCCAAGAATTCGCGCAGCGGTCAAACGTGCGGCCGAGATCGGTTGAACCTGACGGGGAGATAAACGATGAACAGTCCCGTATCGCGTCGGGGTTTTCTCAAAGGCAGTGCCCTGTTGGGCGGCGGTCTGGTGGTGGCGTTTGCCGTGCCTGGCGGCCACCGGTTTGCCATGGCGGCGGAGGGTGAGGGCAAAGTCTTTGCGCCGAATGCCTTTCTGCGCATCGGCGCCGACAACAGCGTCACCGTACTGCTCGGGCATTCGGAAATGGGCCAGGGCATCTGGACCGGCCTGACCATGCTGATCGCCGAAGAACTGGACGCTGACTGGTCGACCATCCGCGTCGAACATTCGCCCGCGTCGGCGGCGGATTACGGCATGCCCGCTTTCGGCGGCATGCAGATTACTGGCGGCTCGACGTCAACCTGGATGGAGTTCGACCGCTATCGGTTGGCCGGTGCAACGGCCCGGCAGATGCTGGTCGAGGCGGCGGCCAAGCGCTTCGACGTCGCGCCTTCGACGATTCGCACCGAATCGGGTGTGGTGATTGCTGGCGATAAACGCGCAACCTACGGCGAACTGGCGGACGCCGCCGGGCAACTGCCGGTACCGGATCCGAAATCCATCACGTTCAAGGAGGCCAAGGACTGGAAAGTCATCGGCAAACCGACCAAACGCCTCGATACCCCGGAGAAAATCACCGGCCGCGCCAAGTTCGGCATGGACGTGCAATTCGAGGGTTTGATGACCGCCATGGTCGCCCGTGCGCCGGCTTTCGGGGCGACGGTCGAGTCCTTCGAAGGCGCTCAAGCATTGGCGATCCCGGGCGTACATAAAGTGCTGCAGGTGCCGAGTGGCGTCGCGGTAATTGCGGAGCATTACTGGGCGGCGAAACTGGGCCGCGATGCGCTGAAAGTCGATTGGGACCTTGGGCCTCACGCGGATCTGAGCAGCGAAAAACTACTGGAAAGCTTTCGCAAACTGGCCACCACACCGGGCACATCAGCCAGTCAGGCCGGCGATGCCAAGGCCAACTTCAGCAAAGCGGCGAAGAAGATCGACGTTGAGTACAGCGTGCCTTACCTGGCGCATGCGCCGATGGAACCTTTGAACTGCACGGTGAAAATCAGCGAGCAGAAATGTGAAATCTGGACGGGCACGCAGTTTCAGACACTCGATCAAATGGTTGCCGGAAAAATCACCGGGTTGAAGCCCGAGCAGGTGGAGATCCATACGGAATTCCTCGGCGGCGGGTTTGGCCGCCGGGCCAATCCGACTTCGGATTTTGTCGCTGAAGCCGTGCAGGTGGCGAAAGCGGCGGGTCTGCCGGTGAAAACCGTGTGGTCGCGGGAGGACGATATCCGCGGCGGTTATTACCGCTCGATGTTCCTGCATCAGGCGCGAATCGGCCTTGGCGCGGATGGGCTGCCCCTGAGCTGGCAGCATGTGCTGGTCGGCCAGTCGATCATGACTGGCACGTTGCTGGAAGCGACCATGGTCAAGAACGGCATCGACCCGACGTCCGTCGAAGGTGTCAGCGACAGTCCGTACGTCAAAGGTCTGGCCCATCATCAGGTCGATCTGCATTCACCGCAGACCGGAATCAACGTGCTGTGGCTGCGTTCGGTGGGGCATAGCCACACGGCGTTTGTCATGGAGTCGCTGATCGACGAAATGGCCACGGCGGCGGGCAAGGACCCGGTCGAATACCGGCGAACATTGCTCAAGGAGCATCCGCGTCATCTCGGCGTGCTCAATCTGGCGGTTGAGAAGGCCAACTGGACAGCGCCGCTGCCGGAGGGCCATGCACTGGGTGTCGCGGTGCACGAATCGTTTGGCAGTTACGTGGCGCAGGTCGCGCAGGTGTCCCAGGACAATCTGGCGATTCGCGTGCATCGGGTGGTGTGCGCGGTGGACTGTGGGATTGCGGTCAACCCGCAGAGCATCGCGGCGCAGATGGAATCGTGCATCACCTTCGGTCTGGGCATGGCGCTGCACAGCAAGCTCACGCTCAAGGACGGTGCGGTCGTGCAGTCCAACTATCACGATTATCAGGTGCTGCGGCTTAACGAAATGCCGGTGGTCGAGGTGCACATCGTACCCAGCAGCGACAAACCTGGCGGCATCGGCGAGGCCGGTGTGCCGCCGACCGCACCGGCGGTGGCCAACGCGGTGTACGCCCTGACCGGGCAACGCCTGCGCGAACTGCCGCTGCAACTGTCGGGGGTATGAGATGAAACGACATCTGGTCTTGGGAACGATGGTGTTGGTCGGTCTGGGCGGCTACGCCGCGGATTTGTTCGCCGACGAGCAGGAGGCCTTGAAAGCCTTCGCCACGGTGCAGAAAGTCTTTCAGAGTCCGCGCTGCCAGAACTGCCACATTCCCGGTGATTCGCCGCTGCAATTCGACGCCGGCATTCCTCATGCGATGAGCGTGGTGCGCGGTATGGACGGCAAGGGCGCCGCCGGTTTGCCTTGTGCCACGTGTCATGCTGACAACAATCCGCCGGCCAGTTACGGCCCCCATGCCCCTCCGGGGGCGCCGCACTGGAGCCTGCCGCCAGCGGCGCACAAAATGGCCTGGATCGGCCTGCCGCCGGACAAGCTGTGCGCGATGATCAAAGACCGTTCGAGCAATGGCGACCGCGATTTCGCCGCGCTGATCAAACATGTCAGCGAGGACAAACTGGTGCTTTGGGGCTGGAATCCCGGCACCGGCCGCGCGCCAGTGCCGGTGCCGCACGACATATTCGTGAACCAGTTCAAGCTCTGGGCCGATGCTGGGGGCCCATGTCCTGTGGTAGGTGGTTGATGGGGTGAGGCCGAGGAGAATTAGCGCTACTCTTAGGAACATTGATGCCAATGGAGTGTGTGATGCTGGTTCCCCGAAAACCTGCCAACGAAGAGGCGCGCATTCAGGCGCTGCATGGCCTCAATCTTCTGGATTCGGCCCCCGAAGAGCGTTTCGACCGACTCACGCGGCTGGCCAAACGCCTGTTCAATGTGCCCATTGCATTGGTGACGCTGGTGGACAAGGACCGTCAGTGGTTTAAATCCTGTGTCGGGCTCGATGCTACCGAGACGTCGAGGGACATTTCCTTCTGCGGCCACGCGATTCTCAAGGATGACCTCCTGCTGGTGCGCGATGCCCGCGAGGATGAGCGCTTCCATGACAATCCGTTGGTGACCGGCGAGCCGAACATTCGTTTCTACGCCGGCTACCCGCTGACCGTGCCCACTGGCAACAAACTTGGGACGTTGTGCCTGATCGACACCAAACCCCGTGATCTCGACGAAGAGGAGCGTGCACTGCTACGTGATCTGGCCGAAATGGCCGAGCAAGAGCTGACGGCGGTGCAGATGGCGAGCATGGACGAGCTGACGCTGCTGTCCAATCGTCGCGGCTTCAAGCAACTGGCTCAGCATGCGCTGGACGCTTGCGCGCGGTTGCACCGGCCGGCGACGCTGCTGTTTTTCGACCTCAACGACTTCAAACAGATTAACGACCTTTACGGTCACGCCGAGGGTGACAGTGCGCTCAAGACTTTCGCCGACGTCCTGCGTATCGCCTTTCGTGAGAGCGATGTGGTCGGACGCCTGGGCGGCGATGAATTCGTCGCACTGCTGACCGGCTCCAGCCACATCGAGACCACAGCGGTCATGGCACGCCTCAAGGAAATTCTCGAAGAACGCAACGCCACGCTCCACCGTGGTTACGCCATCCGCTTCAGCGTCGGCCAGATCGAATACGACGCGCAACGCCACGACAACGTCGACCGCCTGCTGGCCGACGCGGACGCGGCGATGTACGCGCACAAACAGGCGTTGAAGCGTATCCAGTAAGGACCTGAAGCGCAGTGCCCGCGCCCACACGGGCGGCGGCATGCCTGAACTCCAGCAAACCGCTCAAAACATAATGGCGCTGGTGACGTTCGGCGCGTTGTCATCGTTCGTACGGACTCAAGGATTGATAGAACGCCAACCAGGCCGCATGGCAGGTCTCGGCATCTTTCAGGTCGAGGGTAGCCCCGGCACGCTCCAGGGCTGATGCTTCGCGCTCCTTGAACATGTGATCGACTGCGGCCTGGGCGATGGCGTTGATTGCGGGTGAGGCGTAGGTGTCGGGAATCGCGGCCGACTGCCGCGTGAACGGCGCCCCCGGTACGTCGAGACGCTCAATGGTGCCCTGACAGATCGCCTGCTCACGAGGACGCGTGCCGCGCCGGTAGGCCTCGTCATCGAATGGCAGCTCGCGCTGAGCGGCTGACGTCAACAGTGAGGGGGGAATGTCCCTGCGCAACCGCACCTGCGAGTGGCGCACGAAAATTTCGAAAATCCGCGAGGTAAAACCCTCGAGCAACGCGATGATGGCGAACGACCCCGCACCGGCAGGCTGCTGCGGCTCTGCTACCGGGTGCAGCGCAAACAGTTGCAGCGTACCGTCTTCGATATCGAGCCTTTGCTGCAACGGCAGCTCGCAGAACGCTTCCTTGATCAGCGCGACGTAGGCGTTTTTCAAACGCGTCAGGCGGCTGGCCAGTGCAGACTGAAATTGCCCCGATACCTTTCTAAGTCGGGAAAACTGCGGCGCCATCGTTTGCAGATTCAACGCTGCCAGCGTCGAGCGCCAGTGCGTCATGTCGGGCTTCAACCTGTCGGCCATGTGCAGCTCGACGAGGGAGTAAAAAGGCGCCTGGTTGTGCGCATTGGCGCTGGCGTCGCTCGCGACCAGAACCCTGTCTTCCAGGTGCAGGTGATGGCCGAAGACAGTCTGCAGATCGGCCAGTGCCACGGTGTAAGGCGTGGCGAACCCTGAGTCGAAAGCTTCCTGGCGCAGCCGGTCCAACGCTTGCGTGTGCGCGCTGAACCGGGCGGCAGCCTGTCCCAGCGTTGCTGCGTCATAGGTGTTGCCGGCAAGCTCGGGATCACGCTGGATCAGACCTCGGGCGATGGCCCAGTCGGCGACCAGCGCAGCGCTCGCATACTTGCTCTCGTACGTCTGTGCAGTCAGCGCGATCGGGATGCTGGCCAGGGTCATCAGTTGGTCGAACGACATCAGTCGGCTCAGGCCTGACTTGAGATGCTCGACATGCAACACCGTCTGTTTCAGTTTGACCCAGTCAATGGAGCTGATGTACGTGACGGAGTCCGGGATGCCGCGAATCAGAAACTCCGGCGCAATGCCCGACAACAGCAAATGGGTGGCCAGGGTTTTGTTTGTGATCGCGGCCAGACCGGATTGATGCTCGATGAAGCGACGCACCTCGCTCAGACTTTCACCCCAGAAAAAGCGGTCGTTCAACGGTTGGCCCACGACCCGATCGAGCTGCTCGCCGATGTTCGCATCAAGACTGAGGATCAGCGCCGCCATTATCAGACGTTCGCGGTTGACGGCAATCAATGCCTTCTCTTTGTACGCCTGCTTGAACGCACTCAACAATTGGTTGCCCAGCGCATGCGAACGGGGCGTGATGAGGATCTGGCTGATCCGGTAATCCGCTTTGGCCAGCAGTGTTGCGCGGGGCAGGTCGGTGTCGACGCCTTCGCTCAGGTAGTCGATCAGCGGTGCGCTGTCAGGGGGGACGAATGCCTGGGTGGTGTCGATGATCAGCTGGCGTTGCTCCACGGTAAATCGCTCGGCGTTTTTGCCGGGGTGGCCTAACAGGTACCAGTGATCCATGTAAGAGGGATGCAGGGCCAGCAGGGTTTTTTCCCACTGCGCGATGCGTCGCGCCGATTCGACGTTGTCGGGCAGATTCATTTCATAGAAACGCATCATTTGCCTCAGGCTGACCTTGCCGTTGCTGCGCATGGCGCCACCGGCCTCGGCCGCCAGTGATTTAAGCCGCTCGAGCATGGCATTCAGCTCCCTGTTCTTTTTCACCTTTGCCGTCAGGTTGACCCAACTGTCGTTCCTGCCTGGCGTCCCCACGTGGCCCCTTTCGCTTACCAACAATGGGCTGTTCGCCCGCAGGTTTTCGCGCCTGAGAATCGCTTGAAACGCAGCATTGGCCCTGAACGCCGCCAGGGTCACCTTATCGGCGGCCACCCGGTGCCCCAATGAAGAAACCGGCATCGGTTGGCTCTGTTCCGTCAGATCAATTGGCGCCGTGGCGTCTTTGTTACGGCTCAACGCCTCCAGCCGCCGAATGATGTGCTGGCAGTTCTCGACGTCGCCGAAAGCCTGTTGGTAACGCAGGATGGGCAGCGCGGTCTGCACATACTCACTGACGTAGGGCAGGGGCGGCCAGGTCTGCTGGCGCAAACGCGAGACCAGCGTGCGGGCTTGCTGGTTGCTTTGCGGCAATGGGTAGCCGTACCGGCTCAAAACGTGGTCGAGGTCGATGGCCAAAGCGGCGTTGGACAGCAGCGAGCCTGACGTGAGGGTAATCGGCAGGCCGGCAATGCTCGCACGGTCGAACGGCCGCTTCAGTTGCTCGTCGTCCGCAAGGGCCTGTTCGAGTGTCGTCGCAATGTCGCGAAGATCCTGGAGCTGAGTGCTGCGCTCTACGACCAGCGCGGACGTCGTGTGGCCGTCGGCGTTGATGCGTGCGAGGCCGCTGTGTTTCAGCTCATTGATCAATGCGCGAGCCTGCTGCACGTTTTGTGGCTCCGGATAACCGTAAAACGCCAGCACCACGCGGCGCGGAAAGCGATGCAGCGGGTTGGCTGACTTGCCGCCGACATACGGCAGGCCGAATCCGGCCGTATCGATGCGCTGGGAGATCGACCACAGGATCGGTGCCATTTGCCACCAGCCGGAGTCGTCCTCCAGGGTGAATGTGCGCAGGGTGCGCGTCCCGTTCGGGGCAGTCAGGACCTGTAACGTGTCGTCCTTGAGATTGAGGGTGTCGAGGTCGATGTGGAACCGGCTGGCCCAGTCGAGAAATTCCGGGCGCTCCAGTGCAGACCAATAAAGCTCTGTCCACTCATGCAGCAGGCACTCGTGCGGAATTTCCAGGGTGCGCAGCGGGGCGCCGGGGCTGGCGACCGGCACGGCGGTCAATTCATCGATGAGGCATCGGATCAGCGCCTGTTCGCGCCGGTCGCGTTGCGGTTGCTGTTCGGTTTCGTCCATCAGTGTTCTCCTGTAGGCGGTTGAAAACCGCTGAGCGTCGATTGTCGAACGACGGGGAGAACCTCCGGTGGTACATAGTTATCGCTCGTGCGCGAGTTTTGCGCAGGCGAAAAAAAACCGCCTCGAAAGGCGGTTTTTTTCTACATCGAGATCACTCTTCGATGTTGCCCATGGCGGTGGTGTTGAAGCCGCCGTCCACGTACATGATTTCACCGCTGATGCCCGACGCCAGGTCAGAGCACAGGAACGCGCCGGCGTTGCCGACTTCGTCGATGGTGACGTTGCGACGCAGTGGGGTCTGCGCCTCGTTGGCGGCCAGCATCTTGCGGAAGTTCTTGATGCCGGAAGCGGCCAGCGTACGGATCGGGCCAGCCGATACGCAGTTGACGCGGGTGCCGTCCGGACCCAGGGAACCGGCCAGGTAACGTACGCCAGCTTCCAGCGAAGCCTTGGCCATGCCCATTACGTTGTAGTTAGGCATGGTGCGCTCGGCGCCCAGGTACGACAGGGTCAGCAGGCTGCCGTTGCGGCCTTTCATCATTTCGCGGCCGGCTTTGGCCAGGGCCACGAAGCTGTAGGCGCTGATGTCGTGAGCGATGCGGAAACCGTCACGGGTGGTGGCTTCGGTGAAGTCGCCGTCCAGTTGGTCGCCCGGTGCGAAGCCAACGGAATGCACGATGCAGTCCAGGCCGTCCCACTTCTTGCTCAGTGCTTCGAAGACCTTGGCGATTTCTTCATCGCTGGCCACGTCGCACGGGAAGCACAGCTCAGGGCTCGAACCCCAGCCTTGGGCGAATTCTTCAACACGACCTTTCAGTTTGTCGTTCTGATAAGTGAAGGCAAGCTCAGCGCCCTCGCGATGCATGGCGGCAGCGATGCCGGATGCGATGGACAGCTTGCTGGCGACACCGACGATCAGTACGCGCTTACCGGCGAGAAAACCCATGTGTTGCTCCTCTTTCAGGTTATTGCGCAGTGGCTGGTGCCAAAAAAGCGGCTTCCAGCAACTGCTGTGTATACGGATGTTCAGGGGCTGCAAAGATTTCTTGCGCGTCTCCCTGTTCGACCACTTGGCCATGCTTGACCACCATCAACTGGTGGCTCAGCGCTTTGACGACAGCCAGATCATGGCTGATGAACAAATACGTCAGGTTGTACTTGGCTTGCAGTGAACGCAACAGCTCCACCACTTGCCGCTGCACCGTCCGGTCGAGCGCTGAAGTCGGCTCGTCCAGCAGGATCAGCGCCGGTTTGAGCACTAACGCTCGAGCAATGGCGATGCGTTGCCGTTGCCCACCGGAAAATTCGTGGGGGTAGCGGTGCCGGGTTTCCGGATCCAGACCTACCTCCTTCAATGCCGCAATAATTGCCGCTTCCTGTTCGGCGGCGGTACCCATCTTGTGAATCCGCAGGCCTTCACCAACGATGTCGCTGACGCACATCCGCGGGCTCAGGCTGCCGAACGGGTCCTGAAACACCACCTGCATCTCCCGTCGCAACGGGCGAATCTCGTTCTGCGTCAGGCAGTCTAGCTGCTTGCCTTCAAAACGGATCGCGCCTTTGCTGGCGATCAGCCGCAAAATCGCCAGACCCAGCGTGGATTTACCGGAACCGCTTTCGCCCACAATGCCCAAAGTCTGACCTTGAGGCAGGCTGAAATTGATGCCGTCCACTGCCTTGACGTAATCCACCGTGCGCTTGAGCAAGCCTTTCTTGATCGGGAACCAGACTTTCAAGTCCTCGACCTCAAGCAGCGGCGCCCCGATTTTATTGGTCGCCGGGCCTCCGCTGGGCTCCGCGCCGAGCAATTCCCGAGTGTACGGATGCTGCGGCGAACGGAACAGCTCTGCGCACGATGCCTGTTCGACGATGCAACCGCGCTGCATGACACATACGCGATGCGCAATTCTTCGCACCAGGTTCAAATCGTGACTGATCAGTAGCAGCGACATGCCCAATCGGGCCTGAAGTTCCTTGAGCAAATCGAGGATTTTCAGCTGAACGGTCACGTCCAGCGCCGTGGTTGGTTCATCGGCAATCAGCAATTCCGGCTCGTTGGCCAGGGCCATGGCGATCATCACCCGCTGGCGCTGGCCGCCGGACAATTCGTGGGGCAGGGCCTTGAGGCGCTTGTGCGGCTCGGGGATGCCCACCATTTCCAAAAGCTCCAGCGTGCGCCTGGTCGCGACTTTGCCGGTCAGCCCCTTGTGGATGCCGAGCACCTCGTTGATCTGCTTCTCGATCGAGTGCAGCGGATTGAGCGAGGTCATCGGCTCCTGAAAAATCATCGCGATGCGGTTGCCGCGGATGTGGCGAATGGTTTTCTCGCTCAGGCCCAACAGGTTTTGCCCGCCGTAATTGATGCTGCCGGCCGGATGCCGCGCCATCGGGTACGGCAGCAAACGCAGGATGGAGTGGGCGGTCACCGATTTGCCCGAGCCGGATTCGCCGACCAGCGCCAGGGTTTCGCCGCGTTTGATGTCGAAGCTCACGCCCTCTACCACCCGGTGCAGGCGCTCGCCGACACCAAATTCGACGGCGAGGTCGCGCACTTCGATCAGATTGTCCTGATTCATTTCACTTCCTCGGGTCGAAGGCATCGCGAGCGGACTCGCCGATAAACACCAGCAAACTCAACATCAGCGCCAGCACCGCAAACGCGCTCATGCCCAACCATGGCGCTTGCAGGTTGGATTTGCCCTGGGCCACCAGCTCGCCCAGCGACGGACTGCCGGCCGGCAAGCCGAAACCGAGGAAGTCCAGCGCGGTGAGCGTACCGATGGCGCCGGTGAGGATGAACGGCATGAAGGTCATGGTCGAGACCATGGCGTTTGGCAGAATGTGGCGGAACATGATCGCCCCGTTCTGCATGCCCAGCGCCCGCGCTGCGCGTACGTACTCGAGGTTACGGCCACGGAGGAACTCGGCGCGCACCACATCAACCAGACTCATCCACGAAAACAGCAACATGATCCCCAGCAGCCACCAGAAATTCGGCTGGACGAAACTGGCCAGAATGATCAGCAGGTACAGGACCGGCAACCCTGACCAGATCTCCAGAAAACGCTGTCCGGCCAAATCCACCCAACCACCATAGAAGCCCTGCAAGGCCCCGGCGATCACGCCGATGATCGAACTCAGAATGGTCAGCGTCAGGGCAAACAGTACCGAAATGCGGAAGCCGTAAATCACCCGTGCCAGCACATCGCGACCTTGATCATCGGTGCCCAGCAGGTTGTCCGCCGACGGAGGGGCAGGGGCCGGGACCTTCAGGTCGTAGTTGATGCTTTGATAGTTGTACGGAATCGGCGCCCACAGCACCCACGCATCCTTGGCCTTGAGCAGTTCACGGATGTACGGGCTCTTGTAGTTGGCTTCCAGCGGAAATTCACCGCCGAAGGTGGTTTCCGGGTAGCGCTTGATCGCCGGGAAGTACCAGTTGTTGTCGTAGTGCACCACCAGCGGTTTGTCGTTGGCGATCAATTCGGCGCCCAGGCTCAGCCCGAACAGGATCAGAAACAGCCACAGCGACCACCAGCCGCGCTTGTTGGCCTTGAACAGTTCGAAGCGGCGGCGGTTGAGAGGGGACAGGTTCATCTCAATGCTCCCGGCTTTCGAAGTCGATGCGCGGATCGACCAGGGTGTAGGTGAGGTCGCCAATCAGTTTCACCACCAGCCCCAGAAGGGTGAAGATGAACAGGGTGCCGAACACCACTGGGTAATCGCGGTTGATCGCCGCTTCGAAACTCATCAGACCGAGGCCGTCGAGCGAGAAAATCACTTCCACCAGCAACGAGCCGGTGAAGAAGATACCGATAAACGCTGACGGAAACCCGGCGATCACCAGCAGCATGGCGTTGCGGAAGACATGACCGTAGAGCACGCGGTGACGGGTCAGGCCCTTGGCCTTGGCGGTGACCACGTACTGCTTGTTGATCTCGTCGAGGAAGCTGTTTTTGGTCAGCAGGGTCATCGTCGCGAAATTGCCGATCACCAATGCCGTCACCGGCAGCGCCAGGTGCCAGAAGTAATCAAGGACCTTGCCGCCCAGGCTCAATTCGTCAAAGTTGTTCGAGGTCAGGCCGCGTAACGGAAACCAGTCCAGATAACTGCCGCCGGCAAACACCACGATCAGCAGGATCGCGAAGAGGAACGCCGGGATCGCGTAGCCGACGATGATCGCCGAACTGGTCCAGACATCGAAGTGACTGCCGTGCCGCGTGGCTTTGGCGATCCCCAGCGGGATCGACACCAGGTACATGATCAGCGTGCTCCACAGCCCCAGCGAGATCGATACCGGCAGCTTTTCCTTGATCAGGTCGATGACCTTGGCGTCGCGAAAGAAGCTGTCGCCAAAATCCAGCGATGCGTAGTTCTTGACCATGATCCACAGACGTTCCGGGGCCGATTTGTCGAACCCGTACATGTGCTCGATTTCCTTGATCAGCGCCGGGTCGAGACCCTGCGCGCCGCGATAGGCGGAACCGGCCACCGACACTTCGGCACCGCCGCCGGCAATGCGGCTGGTGGCGCCTTCGAAGCCTTCGAGCTTGGCGATCATCTGCTCGACCGGCCCGCCGGGCGCAGCCTGAATGATCACGAAGTTGATCAGCAAAATGCCGAACAGGGTCGGGATGATCAGCAACAGTCGCCGAAAAATATACGCCAGCATCTGATTACTCCGTGCCCGCAGGGTCGGCTTGCAGTTTGGTTTCGACTTCTATCGCCGGTTTCGCGTCGGGTTTGACCCACCAGGTATTAATCCCGATGTCGTACTTGGGCGAGACTTTCGGGTGGCCGATGTGGTTCCAGTACGCGACGCGCCAGGTCTTGATGTGCCAGTTGGGGATCACGTAATAGCCCCACTGCAACACGCGGTCGAGCGCGCGGGCATGGGCCACGAGACTTTTGCGCGTATCAGCGTTGATCAGGCTCTCGACCAGTTGATCGACGATCGGATCTTTCAAACCCATGGTATTGCGGCTGCTCGGCTTGTCGGCGGCGGCACTCATCCAGAATTCGCGCTGCTCGTTACCCGGCGAATTGGACTGCGGGAAACTGCCGACAATCATGTCGAAATCCCGCGAACGCACGCGGTTGATGTACTGCGAAACGTCGACACGGCGAATCACCAGATCGATGCCGAGGTCGCTAAGGTTGCGCTTGAGCGGCAGCAGTACGCGTTCGAAGTCGGTCTGCGTCAGCAGAAACTCGATGACCACCGGTTTACCGCTGGCGTCGACCATTTTGTCGTCGACGATCTTCCAGCCGGCCTCTTGCAGCAGTTGATAGGCTTCGCGTTGCTGGGTGCGAATCATGCCGCTGGCGTCGGTCTTCGGATTCTCGAAGGCTTCGCTGAACACCTGCGCCGGGAGTTTGCTGCGAAAGGGTTCGAGAATGGCCCGCTCATCGGCGTCGGGCAGGCCGGTGGCGGCCATTTCCGAGTTTTCGAAATAACTGCGGGTGCGCACATAGGCGCCGTTGAACAGTTGCTTGTTGGTCCATTCGAAATCGAACAGCAGGCTCAAGGCCCGTCGCACGCGCATGTCCTGGAACACCGGGCGACGCAAGTTGTAAATGAAGCCCTGCATGCCGGTCGGGTTGCCGTTGGCGATCTGTTCCTTGATCAACCGACCTTCGGTGACGGCCGGGATGTTGTAGGCGTTGGCCCAACTCTTGGCGGTCATTTCCAGCCAGAAATCGAATTGGCCGGCCTTCAGTGCTTCGAGGGCGACGGTGTTGTCGCGGTAGTAATCGGTGGTCATCGTGTCGAAGTTGTAGAAACCGCGATTGACCGGAAGGTCCTTGCCCCAGTAATCCCTGACCCGCTCGTAGCGCACCGAACGCCCGGCTTTCACTTCGGTGACCTTATAGGGGCCGCTGCCGAGCGGAATTTCCAGGTTGCCCTTGTTGAAGTCACGGCTGGCCCACCAGTGTTTCGGCAGTACCGGCAGTTGGCCGAGGATCAGCGGCAGTTCGCGGTTGTTGGCGTGCTTGAATTTGAACAGTACTTTCAACGGATCTTCTGCGATGACTTCGGCAACGTCATTGTAGTAGCCGCGAAACAGCGGTGAGCCTTCCTTGGTCAGCGTCTCGAAACTGAACACGACGTCGTCGGCGCGTACCGGGTGGCCGTCGTTGAAACGCGCTTCGGGGCGCAGGTAAAAACGCACCCAACTGTTGTCCGGGGCCTTTTCGATCTTGCCGGCGATCAGGCCGTATTCGGTGAAGGGCTCGTCAAGGCTGTGCTTGGTCAGGGTGTCGTAGATCTGGCTGATGTCTTCGGCAGGTACGCCTTTGCTAATGAACGGGTTGAGGCTGTCGAAGCCGCCGGACCCGGCCTGGCGAAAAGTCCCGCCTTTGGGCGCGTCGGGGTTCACGTAGTCGAAATGCTTGAAGTCGGCCGGGTATTTCGGCGGCTCGTTGTACAGGGTCAAGGCATGCTGCGGGGCGGCAAACGCCAGCCCGGCGAACAGCAGGCCGCTGGCCTGCACGAGCAGGGCGCGGATCGGCTTCATTGATCTTTCTCCGAAGACTTCAGCCACCATGCGCTCAGGCCCAGGGTGTAGGGCGGCGTGGTGACAAAGGCCAACCGGTTGCGGTAGGCCAGGCGATGATAATTGAGGTACCAGTTGGGAATGCTGTAGTGCTGCCAAAGCAGTACGCGGTCGAGGGCCTTGCCGGCGGCAACCTGCTCGTCGCGGGTGCGCGCGGCGAGCAATTGTTCGAGCAGGTGATCGACCACCGGATTGGCGATGCCCGCGTAATTCTTGCTGCCTTTGATCCCGACCTGGCTGGAATGGAAATACTGCCATTGCTCAAGGCCCGGGCTGAGGGTCTGGCTGAGCGTCATCAGGATCATGTCGAAGTCGAATTGATCGAGGCGTTGTTTGTACTGGGCGCGATCCACGGTGCGCAGGTGCGCGTCGATGCCGATACTTTTGAGATTCTCGATATACGGCTGGAGGAGGCGTTCCAGGTTCGGATTGACCAGCAACAGCTCGAAGCGAAATGGCTGGCCAGCGGCGTTTTGCAGGCGTTGGCCATTAAGTTTCCAGCCAGCCTCGGCAAGCAACGCCAGGGCCTTGCGCATGGTGTCCCGAGGAACGCCGCGCCCGTCGGTCTGCGGCAGGGTGAACGGCTCGGTAAACAGCTTGGCCGGCAGTTGCTCCCTGTACGGCTTGAGCATCAGCCATTCGTGCCCGACCGGCAGGCCGCTGGCGGAAAATTCGCTGTTGGGGTAGTAACTGGTGGTGCGCTTGTACGCATTGCTGAACAGCGCGCGGTTGGTCCACTCGAAGTCGAACATCAGGCCCAGCGCTTCGCGAACTCTGGTGTCAGCGAAGGTCGCTCGGCGGGTGTTCATGAACAGGCCCTGACTCTGGGTCGGGATCTGATGCGCGATCTGCGCCTTGATCACCTCGCCACGGCGCACGGCCGGGAAGTTGTAGCCGTTGGCCCAGTTCTTCGCCTGATGCTCGATGTAGATGTCGAACTCGCCGGCCTTGAAGGCTTCGAAAGCGACGTCGCTGTCACGGTAGAACTCGACTTGCATGCGATCGAAATTGTACTTGCCACGATTGACCGCCAGGTCCTTGCCCCAGTAATTCTTGACCCGCTCGAAGATCAACTGGCGCCCCGGCGTCACCGAAGTGATGCGGTACGGGCCGCTGCCCAGCGGCGGTACGAATGTGGTGGCCTTGAAGTCGCGGTCTTTCCAGTAGTGTTGCGGCAGCACGGGTAATTCGCCCAGGCGCAGAATCAACAGCGGGTTGCCTGAGCGCTTCATCACGAAACGAATGCGCTGCTTGTTGAGGATGTCGACCCGCAGCACTTCCTGCAGCGCGGTGCGATACAGCGGGTGACCTTCCTTGAGCAGCAATCGGTAGGAGAACGCCACGTCGTAGGCGGTGATGGGGGTTCCGTCGTGGAAGCGTGCTTCCGGGCGCAGATTGAACACCACCCAGCTGCGATCTTCGCTGTACTCCACCGATTGCGCGATCAAGCCGTAGCTGGATGCCGGTTCGTCACCGGACGGCGAATACTGGCCGGTGCCGACCATCAGTGGTTCGTTCAGCTCGTTGATGCCGTACTGAAGGAAATTCCCTGTGGAAACCGGGCTGGTGCCCTTGAAGGTGTACGGATTGACCGTATCGAAAGTGCCGAACGCCATTACCCGCAACGTACCGCCCTTGGGCGCTTGCGGGTTGACCCAGTCGAAGTGGGTAAATCTGGCCGGGTACTTGAGCGTGCCGAATTGCGCATAACCGTGACTTTCGGTAATCGTCGCACTTGCGGGTGAGCTCAAGGCCAGGCTGATCAGGAGCAGGAGGAGGGGACGCTTCAAGTCAGATCTGATCCAGGCGGCTTGGGCTTTGTGGGCCGTACAGTAACAGCTTGTCTGGACAGGAAAAAGATAGCGGGTTAATGGGCTGTTAATCCTCATGCCGAAGAACCCCTCACCCTGACCCTTTCCAGAAGGGAGAGGGGATGGATCTACCAGTCACCCCGCGTTCAAGCCAGACACCCGTCGAAAAAAAGCCCCTGAAATTCAGGGGCTGTTTTATCAATCAATGCGGCGAATAAACCGTGAGCATCTGCCCTGGCTTCAATGCCTTGCCTGCGCCCGGATTCCAGCGCTTGAGATGTTGCATCTCAACGTTGAAACGCTTGGCCACTACATACAAGGTGTCGCCGCGCTTGACCTTGTACTGGGTCTGCTGGGCGCTCTCGGCCTTGCCTTTGGTCTTGCTGTTGGCCGCAATTACAGTGTTGACCCGGCCACTCTTGCGCGAAGGGCTGCGCTTGGTGTTGTCCTGCATCACCAGGGTCTGACCGACCTTGAGGTTCTTGCCGGTCAGTTTGTTCCAGCGTTGCAGATCCTTGACTTCAACCTTGTTGGCCTTGGCGATGGTGCCAAGGTTGTCGCCGCGTTTCACGCGGTAAGCGCGCTTGAGCTGCGCCACTTCGGCAGGATCGGCACCTTCGAACACCGGTTTCAGTGAGCGCGGGCTGATCAACTCGTCAGGGCGCATGGTTTGCAGGCTGGCGGTCAGCAGTTGCGCCTTGGACGTCGGCACCAGCAAATGCTGAGGCCCGTCGATGGTCGTGCGCTGCTTGAATGCCGGGTTGAGCTGGAACAGTTCGTCTTCGTCGATGTTGGCCACCGCAGCGACTTTCGACAAGTCCATGCGCTGGTTGATTTCGACGACCTGGAAGTACGGTTCGTTGGCGATCGGATTGAGATTGACGCCGTAGGCTTCCGGCGCCAGGACCACTTGCGACAGGGCCAGCAACTTTGGCACATAGGCCTGGGTTTCCGCTGGCAGCGGCAGGTTCCAGTAGTCGGTTGGCAGGCCGAGCCTTTCGTTACGCTCGATCGCGCGGCTCACTGTGCCTTCACCGGCGTTGTAGGCCGCCAGCGCCAGCAGCCAGTCACCGTTGAACATATCGTGCAGACGGGTCAGGTAATCCATTGCTGCGGTGGTCGAGGCAGTGATATCGCGACGGCCATCGTAGAAACGGGTCTGACGCAGGTTGAAGTAACGACCGGTGGAAGGAATGAATTGCCAGAGACCTACCGCATTGGCCCGGGAATAGGCCATCGGGTTGTAGGAGCTTTCAATCACTGGCAGCAGGGCCAGTTCCAGCGGCATGTTGCGTTCTTCGAGGCGTTCGACGATGTAATGAATATAGAGACTGCCGCGTTCGCCGGCGTTCTCGAGAAAAGAGGGGTTACTGGCAAACCACAGGCGCTGCTGCTCGATGCGCGGGTTCACGCCCAGGCCTTCCTGCAACTGGAAACCCTGGCGCATGCGCTCCCAGACATCCTGGGGAACCTGTGGGCTGGGCTTCTCGGTCAGCCAGATCGGCTTCTGCTTCGCTCGCGCAGCAATGTTCGGCGTATGGGTCGCTTCAGGCTGCGGGGCATGGCTGGAACAGCCCGCCAGCGTGGCGGACACAGCCACCGCGATGGCTTGCGCCAGGCGGGTCAACGCATCTGAATTGACGGACTTACGTATGGATGACGACATTGGCTGGAAGTAAGTTCCGGGCAAAAATGTCGGGCGATTCTAGAAAGTGCACCCCTCGCGGTCAACCATTCAGAATTTTTGTATCAGGCCATGGGGCACTTAGAACGTATCTTTCCATGCCCGCAGAGCCGCAAAAACCTCACTCGGGGCCCGGTTTTGAGCGCCGTCCCGTTCGTCCACTTTTTGTGTAACCAATGTTTCAGTGGTGCGCAAAAACGGATTTGTGAGCTTTTCAAGCGCCAGGGTCGAGGGCAGGGTCATGACACCGTTTTGCCGTTGCCGGGTGACTTTTTCCAGACGGGCGGCAATGTCCGGGTTGCCCGGTTCAACCGCTGCGGCAAACTTTAGGTTGCTCAGGGTGTATTCGTGGGTGCAATAGACCAGCGTATCTTCAGGCAGCGCGGCGAGCCGGCTGAGCGAGTGGTGCATCTGCTCAGGCGTGCCCTCGAACAAGCGGCCACAACCGGCGGCAAACAGCGTATCGCCGCAAAACAGCAAGCCGTGGTGATAATAGGCAATGTGTCCCAATGTGTGACCGGGCACCGCGTAGACATCGAAGTCCCAGCCGAGCACGCTGACGCTGTCGTTGTCCTTGAGCGCCACGTCTCGTGCCGGAATGTTTTCGCTGGCCGGGCCGTACACGGTGGCGCCGCTGAGCTGCTTCAGGCGCTCGACGCCGCCGACGTGATCGTGATGATGGTGGGTGATCAGGATATCGCTCAGCACCCAGCCAGGATGGGCGTCGAGCCACGCCAGCACGGGCGCAGCATCGCCTGGATCGACCACCACGCAGCGCTGGGTACGGTGATCCTGTAACAACCAGATGTAGTTATCGGTGAACGCGGGCAGGGCACTGATCTGTATCATCGTCGGAATTCGCCAAGCGGAAAACATTGGCGCATCTTAGTAGTTCCTGGCGCGTTGGAGAATGACATGACCGATAAAGCGTTCGCTCAGGCAGATCCCGACTGGCTGGCGTTGATCAGCGCCGCCCGTGAATGGCTGTCGGGCCCGCTCGGGCAATTTCTGCTGGATGAAGAGCGGCGCATGCTCGAAGACGAGCTGGCCCGGTTCTTCGGTGGCTATCTGGTGCACTACGGCCCCTCGGCCGAAACCCCGCCGTCAGCGCCGCAAGTGCAGCGCAACGTGCGACTCGGTGCGCCGTTGCCGGGGGTCGAGATTGTCTGCGAAGAGCAGGCCTGGCCATTGAGCGAGCACGCCGCCGACGTGGTGGTGATGCAGCATGGTCTGGATTTCTGTCTGTCACCTCACGGTCTGTTGCGCGAAGCGGCGAGCAGCGTGCGCCCTGGCGGGCATTTACTGATTATCGGCATCAACCCCTGGAGCACCTGGGGCCTGCGCCATGCATTTGCTCACGACGCCTTGCGCAAGGCACGCTGCATCTCGCCATCGCGGGTTGCCGACTGGCTCAATCTGCTGGGCTTTGCGCTGGAGAAACGCCGCTTCGGGTGCTATCGTCCGCCGCTCGCGTCGCCCAAGTGGCAGGCCCGTCTGGCGGGCTGGGAACGCAAGGCCGGTGACTGGCAACTGTCGGGAGGCGGCTTCTACTTATTGGTGGCGCGCAAGATTGTTGTCGGGCTACGCCCACTGCGTCAGGAGCGACGCGAGCCGATGGGCAAGCTGATTCCGCTGCCGATGGCCAAGGTCAACCGCCGCCGCATCGAACCGTAAACCCTTCTTTTTATAGTGGCCGGACTTGCTTCGGCCGCGGTCATCGTCGATCCGCGATTGGCGAGGCACGCATTTTTTCTGGATAGATTGGCATGAGCGAAACCGTCGAAAGCGTAGAACTGTTCACCGATGGCGCCTGCAAGGGCAATCCCGGCCCGGGCGGCTGGGGCGCCTTGCTGGTGTGCAAGGGCGTCGAAAAGGAACTGTGGGGCGGCGAGGCCAACACCACCAACAATCGCATGGAACTGCTCGGCGCGATCCGCGGCCTCGAAGCCTTGAAGCGCCCGTGTGAAGTGCTGCTGGTGACCGACTCGCAATACGTGATGAAGGGCATCAACGAGTGGATGGTCAACTGGAAGAAGCGCGGCTGGAAGACAGCTGCCAAAGAGCCAGTGAAGAACGCTGATCTGTGGAAAGAGCTGGACGAGCAGGTCAACCGCCACAAGGTCACCTGGAAGTGGGTGCGCGGGCACATTGGTCATCACGGTAACGAGCGCGCTGACCAGTTGGCGAACCGTGGCGTTGATGAAGTGCGCGGTTACAAGCAGAGCTGATTTTTTCCAGTTCCACCGTGGCGCCCATTCGCGAGCAGGCTCGCTCCCACATTGGATTTGTGCAGTTCACAAATCCCCCTGCAGGAGTGAGCCTGCTGGCGAAGAACGATAACGCGCCAAGGCAGATACACCCCGTGAGCGTGTTAAGATCCGCGTTTTTGCCCGATTGACCCGTTGAGAGCTGAGCACTGATGGCCACCAGATCCGTTGTACTCGATACCGAAACCACCGGCATGCCGGTGACCGATGGTCACCGGATTATCGAAATCGGTTGTGTCGAACTGATCGGTCGGCGCCTCACGGGCCGGCATTTCCACGTCTACCTGCAACCGGATCGCGAGAGTGACGAAGGCGCCATCGGCGTCCACGGCATCACCAACGAATTCCTCGTCGGCAAGCCGCGCTTTGCCGAAGTCGCCGATGAGTTCTTCGAGTTCATCAAAGGCGCGCAGCTGATCATCCACAACGCTGCGTTCGACGTTGGCTTCATCAACAACGAATTCGCCTTGATGGGTCGACAGGATCTCGCAGACATCACGCAACACTGCTCGATCCTCGACACCCTGATGATGGCCCGGGAACGTCACCCGGGTCAGCGCAACAGCCTCGATGCATTGTGCAAACGTTATGGCGTCGACAACTCCGGCCGTGAACTGCACGGCGCCTTGCTCGACTCCGAGATCCTCGCCGACGTCTACCTGACCATGACCGGTGGCCAGACCAGTCTGTCGCTGGCCGGCAACGCCTCCGACGGCAATGGCACCGGCGATGGTTCGGACAACTCCGCTACCGAAATTCGTCGCTTGCCGGCTGATCGCCAGCCAGCGCGGATCATTCGTGCAACTGAAGATGAACTGGCTGCGCATCTGGTGCGGCTGGAGATCATTGCCAAGTCGGCCGGTGGACCGGCATTGTGGACGCAGATTGCCGAGGCTGACGCGCAGGCTTGAAGATCAAAAGATCGCGTTGCTGACAACTGGCCACCCTCGCCACTTTCGCTGCAACCCTCTACCCTGAATGCATTGGCGGATTCGAATCCGCCGCCTCAGGACTCTGAGCCTCATGTACAAAGACTTGAAATTTCCGGTGTTGATTGTCCATCGTGATATCAGGGCCGACACGGTCGCCGGCGATCGTGTCCGAGGCATTGCCCGGGAGTTGGAGCAGGAAGGTTTCAGTATCGTTTCGGCCACCGACTACGCGGAAGGGCGTCTGGTGGCTTCGACCCATCATGGTCTGGCATGCGTGTTGATTGCCGCCGAGGACGCCAGCACCGACTCGCATCTTTTGCAGAACATGGCCGAACTGATCAGCCTCGCACGGGTGCGGGCGCCGGATCTGCCGATCTTCGCCTTGGGCGAGCAAGTCACCCTGGAAAATGCCCCCGCCGACGCCATGGCCGAGCTCAATCAACTGCGCGGCATCCTTTACCTGTTCGAAGACACCGTACCGTTTCTCGCCCGGCAAGTGGCGCGGGCGGCGCGCAAGTATCTCGACGGTTTGCTGCCGCCGTTTTTCAAGGCGCTGGTGCAACACACCGCCGACTCCAATTATTCCTGGCACACCCCCGGCCATGGCGGCGGCGTGGCGTATCACAAGAGTCCGGTGGGGCAGGCGTTTCATCAGTTTTTCGGTGAAAACACTCTGCGCTCCGACTTGTCAGTGTCGGTGCCCGAACTCGGTTCGCTGCTCGATCACACCGGCCCGCTAGCCGAGGCGGAAGCCCGCGCAGCACGCAACTTCGGAGCCGACCACACTTTTTTCGTGATCAACGGCACTTCGACCGCCAACAAGATCGTCTGGCATTCGATGGTCGCTCGCGATGATCTGGTGTTGGTGGATCGCAACTGCCACAAGTCGGTGTTGCACGCGATCATCATGACCGGCGCGATCCCGCTGTACCTGTGCCCGGAGCGTAATGAACTGGGGATTATCGGCCCGATACCGCTGAGCGAATTCAGCCGCGAATCGATCCAGGCCAAGATCGACGCCAGTCCGCTGACCAAGGGGCGCGCGCCGAAAGTGAAACTGGCGGTGGTCACCAACTCGACCTACGACGGGCTCTGTTACAACGCCGAACTGATCAAACAAAGCCTGGGCAATAGCGTCGAAGTACTGCATTTCGACGAGGCCTGGTACGCCTATGCGGCGTTTCACGAGTTCTTCGCCGGGCGCTATGGCATGGACACTTCGCGCAGCGAAGACAGCCCTCTGGTGTTTACCACCCATTCCACTCACAAGATGCTGGCGGCGTTCAGTCAGGCCTCGATGATTCATGTGCAGGACGGCGGCGCGCGGCAACTGGATCGTGATCGTTTCAATGAAGCATTCATGATGCACATCTCGACCTCGCCGCAGTACAGCATCATCGCCTCGCTGGACGTGGCTTCGGCGATGATGGAAGGCCCGGCCGGGCGCTCGCTGTTGCAGGAAACCTTCGACGAAGCCCTGAGTTTTCGCCGTGCGCTGGCCAATCTGCGTCAGCACATCGCGGCGGATGACTGGTGGTTTTCGATCTGGCAGCCGCCGGGTGTCGAAGGCATCGACCGCGTGCACACCGAGGACTGGCTGCTGAAGCCCGACGCCGACTGGCATGGTTTCGGCGAGGTCAGCGACGATTACGTTCTGCTCGATCCGATCAAGGTCACGCTAGTGATGCCGGGCCTGAACGCCGGTGGCGCGTTGAGCGAGAAGGGCATCCCGGCGGCGGTGGTCAGCAAGTTCCTCTGGGAGCGTGGGCTGGTGGTGGAGAAGACCGGGCTGTATTCGTTTCTGGTGTTGTTCTCCATGGGCATCACCAAAGGCAAATGGAGCACGTTGCTCACCGAGTTGCTGGAGTTCAAGCGCAGTTACGACGCTAATGTAAGTCTGGCGACGTGTCTGCCGTGTGTCGCCCAGCAAGATGCCGCACGCTATCGCGGCATGGGCCTGCGGGATTTGTGCGATCAATTGCACGCCTGTTATCGCAGCAATGCCACCGCTAGGCATCTCAAGCGCATGTACACGGTGCTGCCGGAAATCGCCATGAAGCCGGCCCACGCATACGATCATCTGGTACGCGGTGAAGTCGAGGCGGTGCCGATCGACGAGCTGGAAGGGCGGATTGCCGCCGTGATGCTGGTGCCGTATCCGCCGGGCATTCCGTTGATCATGCCCGGTGAGCGCTTTACCGAGTCGACTCGCTCGATCATCGATTACCTGAAATTTGCCCGCACGTTCGATAGCAGCTTCCAGGGTTTCGTTGCCGATGTACATGGACTGCAACATGAAGACGAAGGCAATGGGCGGCATTACACCGTCGATTGCGTCAAGGAATGAGGAGCTTTGCGAGCATGCAACCGGTCATGAATCCAAAACACCCAGGGCTGTCGGTGCGGGTTGCCGATGAAGGTTTTGCGCCTTATATCTGGGGCAGTGACTTCAGTTTTGAAGTCGCGGCGTATGGTGTCGCTGTTATCGGCAAACCCGTCGACCAGTGGCGGGTGACGCCCATCGTGCCGTACCGCAAGTGCTATGGCATTGATCCCGAGGAATTCAGCAGCTTTCACAAAGCTGCCGACAGCGCGATATTCATGGCCTACCTCGATGATGAGCCAGTGGGCCATCTGGTGATCAGCACCAACTGGAACGGTTTTGCCCATATCGATGAACTGGCGGTGCACGCGCCGGCCCGTCGCCATGGCGTGGCCAAGGCATTGCTGGATGTGGCGCAGTTCTGGAGTCGCAAGAAGAAGCTGCCGGGCATCATGCTCGAAACCCAGAACAACAACCTCGGTGCCTGTCGGCTGTATGAGCGATGCGGGTATGTGATTGGCGGCGTCGACAAGTTGCGTTATCGCGGTATTGATCCGAACACCGCCGAAGAGGCGCTGTTCTGGTATCGATTGTTCGATAACCCGCTGGAAAATCCGCTCAGTTCGACAACATCGCCTCGGCTTGTTCCGTGATGATCGCCAGTAACGTCTGAATCGCCGATGAGGGGGCGGCGTGTTTGAAGGTCAGGGCGTAGAGGCTGATCGGCACGGCAGGCGACAGCGGGCAGACATCCAGCCCGGCCGCACGTGCACCGAGCGCGGTAAACGGGTCGACGATGGCCAGCCCTTCGCCAGCCTCGACCATGCTGCGCATCATCTGGTGGGTTTGCACGCGGGTCTGGATACTCGGCGCCGGGCGCACGGCCTGGAGCTTGTTATCCAGCGCCGGGCTCAGCGGGTCCTGACCCTCGAGTCCGACCATCGCCTGGCCCGCCAGATCCTGTAGGGAAATGTACTTTTGTCTGGGTTGCAGCCAGCCATGCGGCGCGAGCAGTTGCAGCTTGCTCTGGGCCAGTGGCTGGCAATGAATGTCGGGGTGTTCGGGATCATGCAGGCTCAAGCCGAGATCGCTTTCGCGCAGCAGCAGACTGCGAACGATATCGCGGGTCGGCGCGCTGAGCAGGCTGCACGGTGCGTCTGGCACGCGTCGACGCAGGGCGGCGAGGCTGTGCGGGAGTAATTGTTGCGCCAGCGGCGGGGTGCCGATGATGCGCAGCGGCGGTGCGAGGTATTGCTTGAGGCTGCTGGCCAGGCGTTGCACCGGCTCCAGCGCTTCGTAAACGTGCGCGATTTCCACCTGCAACGCCCGCGCCTCGGGTGTCGATTGCAGGCGCCCGCGAACGCTGGCAAACAGCATGAACCCCAACTGACTCTCGGCTTCACGCAAACGCTCTTCGACTTCGGTCACCGGCAACTGCAGCCATTCGGCGGCGGTGCCCATGTGACCAGTCTGCAAGAGCGCCTGAATCACTTCGATATGGCGTAAACGCATGCGTGAAGTCCATGTTCAGCAGGTGGGGTCAGAGGCCGAATCCTACCCCAAGTCTGCGCATATGACTTCTGCTCATAACGCACGCTTATGAAGCGACGATTGGCTCAGGTTCGCGCGTCAGGATAATGCCTGACTGAACCAGCTTGAATTCAGCGTCATCAAGTTTCTCGATGCGATCGCCAATCGCCAGTTTGTAAGTGGTGACGGGCTCCTTGCCGGTGATTCCGTCCGCCGACGGAGTGGATTCCTGGAACTCATGCACGGAATAAACGCGGCCTTCCGCATCTCTTGCATGGAACTGACCGACGAGTACTGCTGCCATCTGCTTAGAACCTCTGGAGATAAAACGCTTGATTTGCGGCTTGGTAGACCGTCATCAAGTGCTGTAAGTTTTCCTACAGGAAAAAAATAATCAGCAGGCGGGAATTTCCCTCCTCTGCTGGTGAAATCGTCATCGGATCATCTATAACTAGTGGCTCCCCCACTGACAGTCGAGAGTTTCCATGAGCAATGTCTACAACGTCGCAGTAGTGGTTGGTAGCCTGCGTAAAGCTTCGATCAATCGCAAGGTCGCTTTGGCACTGGCTGAGCTGGCGCCAGCGAACCTGAAGCTTGAGATTGTCGAGATTGGCGACCTGCCTCTGTACAACGAAGACATCGACGGTGATTCACCGCCCGCAGCCTACAGCACTTTCCGTGAAAAAGTGGGTTCATCCGACGCGTTGTTGTTTGTGACGCCGGAGTACAACCGTTCCGTGCCGGCACCGCTGAAGAACGCCATCGATGTCGGCTCGCGGCCTTACGGCAAGAGCGCCTGGAGCGGCAAGCCGGGCGCGGTGATGAGCGTATCGCCGGGGGCAATCGGTGGTTTTGGCGCGAACCAGCATCTGCGCCAGTCGTTTGTGTTTCTTGATGTTCACTGCATGCAGCAACCGGAAGCCTATTTGGGTGGCGCGGGCTCGGCATTTGACGAGGCGGGTAAATTGAGCGAGTCGGTGAAGCCGTTCCTGCAAAAGTTTATTGATGCCTACGGCCAGTTCGTCGAGCAACACAAAAAGTAAAGACCTCTTAACCGAAGCCCTGTGGGAGCGAGCTTGCTCGCGAAGGCGGACCTTCAATCACCAATAATGTGTGGCTGAAGGCCTCTTTGCGAGCAAGCTCGCTCCCACAGGTTTTGTGGATTGGCTTATTTCCCCCATTGAAGGTTGTTACGAATGCTCTTTGCGTCACTGATTTTTTTACTGACCATTACCCTCGTGATCTGGCAACCCAAAGGCCTAGGTGTCGGCTGGAGTGCGACTTTGGGCGCGGTGCTGGCGCTGATCTTTGGGGTGGTGCACCTCAGTGATATCCCGCTGGTGTGGCAAATCATCTGGAACGCCACCGGCACTTTTGTCGCGCTGATCATTATCAGTCTGCTGCTCGATGAAGCCGGTTTTTTCAATTGGGCCGCATTGCACGTGGCGCGCTGGGGGCGGGGCAGCGGGCGCAAGCTGTTTGCCTTCATGGTGCTGCTCGGCGCGCTGGTCTCGGCGCTGTTCGCCAATGATGGAGCGGCGTTGATTCTTACGCCGATTGTCATTTCCATGCTGCTGGCGCTGCGTTTTTCGCCCGCAGCGACCCTGGCGTTCGTCATGGGTGCAGGGTTTATCGCCGACACCGCAAGCCTGCCGCTGGTGGTGTCGAACCTGGTCAACATCGTTTCGGCGGACTTCTTCAACATCGGCTTCAACCGCTATGCGGCGGTGATGGTGCCGGTGAACTTCGTCAGTGTGGCCGCGACGCTGGGCATGCTGATGTGGTTTTTCCGTCGCGATATTCCGGCGGCTTACGACCCCGAACAGCTCGAGCGTCCAGAAACCGCGATCCACGACAAAGCCACGTTCTATGCCGGTTGGGCGGTGTTGGTGATTTTGCTGATCGGCTGTTTCGCGCTGGAGCCGCTGGGCATTCCGATTAGTGCGATTTCCGCTGTCTGCGCGGCGCTGCTGCTGGCGATCGCCGCCCGTGGCCACAAGATTTCCACGCGCAAAGTGATGAAAGAGGCGCCGTGGCAGATCGTGATTTTCTCGCTGGGCATGTATCTGGTGGTCTACGGCCTGCGCAATGCCGGGTTGACCGGGTATCTGGCTGGCTGGCTCGATGGTTTCGCCGGATATGGCGTGTGGGGCGCGGCGTTCGGAACCGGCGTGCTGACAGCGCTGTTGTCATCGATCATGAACAACCTGCCGACGGTGCTGATCGGGCTCTTGTCGATTGATGCCAGTCAGGCGAGCGGGGTGGTCAAGGAGGCGATGATCTACGCCAACGTGATCGGCAGCGACCTGGGGCCGAAGATCACGCCGATTGGCAGTCTGGCCACTTTGCTGTGGCTGCATGTGCTGGAGCGCAAGGGGATCCGGATTGGCTGGGGGTATTACTTCCGGGTGGGGATTGTGCTGACGGTGCCGGTGTTGCTGGTGACGTTGGCGGCGTTGGCATTGCGCTTATCTCTTTGACCGATTGACCCGTTCGCTGGCTTGCCAGCGACGGGCCGGTATGAACACCACAGATTCTCAGGGTTGCCCGGGGACATTCGGCCAAAGGTCGGACACCAGAAACAGCCGCTCCGCCTCTTCCCATTCCCCTCCCGCATTCTCGGTCAGGCGCACCATCAGTTGCGCTGGCGCCAAGGGTTCCAGCGCCTCGAGCCACATCTGCAAATGCTCACGGCTCCAGGTCTGATCCGTCGGGTAATGCGCTGGCGCCAGCCAGGCATGGCGGGGCAGGGGTTGCCAACGTCCCGGCGGACGCTGCGCCAGGAATGCCGGCCAGTCTTTCTGATGCAACCAACTGCCACGCAAATGCTGCGGATGCGCGCCATTCGGTGATTGCGACTTGCCGGGCCACGGGTACAGCAGATATCCGCCCAGCCACAGTTGTGCACTGAAGGCCTCGATATCCAGTGCAGCCAGAGTTTCACGGCTTTCCGGGCGCGCCGAAATCGGCAGTTGATGTTCGGCCAAGTGCGCCAGTTTACGATCCAGTCGATCATGGCACCCCGGCCCCAGCCACTGCGCCGGATCCTGGCCGTCGCCGTTTTGCGGGCCGAGGTAGAGTTTGATCGCCAGTTCCAGGTGATGCACGCCGTCGCGATCACGCAGCAGCATGTCCAGCTCGCCAAGGGTGTGCCCCTGGCGGCGGATCGGCAGATTGGCCGCGATCAACTCAATGCCTGGCGCGTGCTGCACGGCAAACTGCCACAGTCGCTCGTAATACAAACCCAGGCGCCGCGTGCGTGCCTGGGACAACCAGTGCAGCAAACCGCTGCTGTCGTGATCGAGCTGACGCAGCCATTGCTCCAGTCGCCCGGGATCGCTGACCCAGTCGCTGCCCGCCAGCGGATGGCGCTGCGGCCACGGCGTGGTCGCGAGCATCGGCGGGGCGAGGATCACCCACGCCAGATCGCGCACATGCGGATGGCGTAATCGGTGGGGTAGCTGCAGCAGGTCGGGAAATAGGATCATCTTGCGAGCATAGCCTTAAACACGCGCCCGCCCTTGAGGCTGAAAGGATTTTGTCTAACGGCGGCTTTCGCCCATAATCGGGTTTTTCGCGTTTTCGATTGTCCGCAGAGGTCCCATGGAGCAATTTCGTAATATCGGCATCATCGGTCGCCTGGGCAGTTCTCAGGTGCTGGATACCGTCCGCCGACTGAAACGGTTTCTGCTCGATCGTCACCTGCATGTGATCCTCGAAGACACCATCGCCGAAGTCCTGCCAGGGCATGGCCTGCAAACCTCGTCGCGCAAGATGCTCGGTGAAGTCTGCGACATGGTCATCGTTGTCGGCGGCGACGGCAGCCTGCTCGGCGCCGCCCGAGCGCTGGCCAAACACAATACGCCGGTGCTCGGGATCAACCGTGGCAGCCTCGGGTTTCTCACTGACATTCGCCCGGATGAGCTGGAAGTCGAAGTCGCCAAAGTACTCGACGGCCATTACCTGGTGGAAAACCGGTTTCTGCTGCAAGCCGAAGTTCGCCGCCACGGCGAGGCCATCGGACAGGGCGACGCGCTCAACGATGTGGTGCTGCACCCCGGCAAGTCGACGCGAATGATCGAGTTCGAGCTGTACATCGATGGCCAGTTCGTCTGCAGCCAAAAGGCCGACGGCCTGATCGTCGCCACACCGACCGGCTCCACCGCGTATGCGCTGTCTGCCGGTGGCCCGATCATGCATCCCAAGCTCGACGCCATTGTGATCGTGCCGATGTATCCCCATATGTTGTCCAGCAGGCCAATTGTGGTCGATGGCAACAGTGAGCTGAAAATCGTCGTGTCCAAAGATATGCAGATCTACCCGCAAGTCTCCTGCGACGGGCAGAACCACTTTACCTGCGCGCCGGGCGACACCATCACCGTCAGCAAAAAAGCGCAAAAGCTGCGGCTGATTCACCCGCTCGACCACAACTACTACGAAGTCTGCCGGACCAAACTCGGCTGGGGCAGCAAGTTGGGTGGTGGAGGCGACTGATGCTCGATCCCGCGCGCAGTTATGACTTGATTGGTGACGTGCACGGATGCGCGCTGACCCTCGAACACTTGCTTGATCGCCTCGGCTATCACAAGCAGGGCGGGGTCTGGCGGCATCCATCGCGCATGGCCGTGTTCGTCGGCGACATCATCGACCGTGGCCCGCGGATTCGCGAGGCGCTGCACATCGTCCATGACATGGTCGAGGCCGGTCAGGCCTTGTGCATCATGGGCAACCACGAATTCAACGCTCTGGGCTGGAGCACCCCGGCGCCACCGGGCAGCGGCAAGCAGTTTGTGCGCGAACACACGCCGCGCCATGCGCGCCTGCTGCATGAAACCCTGACGCAATTCGAAGATCATCCGGGCGACTGGCATGACTTCCAGCAGTGGTTCTATCAACTGCCGCTGTTCGTTGATGCCGGACGTTTTCGCGTGGTGCATGCCTGTTGGGATGCCGGCCTGATCGAGCCGTTGCGCGCGTTGTTCCCCGACGGCTGCATCGATGAACACTTCCTCCAGGCTTCGGCAGTGCCGGGCAGTTTCGCCTGCACCGTGTTCGACCGCTTGCTGCGCGGTACCGACATGCGCCTGCCCGACGGCCAGACCATGACCAGTGGCGATGGTCTGGTGCGTTCGTTCTTCCGCACCAAGTTCTGGGAAGACGATCCGAAAACCTACGGCGACATTGTCTTCCAGCCCGATGCACTGCCGGAGCCGGTGGCGCAAACCCCGCTGACTTCAACCGAAAAGAATTCCCTGCTGCGCTACGGTGTCGATGAGCCATTGCTGTTCGTCGGCCACTACTGGCGCAGCGGCAAACCGGCGCCGATCCGCCCGAACCTCGCGTGTCTGGATTACAGCGCGGTGCTCTACGGCAAACTCGTCGCCTATCGTCTGGATCAGGAAACGCGTCTGGATCCGCATAAATTTGTCTGGGTCGATGTCGAGCGGCCGGAGGTGCTGCAATGAGTTCGGTAGCGGTATTGCGTCTGCCCCTGGCGGTGGATCTGAGCGGTTTCGTCACGCTGTTGCAACGCATGCAAGTGCCCCATCGAGTCAGTGAAGAGGCGGGCGAGCAGGTGCTGTGGGCGCCTGCGGAGATCAGCGACGACGTGCGTTCGCTGTACGAGCGTTTTCCGGCGGGCGATCCCGATCAGCAGATGGATATCCCGGTTGCGCAGACTTTCAAGCGCCCCGGGTTTGTCGAGCAACTGAAGCATGCCAAGGCTACCGGGTTCATCCTGCTGCTGAGCCTGATCGTCGGCGGCCTGACCTTCCTCGGCGAAAATCTTGAAACCCTTCGCTGGCTGACCTTTCTCGATTTTCGCGTGATAGGCGAGTACATCCACTTCACACCATTGGCCGACAGCCTCGCGGCGGGGCAGTGGTGGCGTCTGGTCACGCCGATGCTGATTCACTTTGGCATCCTGCACCTGGCCATGAATGGCATGTGGTACTGGGAGCTGGGGCGGCGCATTGAGTCGCGTCAGGGCAGCATCAACCTGATCGGCCTGACCTTATTGTTCAGCCTCGTTTCCAACTACGCGCAATTTGTCTGGAGCGGCGCGACCCTGTTCGGCGGCCTGTCCGGCGTGCTTTACGGCTTGCTCGGGCATTGCTGGATATTTCAGTTGCTGGCGCCGAACCCGGCTTATCGCCTGCCGCGCGGCGTGTTGGTGATGATGCTGGTGTGGCTGGTGGTGTGCATGTCCGGGCTGATCTCGATGATCGGTTTCGGCGAAATCGCCAACGCCGCGCATGTCAGCGGGTTACTCATCGGATGCTTCACCGGTTTGTTGGGTGGTTTGTATAACCGCCGTAAACTGGCCATCTAATTTTAGTTTGTAGATAAGAGCACGGAGACCCAGATGTCCTCTTTTAACGACATGATCAAGAACATCACCCCGGACATCTACGAGAGCCTGAAACTGGCCGTGGAAATCGGCAAGTGGGCCGACGGTGGCAAGCTCACCGCCGAACAGCGCGAGTTGTCGTTGCAGGCAATGATCGCCTGGGAAATCCAGAACCTGCCTGAAGATCAGCGCACCGGTTACATGGGCCCGCAAGAATGTGCGTCGAAGTCGATCGAAGTGCCGAACATCCTGTTCAAGTCGGATGCCATCCATTGATCGAGATTGGCCGCGGTGCAATCAGCAAAATGTCGGCGCGCCTTGACGGGCCGAACGTGCAATATGCGTTTCGTCTGGATGACGTCGAGGTGCCCGTCAATCCGTTGATCGGCACGACGGTGCGTCTGGAGTATCTGGGGGCGATCCACTGCACCCATTGCGGGCGCAAGACCAAAACCAGTTTCAGCCAGGGGTATTGCTACCCGTGCATGACCAAACTGGCGCAGTGCGACCTGTGCATCATGAGCCCGGAGCGTTGCCACTTTGATGCGGGCACCTGCCGGGATCCGGTGTGGGGCCAGCAGTTTTGCATGACCGACCACGTGGTCTATCTGGCCAATTCCTCGGGCATCAAGGTCGGCATTACCCGTGCTACCCAATTGCCGACGCGCTGGCTTGATCAGGGCGCCAGTCAGGCATTGCCCATCATGCGTGTGTCCACGCGACAGCAGTCAGGCTTCGTTGAAGACCTGTTCCGCAGTCAGGTGGCGGACAAAACCAACTGGCGTGCGCTGCTCAAGGGCGATGCGGTGTCTGTGGATCTGGCGCAGGTGCGTGATCAGTTGTTTGAAAGCTGCGCCGAAGGTCTGCAAGGCTTGCAAGAGCGATTCGGCCTACAAGCCATTCAGACGATTGCCGATGTAGAACCTCTCGAAATCCGCTATCCGGTCGAGCAATACCCGGCCAAAATCGTCAGCTTCAACCTGGACAAGAACCCCATTGCCGAAGGCACGCTGCTGGGAATCAAGGGCCAGTACCTGATCTTCGACACCGGCGTGATCAATATTCGCAAGTACACGGCTTATCAGCTCGCCGTGCATCAATAAGGATTCCAGCATGCGCACCGAACAACCGAAGATGATTTACCTCAAGGACTATCAGGCGCCCGAGTACCTGATCGACGAAACGCACCTGACCTTCGAGTTGTTCGAGGACCACAGCCTGGTCCATGCGCAACTGGTGATGCGCCGCAACCCGGCGCGTGGCGCGGGCCTGCCGCCGCTGGTGCTTGATGGCCAGCAACTGGAACTGCTGTCGGTGACGCTGTCCGATCAGGAACTGAGTGCCGACGCTTATCAGCTCAGCGAAAACAACCTGATCCTGCAGCCGACCAGCGAAACCTTCACGGTCGACACCAGCGTCAGGATCCACCCGGAAACCAACACTGCGCTGGAAGGCCTGTACAAGTCCGGCACGATGTTCTGCACCCAATGCGAGGCCGAAGGCTTCCGCAAAATCACCTATTACCTCGACCGCCCGGACGTGATGAGCAAGTTCACCACCACCGTGGTGGCCGAACAGCACAGCTATCCGGTGCTGCTGTCCAACGGCAACCCGATTGCCTCGGGGCCAGGCGAAGACGGCCGGCACTGGGCAACGTGGGAAGATCCGTTCATGAAACCGGCGTACCTGTTCGCGCTGGTGGCCGGTGACTTGTGGTGCGTTGAAGACACCTTCACCACCATGACCGAGCGCGAAGTCGCGCTGCGCATCTACGTCGAACCGGAAAACATCGACAAGTGCCAGCACGCCATGAACAGCCTGAAGAAGTCGATGCGCTGGGACGAAGAGGTCTACGGTCGCGAGTACGATCTGGACATCTTCATGATCGTCGCCGTGAATGACTTCAACATGGGCGCCATGGAGAACAAGGGCCTCAACATCTTCAACTCCAGCGCCGTGCTGGCCCGCGCCGAAACCGCCACCGACGCCGCACACCAGCGGGTCGAAGCGATCGTCGCCCACGAATACTTCCACAACTGGTCGGGCAACCGCGTGACCTGCCGCGACTGGTTCCAGCTGTCGCTCAAGGAAGGCTTCACCGTATTCCGCGATTCGGGCTTCTCCGCCGACATGAACTCGGCCACGGTCAAGCGCATTCAGGATGTCGCCTACCTGCGCACCCACCAGTTTGCCGAAGACGCCGGCCCGATGGCCCACGCCGTGCGCCCGGACAGCTTCATCGAGATTTCCAACTTCTACACCCTGACCGTGTACGAAAAGGGTTCGGAAGTGGTCGGCATGATCCACACTCTGTTGGGTGCCGAAGGCTTCCGCAAAGGCAGCGATCTGTACTTCGACCGTCACGATGGCCAAGCCGTGACCTGCGATGACTTCATCAAGGCCATGGAAGACGCTAACGGTGTTGATCTGACCCAGTTCAAACGCTGGTACAGCCAGGCCGGCACGCCGCGTCTGGCAGTGAGCGAGTCTTACGATGCTGCGGCGAAAACCTACAGCCTGACCTTCCGCCAAAGCTGCCCGGAAACCCCGGACAAGGTGGAAAAACTGCCGTTCGTGATCCCGGTTGAATTGGGCCTGCTCGACAGCAAAGGCAATGAGATTGCCCTGCGTCTGAGCGGCGAAGAGTCGGCCCAAGGCACCACCCGCGTGATTTCGGTGACCGAGGCTGAGCAGACGTTCACCTTCGTCGATATCGCTGAACAGCCGCTGCCATCCTTGCTGCGCGGTTTCTCGGCGCCGGTGAAACTGAGCTTCCCGTACAACCGCGATCAACTGATGTTCCTGATGCAGCACGACAGCGACGGTTTCAACCGCTGGGATGCCGGTCAGCAACTGTCGGTACAGGTGCTGCAAGAACTGATCGGCCAGCAGCAGAAGGGCGAAAGCCTGAAGCTCGACCCGCGTCTGGTGTCGGCACTGCGCACGGTGCTGTCCGATGAATCGCTGGATCAGGCGATGGTTGCCGAGATGCTCTCGCTGCCGGGTGAGGCGTACCTCACCGAAATCAGCGAAGTCGCAGACGTTGATGCCATCCATATCGCGCGTGAGTTTGCCCGCAAGCAACTGGCTGAAGGGTTGTTCGAGGCGCTGTGGCTGCGTTATCAGGCCAACCGCGACCTGTCGAAGAAAACCCCGTACGTGGCCGAGGCCGAACACTTTGCCCGTCGTGCGCTGCAGAACATCGCGCTGTCGTACCTGATGCTCAGCGGCAAGCCGGAAGTGCTGGCAGCGGCGCTGGAGCAATTCGAAACGGCCGACAACATGACCGAGCGTCTGACCGCGCTGGCCGTGCTGGTCAACTCGCCGTTTGATGAGCAGAAGGACCTGGCGCTGGCGAGTTTCGCCGAGCACTTCAAGGACAATCCGCTGGTCATGGATCAGTGGTTCAGCGTGCAGGCTGGCAGCACGTTGCCGGGCGGTCTTGCGCGGGTAAAAGCGCTGATGCAGCACCCGGCGTTCAACATCAAGAACCCGAACAAGGTGCGTGCGCTGGTGGGGGCTTTTGCCGGGCAGAACCTGATCAACTTCCACGCGGCGGATGGCTCCGGTTATCGCTTCCTCGCGGATCTGGTGATCGAGCTGAATGGCTTCAACCCACAAATCGCTTCGCGCCAACTGGCACCGCTGACGCGCTGGCGCAAATACGACAGCGCCCGTCAGGCGTTGATGAAAGGCGAACTGGAGCGGATTCTGGCTTCGGGTGAGCTGTCGAGTGATGTGTATGAGGTGGTGAGCAAGAGCCTGGCGTAATGCTCGCCTAATCAATATCTTCGGCAAACACAAAACCCTGTAGGAGCTGCGGCACGCTGCGATCTTTTGATCTGATCTTTAAATCAACATTAAAAGATCGCAGCGTGCCGCAGCTCCTACTGGGGTTTTGCGTTTTGTCAGTTACTTCAAATCAAACCGATCCAGATTCATCACCTTCGTCCACGCTGCGACGAAGTCCTTAACAAACTGTTCCTTAGCATCCGCACTCGCATACACCTCCGCGACCGCCCGCAATATCGCGTTGGAACCAAACACCAGATCAACCCGCGTCGCCGTCCATTTCACGCTACCGTTTTTACGGTCGCGGCCTTCAAACGCGTCCGCGTCCGGTGAGGTCGGCTTCCACTCCACGCCCATGTCCAGCAGGTTGGTGAAGAAGTCGTTGGTCAGCGCTTCGGTCTGACTGGTGAACACGCCATGGCGGGTTTGTCCGACGTTAGTGTTCAGCACCCGCAGACCACCGAGCAACACGGTCATTTCCGGCGCGGTCAGGGTGAGCAATTGCGCCTTGTCGATCAGCAGCGCCTCGGCCGCTACGGTGTATTTACCCTTGCTGTAATTGCGGAAGCCATCGGCAATCGGCTCGAGAAAACCGAATGACTCGACGTCGGTCTGCTCCTGAGTCGCATCCGTACGTCCCGGCGAAAATGGCACGGTGACCGCGTGGCCGGCATTTTTCGCCGCTTGCTCGACCCCGGCATTACCCGCCAGCACGATCAGGTCGGCCAGCGAAACTTTCTTGCCGGTTGCGCCGCCATTGAACTCGCCCTGAATCCCTTCGAGGGTTTGCAGGACCTTGGCCAATTGCTCAGGCTGGTTGGCCTGCCAGAACTTCTGCGGTGCCAGACGCAGGCGACCACCGTTGGCGCCACCGCGTTTGTCCGAACCACGGAACGTCGACGCCGCCGCCCAGGCGGTCGAAACCAGTTGCGAGACGGAAAGCCCCGATGCCAGCACTTTGCTTTTCAGCGTGGCCACATCGTTATCGTCGATCAGCGGATGAGTGACCTCGGGAATCGGGTCTTGCCACAGCAGCTCCTCGTTCGGCAGTTCCGGGCCGAGGTAGCGTGACAGCGGGCCCATGTCGCGGTGGATCAACTTGTACCAGGCGCGGGCAAATGCATCGGCCAACTGGTCGGGATTGGCCAGGAAACGCCGGGAGATCTGCTCGTAAGCTGGATCGAAGCGCAGCGCCAGGTCAGACGTCAGCATGGTCGGGTCGATACGTTTGTTCGGGTCATGGGCATGGGGAATGGTGCCCGCGCCCGCGCCATTTTTCGGTTTCCATTGGTGCGCGCCGGCCGGGCTTTTCGTCAGCTCCCACTCGAAGCCGAACAGGTTTTCCAGGTAGTTGTTGCTCCACTGGGTTGGCGTGGTGGTCCAGGTCACTTCAAGGCCACTGGTGATGGTGTCAGCGCCCTTGCCGGTGCCAAAGCTGTTTCTCCAGCCCAGACCTTGTTCTTCCAGCCCGGCGGCTTCCGGTTCAGCACCGACGTTATCGGCAGGGCCGGCGCCGTGGGTTTTGCCGAAAGCGTGGCCGCCGGCGATCAGCGCCACGGTTTCCTCATCGTTCATGGCCATGCGGCCGAAGGTTTCGCGAATGTCGTGGGCCGACGCTACCGGGTCCGGATTGCCCTCGGGGCCTTCCGGGTTCACATAAATCAGACCCATCTGCACCGCAGCCAGCGGGTTTTCGAGATTGCGTTCACCCTGGTCGGTGCGGCTTTCTTCTTTGCCATGCAAATCCGGCTCGGCGACCAGCGTACCGTCACCGGGCTCCTGCATCGGCTCCTTGCTTTTGCCGTAACGGCTGTCGCCGCCCAGCCATTCGTTTTCCGAGCCCCAGTACACGTCCTCATCCGGTTCCCAGACATCCGCGCGACCACCGGAGAAGCCGAAGGTCTTGAAGCCCATGGATTCCAGCGCGACGTTACCGGTGAGAACAATCAGGTCAGCCCAGGAAATATTGCGACCATATTTCTGTTTGATAGGCCACAGCAGGCGGCGGGCCTTGTCGAGACTGACGTTGTCCGGCCAGCTATTGAGCGGGGCAAAACGTTGCTGGCCGGAGCCGGCACCACCGCGGCCATCCGCGGTGCGATAGGTACCGGCGCTGTGCCAGGCCATGCGCACGAAGAGCGGGCCATAGTGGCCAAAGTCTGCCGGCCACCAGTCCTGGGAGTCGGTCATCAGTGCGCGCAGGTCTTGTTTCAGCGCCTGGAAGTCCAGGCTTTTGAAGGCTTTGGCGTAGTCGAAGTCCTTGCCCAGCGGATCGGACTTGGGCGAGTGCTGACTCAGGATCTTCAGGTTGAGTTGATTCGGCCACCAGTCACGGTTCGTCGTACCACCACCGGCGGCGTGGTTGAACGGGCATTTCGATTCATTTGCCATGTTCGGGTCCTTATCAGGTCTGCGACGGCCGGCTCGTGCCGACTTCGGACTTGTAAGGCTAGACCCGAGTTGGCGAGTCGGCTAATAGCCCGACTATTGGACGCTGATAGGCAGAGTCTTTTACCGTAGATGTTGCTGCAAAACCCTCACTCGGCATAGCGCATAACCCCCTGTAGGAGCTGCCGAAGGCTGCGATCTTTTGACGTTGGTCTTTAAAAAGCAAGATCAAAAGATCGCAGCCTGCGGCAGCTCCTACACGGGATTGCGCAGTCAACTCGACTGCGCGGCCTCGTCCTCAAGCACGTCGTCGAGAATGTCCTCTTGCCCCGGTATTTCAGTAATCACACTGAAATCCGTAACCTCCACCGCGCCCAGTCCATAACCCAGCAAATGAAACGAGAACGCCTTGCGCTGCTGCGGGTTCTCAAAGCTGAAATCCATCTCCAGCGGTTGATCCGCCGTGGCGACCATTTCTGCTGGCAAGCCCAGTTGCACGTCCTGCTCGAACTCCTTGGCCTTGAGCTGGATGTACGCCGCCTGTTGCGGATCGACAGAGCGCACGGTCAGGCGCACGCGGGTGTGCGAGCCCTTGGGCATTTCCAGGTATTGCGCGCCGATCAGATTGTCGGCCCAGTCGTCGTTGATTTGTGCTTGCAGCGCAATGACGTTGGTGCTGCCGAACTGATAGCGATGGTTGAGTGGGGTGCGCAGCAGCGACAGGTCGAGTGCCGAGGCGCGGGCGGCGACTTGCCGGGCGCGCTGGCCGCTGTAGCTTCCCTTGAACGTGGCGCTCTCGGCGATGAAGCCGGCGCTTTCGTAATAGCGGCAGCGGCGCGGCATGTCACATTCGGAAAAGATGCCCTGACCGTCGTGATAGCGCAGTTTGCCGTTGGTGTACGACATGATTTCACGACCGGAATCGTAGTCGCGAAACAGCGAACGGCCACTTAGGGCGGAGGGCACGGGCAGGTCGAAGTAGTCGAGGATCGACGTGCTCAGATCCACATGACCGTAGACCCCGGCATTTAGTCGCGGCAGTTGTGGTTGCTCCGGCGCCAGCGTCAGATTGAAGCCCCACGACGAGGCCAGACGTACGCCGTCGATGCCGTGGGATTCATCGGAGGTGATCACCACCAGCGTGTCTTTGAGCACACCTTGGCGCTCAAGCCCTGCGAGGAACTGGTCCAGCGCATCGTCCAGATAACCGACGGCGGCCTGCTTGGGTGTCTCGTAGCGCTCCAGGTATTCGTCCGGCGCGGAGTAGGGCTGATGAGTGCCGACCGTCAACAACGTCAGCATCCACGGCTGTTTCTGCTTGTTCAGTTGGCCGACGTAATCCAGCGCACCCTCGAAGAACGCTTTGTCATCCTTGCCCCACGGAAACTCCAGGTAGTTGGCATTGGTGAACCATTCCAGGCCATGAGTCGCATCGAAACCGATGTGCGGCATGATCTTGTCTTTGGCCATGAAGCGCAGGCCGGCGCCTTGCAGGTAGTGGGTGCTGAAGCCATGTTTGCGCAACTGTGCCGGCAGGCAGGCCTGATTGCGTTCCTTCTGGGTGAGCATTTCCACGCCTTTGGGCGTGCCGTTGTTGAGTTTGTCGTAATCGCCACAGAGCATCGCGTACAGACCGCGAATGGTCTGGTGCGTGTGCAGAACGTAATCCGGAGTGTTCATGCCGCGCTCGGCCCAGCGGCTGAGGTTGGGCATAAGGTCTTCCTGATAATGGCTGCCGATGGCTTCGCGATTGGCGCGGATGTAAGCCCCGGGAATGCCTTCCAGGGCAATGATCAAGACGTTGCGTGCTTGCCCCGGCGCGGCCAGCAGTTTTTGACCGTTGAGGTCAACGTCGGTGAGCCCGGCCATCGCCGGTGTGGCTTCTTCGACATCACCGTCAAGCCATTCCTCGGCCTGAATCTGAAAATCGGCGACCTGAGTGGCGAGCAATTGATGCGGCAGGTTGTACGCGCGCCACGGATCGTCCTCGCTCGGCCACAGATTCTGCGCGCCCCAGTGCGCGGCGAACAATACCAGCGGCGCGCTCCAGACCGCGCGGGGCAGGGGTGGGCGGACAATGCCGCGACCGGTGAACTGCGTCAGCAGCCAGAACGCCAAGGCCAGCAGCAATGTGATGCCCAGCGCCGGATGCGCCAAACCACCGCCGGTGGAGTTTTCGACAAATTGCGGATCAATCAGGTAATGCAGATCGGAAGGATTCGGCAAACGGCCAACAGCGCTGACCAACTCGGCCGTTGCCACCGCCAGCAGCGCCCAGAACACCAGCACCGGCATCGCCAGCCACCATGCCCGGCGATGCAGCAGAACCACCAGCAGACTGCCAATGGCCAAATCCGATAAATAGCCAAGCGGTGTCGACCAGCCCAACGTCGCGCGCAGGCACACCGGCACAACCAGTACCAGCAGAATCAGAGAGAACAGGCGGGCATGCGGCTGCCGCAACCAGCGAAAAAGAGCGCTCACAAAAAAAGACCTTCCAGTCATTAAATCGTCAAAAAAGTGTGGGTGATGATACCAAGGGTGAGCTGTCTGATCGCCTTTTAAAACTTGAAGGTGATCCGGTGTCGGGAGCACTTGTAAGCGTGGGCACCGAGCTGGAGCCCAGTCAGGGGCGGGTGTCTGACAATTAACCGGAATACGGCAGGCGAATCGGTGCAGGCGTTTTTTTGTTTCAGGCTGTTAACCGAAACTGGAGTCCGCCTGCACCGACTTTTGCTCAGTTCAAGCCATCATCAAAAATGCTTTCAATCGACAGCTCAAACGCCCGGGCAATCTGGAAGGCTGAGGATCCACATCAAGCCCATAACTGGCCACACGCAAGTCCACGCGATGTGCGGCGCGCCGACGTTTTACAAAAGCCGTTGCTGAAGGTCAGCAGCGCTGAAGCGGCAACCGCGAAGCCCAGCGCTTTCGATCAGCTTGGCAACAGCCCTTCATCCCTGGCATTTAACGTCTTGCTTTCTGGACAGGGTAAGGGCCACTCAGTAGCATTTGCGCTCAACGGACTTTCCCTGTGCACATCCTTCGACGTGCAATTCTCAAGGAATCGACATGCGCGAAACCCCAAAGGCCGAACAACGGACGGTCGTGACGCTGGTCAACGGCGAGATTCACTACGAAAGCCAGATCAGTTTCAGCTCGGTGTCGATCGTCAATGGCGAGGTGCGTGTGCATTCCGCTGTCGGCGATCGACTAGACGTCGAGGTTCCCGGCGCGGACTTCGCGCTGCGCTTTGATCTGAACGAAGTGCAAAAAATACCGGTGGCGCACCAGACGCCGGTTGAACCCGTGCCTGCCGATGACAGCTTGAAGTTGTTCACCTGGAAAACCGTGCTGATCACCCTCGGGCTGTGGTTCTTCGTCGGTTCGGTTTTCGGTTGGCTGGGGTTTTTCGTTGCAGCCGGATATTTCGGTTACCAGTGGCGCCAGGTGGCAAAGCGCAAGGAACAGCTGGCTCAGGTAACCGCAGCTCCAGCCGTGCCCCGTTCCGGATCGGGTATGTCACGAGAGAGCGTGCGCAACGCATTGGCCCGCAAGCGTTGATGCGGTGCACAGCTAAAGCTAAAAAAGGGGCGGCCTGATCAACGATCAGGCCGCCCCTTTTTTGTTACCGCTTAGTCAGATCAATGCATTTTGCTGTGATCGTGACCTTCCATGTTGGTCAGCGAACGCACGCTGGCCTTCACTTCAACGGTTTCTTTTTCGCCTTTGGCGTTTTCCACGGTCAGGGTCAGCGGCACGGATTCGCCTTCTTTCAACTGACCGGTCAGGCCCATCAGCATGACGTGGTAACCGTTCGGATCAAGCTTGACGGCTTTACCAGCCGGCAGGTCGACCGATTTGACCGGGCCCATGCTCATGACGTCGTTCTTCATGCTCATTTCGTGAATCTGCACGTCCTTGGCCACAGGGGTCGCGACGCTGAGCAGCTTGCTGTCGCTGTCGGCGGTGAGGGTCATGAACGCGCCGCTGGCGGACTGGGACGGCACGGTTGCACGCACCCACGCATCGTCGACCTTGGTCTGCGCCGAAACCTGAAAGGCCAGGCCCAGCAGAGACAGACCGAGTACCGCGCGTTTGATGTTGTTCAGAACCGGTTGCATTAGCAAACCTCCATAACAGTAAGCAAATCTTCCGTGCATTCTTCTGCCGAAAGCGAGGTGGACAGACCCAGGCGCAGTTCGCCGCGCGAGTCGAAGACGTAACTGGTGGAAGTGTGCGAGATGGTGTAGGTGTCGCCGGCCGGCACCTTCTCGAAAAACACGTCGAATTCCTTGGCCGTGGCCTTGGTTTCCTCAAGCGTGCCGTACAGCGCGACGAACGTCGGGTCGAAGGCTTTGACGTAGGCGTCGAGGATTTGCGGCGTGTCGCGCTCGGGGTCGAGGGTGATGAAGATCACCTGCAAGCGATCGCCGTCCCTGCCCATCAGTTTTTTGATTTTTGCTGCGCGGGCCAGGGTGGTCGGGCAGACCGCCGGGCACTGGGTGAAGCCGAAGAACACCATCGGCATCAGGCCGCGGAAGCTCGACAGGGTCATGGTATCGCCGTCGGTGTCCTTCAGTTTGAAGGTGCGGCCCATGATCTTGTTACTCAGATCCTTGCCGTACTTGTACGACAGTTGGCCGCGGGTGTCGCAGCCGGCGAGCAGGCCGAGCCCGAGTACGCCCATTCCCGCAAGTACCTTGCGGCGAGTCAACAAAGCCGTCATCTAATACCGCCTTTTGCAGCCCGTCAGTCGGCAGGACCGGCGGGGTGGGTTAACCGTAAAAGCGGCGCATGATAACAAACTGAACCGGTGAGTCGGTTTTCGATCGGCTGACAGGGTGTCGCAGGGCGACAAAAGGTGTAAGAAAAAGTGACCAGCGCGAGCGATGGCGTGATGAAGGCGTTATTGGCTCATAACCGCTGCGCTCAAACACCAACGGTTGCGCCCCTCTTGCTTGGCCTCATATAGACAAGTGTCGGCCGCTTTCAACAACGAGGCCGACGTGACCGTGTCGTCGACGGGATGACGCGTGGTGATGCCGGCACTGGCTGTGACATACCCCAGAGGATGTCCGGCATGTTCCATCTTCAGCGCACGAATACTCTGCAAAATGTCCTCGGTGACCTGAATCGCCCCAGCGCTATCGGTATTGGGCAATAACACGGTGAACTCTTCGCCGCCATAGCGTACGGCCAGGTCACCCGGACGTTTGACCGCTTGATGGATCGCCTGCCCGACCACGCTCAGGCAATCATCACCCGTCGCATGCCCGTATTGGTCGTTGTAGCGTTTGAAGTGGTCGACATCGAGCATGATCAACGACAGCGCCGAGCCTTGGCGACGGGCCAATCGAATTTCATCGGCCAGCGAATTGTCCAGGCGTCGACGGTTGCCAAGCCCGGTCAGGGCGTCAGTCAATGCCATGTCGCGCATGGTCTGATGGGCGTGGCGGATTTGTCGTTCCATCGCCATACGCTGGCGCAACTGGCTCAGGACGATGAGCCCGAAACAGCTCAGCACCAGAATCAGAAACACCGGCACGAAGCCGTTCTTCAGCAAATCCTGCTGCCAGGGTTCGATGATTGAATCACGCGACAGACCCGCCTCGACCACCAGTGGATAGGTCGTGAGGGCGCGATAGCCATACAAACGCTCGGTGTCGTCGACGACGGCGCGCACTTGCGCGATGCCTGAGTAGAGATGCGGGGTTGTTTGTGTTCCGCTCTGGCGAGTGGCGTCCGAGCATGAACATCTCCTTGGGTTTATTGCACACGTGAAGCGGGTAACAGTATGACAAGGATCGCCGCGAAGGTCGGGATCGCAGCGAAATCCTTGATCAGTGTCGCGTGATTGTCCTTTTTGGGTTGACGGTGAAACGCTTTTCAGCCGATTTATCCAGCGCTGGAGTGTCAGTAATCTGGGCCCATCTTGAACGCAACAAGAACTTCCCCCACCCAAAAGGACTGCACAGATGAACACTCCAACCTACAACCGCCTCAACAAAGACGACGCCGTAGTACTGCTGGTTGACCACCAGACCGGTTTGATTTCTCTGGTGCAGGACTTCTCGCCGAACGAGTTCAAGAACAACGTTCTGGCGTTGGCTGATCTGGCGAAATTCTTCGAACTGCCGACCATCCTCACCACCAGTTTCGAACAAGGCCCGAACGGCCCATTGGTACCGGAACTGAAAGAGATGTTTCCGGACGCGCCGTACATTGCCCGCCCAGGCCAGATCAACGCCTGGGACAACGAAGACTTCGTCAAAGCGATCAAAGCCACCGGCCGCAAGCAGATCATCATTGCCGGCGTGGTGACTGATGTTTGTGTGGCGTTCCCGACATTGTCGGCACTGGCCGAAGGGTTTGATGTGTTCGTGGTCACCGACGCCTCCGGCACCTTCAACACCACGGTGCAACAAGCCGCATGGAGCCGCATGACTCAGGCCGGCGCACAGATGATGAACTGGTTCTCGGTAGCCTGTGAGCTGCACCGCGACTGGCGCAACGACATCGAAGGACTGGGCAATCTGCTGTCGCAGCGGATTCCGAACTATCGCAACTTGATGAATGGTTATGCGGCGCTGACGGCGCAGCAAAAATAAGTCGACGCTGACTGACTAAAAGCCTGCCCTGAAAAGCAGGCTTTTGTTCGTTCAACTGAACACAAAACATCCTGTAGGCGCATTCGAGTGCAGCGAGGCTGCGATTATTCTGATCTTTAAATCAGGATCAAAAGATCGCAGCGTGCCGCAGCTCCTACAGGGGGCGGTAGTGTCTAGACGGGTGAGGGGACCACCGCCTTGTCGGTGTCCCGCCCTTTGAACGTCAGCCAGAAAAGCAGCAGCACCGCGACCGAGAAACCGGCCGGAAACAGCCAGATGCTGCGCCAGTCATGCCCGTTTGGTGAGGCAAAGTGGTCGGTAATCTGGCCTGCGATCCAGAAGCCGATCAGCATGCCCAAACCGTAAGTCGCCAGGGTAATCAGGCCTTGAGCCGAGCTGCGAAAGCGCTCTGGGGCCTTGGCGTCGGTGTAGATCTGCCCGCAGACGAAGAAAAAATCGTAGCAAACGCCGTGCAGGGCAATACCGATGAGCAGCATGAACGCCTGATCACCGTTGTCGCCGAAGGCAAACAGCACGTATCGCAGCGCCCACGCCAGCATGCCGACCAGCAAAGCAATCTTGATGCCGAAGCGCTGGATGAACAGTGGCAGAAGCAGCATGAACAGCACTTCGGACACTTGCCCGATGGCCATCTTCGCCGTGGGATTGGTGACGCCGATTTCGGCGAGGAACGGGTTGGCATTCTGGTAATAAAACGCCAGAGGAATGCAGATCAAAATGGACGCGAGGAAGAACACCAGATAGCTGCGATCCTTGAGCAGACTCAACGCATCCACACCCAGCATCTGCTTAAGGCTTGCCGACCCATCAGTAGATTTCAGCGGGGCGGTGTTCGGCAGGCTGAAGCTGTAAAGCCCCAATACCAGCGACGCAACGGCAGACATCAGGAAGGTGTTGCGCAGGCCGCCCGCCGCGATGGCCTGTTGGGAGTCCCAGGCAAAGCCGAAGCTGATGACGATGCCGGCGACAATCCAGCCGACGGTGCCCCAGACCCGTATGCGCGAAAACTCGAGGGCCGGGTCTTTGATTTGGCGGAACGCCACCGCATTGACCAGGGCCAGCGTCGGCATGTAGACCATCATGTAAGCCAGCACATAGGGATAAAAATCGCTGAAATCCGCCGCCTGATAGAGCTGGAACAGCAGCACTGCGCCGATCAGGTGCAGCACCGCCAGGATGCGTTCGGCGTTGAAGAACCGATCGGCAATCAGGCCAATGACGAAGGGCGCAATGATCGCGCCCCACGACTGGGTCGAGAACGCCATCCCCACCTGTCCACCGCTGGCCGCCAGCGTTGTGGTGAGGAAGGTGCCGAGGGTGACGAACCAGCCACCCCAGATAAAAAACTGCAAAAACATCATGACGCTGAGACGCGCATTCATTACGTTCATTTCAATCACCGTATTATTTTTATGTCGGTAACAGCGGTAAATCAGTGGTCGTTGAGCCCCAAAAGACGTCGATTCGATTGCGCGTCAGCGCTCACGCTGGCGAAGTCGTCGAACGCCTTGCGGGTCTTGGTGATCATGTGTTGTTCAATGAATGCGGCGCCTTCGGCAGCGCCTTGAGCAGCATCTTTCAGACAGCATTCCCACTCGAGCACGGCCCAGCCGTTGAAGTCGTATTGGGTCAACTTGCTGAAGATTGATTTGAAGTCGATCTGGCCATCGCCCAGCGAGCGGAATCTGCCCGGACGATCAACCCAGCCTTGATAGCCGCCGTAGACACCGGAGCGTGCATCGGGGCGGAACTCTGCGTCTTTCACATGAAACATGCGGATGCGCTCGTGATAGCGATCAATGAAGCCCAGATAATCCATCTGCTGTAACAACAAGTGGGTCGGGTCATACAGAATCGCCGCGCGCGGATGATGATTCACCGCCTCAAGAAAGCGTTCGAAAGAGGCGCCGTCGTGCAGGTCTTCGCCGGGATGGATTTCGTAACAGAGGTCGACACCGGCCTCGTCGAAGCAGTCGAGTATGGGTAGCCAGCGCTTGGCCAGTTCAGCAAAACCTTGCTCGACCAGACCGGCAGGGCGTTGCGGCCACGGGTAGACATACGGCCAGAGCAGGGCGCCGGAAAAGGTTGCATGGGCTGTCAGCCCCAGGCGCTGACTGGCGCGCGCCGCGAGCTTCATCTGGTTGATCGCCCACTCGGTGCGCGCTTGCGGCTTGCCGCGCACATCCCGTGGGGCGAAGTCGTCGAAGAGGCTGTCGAACGCCGGATGCACCGCGACCAGTTGGCCTTGCAGATGCGTCGACAATTCGCTGATCACCACGCCGGCCTTGGCGCAGATTGCGATGAGTTCGTCGCAGTAATCCTGACTGTCGGCGGCGCGCTCAAGATCAATGAAACGCGTGCCAAGGGTTGGCAACTGGATGGCCTTGTAGCCTTGCGAGGCCGCCCACTGTGCAATGTTGGCGAGGGAGTCGAAGGGCGCTTCGTCCGAGATGAATTGCGCGAGAAAGATGCCCGGGCCGCGCATGCCGCCAGGGTTTGTTTGATCAGTTTTCATTGGCGGATGCTCCGATTGACTGGTGAGGTATTTCGCTCCACTTGGCATCGCCGCGATGGTTGGCGATAGCGGTTTCGATGAAGGCCATGCCGCGCAGGCCGGTCTCTATGCCCGGCACGCCTGGCGCATCAGGGCCGCTCGTGCCCTCAAGAATCGCCTGCGCGAGGTCGCCATAAAGATTCGCCATGGCCTCCAGATAACCTTCCGGGTGCCCGGCGGGCAGGCGCATGCGTCGGGTTGCTGCTTCACATAACCACGCTTGGCCGAGGCCGGATCGCAGCACGCGCATGGGTTCGTTCAATGGTCGGTGGATCAGGCTGGCGGGCTCTTCCTGACGCCACTCCAGGCCGCCCTTGTCGCCATACAGACGAATTTTCAGCGGATTCTCTTCGCCCGCGCAGACCTGACTGGCGATCAACACACCGCTGGCGCCGTCGGCCATTTTGAACAGCATGGCGGCGTCGTCATCCAGTTGACGGCTGCTGAAATGCGAGCCGAGCATCGCGCTGATGAACTGGATGGGCTGACCGGCGACAAACTCCGCCAGGGAAAACGCGTGAGTGCCGATGTCACCGATGCAGCCGCCGATGCCCGATTGCTCTGGGTTGTCGCGCCAGTCGGCCTGCTTGTTGCCTTGTCCGGCGACGTCGGTGCTGAGCCAGCCTTGCGGGTATTCGACGAGGACTTTGCGCAGGCGACCAATAACGCCGCTGGCAACCATTTCCCGAGCCTGCCATACCATCGCGTAACCCAGATACGTGTGCGCCAGCGCGTAGATTCGCTGACTGCTGCTGACGACGCGCTCGAGCGCCTGCACTTCGGCCAGATTGAGCGCAGCAGGCTTCTCGCTGAAAACATGGAAACCGGCGCTCAACGCTGCGCTGGCAACAGGCGCGTGCAAGTGATTAGGCGTGACGATCACCAGCAGCTCCATGCGCTGATCGGGCGACAACATGGATTCGGCGGCGAGCATGTCTTGCCAGGTGTCATAACAGCGTTTCGCGGGCAGCCCCAGTGCGGTGCCGCTGCGCTGATTGTTTTGCACGTCTCGGCTGAACGCACCGCAGACTAGTTCGAAGCGTCCATCGAGGCCGGCTGCCTGCCGGTGTGCCTGAGCGATGAAGGCGCCTTCACCCCCACCGACGAAGCCCATTCTTATTTTTCGAGCAGCAGCAATCATGGCAATTGTCTCTGTGGAGAGTGCATAAGTTGTCTATGATGTAACCGGTTACATCGCAGGCGAAATCTAGGCTTGAAATGCACCGCTGTCAAACCTCGTCTGACGAATGTCGGCGTTTCGGCGCGCGCCGCGGTGCGGTAAGCTCGGCGGCCGATTTGATTGAAAGAGCGAGGCAGACTTGTCCAATATCCGCGAAGTGGCACGGCTGGCGGGCGTTTCGGTGGCAACAGTGTCTAGAACGCTGAAGTCGCCGGAGCGCGTACTGCCCGACACCCGCGATCGGGTCATGGCTGCCGTCGAACAGGCCGGGTATAGGCCGAACCTGATGGCGGTGCAGTTTCGCTCACGCAGAACCGGGAACCTGGTGATTCTGGTCCCGACCATCGCCAACACGTTTTTCGCCCGGGTCATCAGCGGTGCACAAAAGGCTGCGCATGCCGCCGGCTACAGATTGTTGCTCTGCGACACTCAAGGCCGCCAAGCACTGGAGCGCCAGTTCGCCGATCTGGTGTACGCCCATCAAGCGGATGGCGTGATTCAACTGCGCGCCTTCGATCCCTTCGAAGGCTCCACTTCGGGGAAGGATCTGCCGCCGATCGTCAATGCCTGCGAAGTAATCCAGCAAGGGCGTCATCCGACAATCAGCCTCGATAACGTCGCGGCCGCCAAGGCGATGACTGAGCATTTGATTGCGCTTGGGCATCGGCGCATAGGCCTGATCAAAGGGTCGAAAGGCAGTCCGCTGACGCGAGATCGTTTGGCGGGGTACGAACAGGCTATTCGCCAGGCGGGCCTTGTGCTGGACGATGCGCTTGTTTGTCACGGGGATTTCAGTCTGGCTGCGGGCTATGACGGCGCCGGAAAAATGCTTGCGCTCGATGACCGGCCGAGTGCGCTGTTTTGTGAAAATGACGAGATGGCGATTGGTGCGTTGAAGCGCATCAAGGAGGAGGGGTTGCGCGTCCCGGAGGATATTTCGCTGGCGGGATTCGATGACATTCCGATGGCGGCTTATTGCGATCCGCCGCTGACAACCATTTCCCAACCGGCGGAAATGTTCGGCGAGAAAGCCGTCGAAATGCTGATTGCGCTGATCGAGAAACAGCCGTTGCCTGCCCGACATGTGGTGTTGCCGTTCCAGCTGACGCCACGTGACAGCACGGCTCGACTTGACTGACTCATCTGTCAGCACGCATTGCGCAGGTGCCGAACGCTTTAATCGCTTTGCGGCTTCAGCGTTTGATACCACTCGGCATACGGCGTGTTGTTCACTTTGTATCGGTTGTAATCCGCACTGCCGTCCTCCCACCAGACCGGGCCACGTTCGCCCAGTGCCACTTTGGCGGCTTGCACATGCGCCCTCGCTGCTTTCAATTTTTGCGGGTCACCCAGCGACTTCGCCGCTTTTACTTCGCGTCGCGCAGTCATCAAGTCGTCGACCAGATGCTGGCGTTGTTGCGGGTCCAAAGACGGGTTACTGCATCGCCAAAGCTGTTCTTTGACCACGAAATAACGGCCGTCAGGCGTGGTTGGATACATCTGCTAACCCCTCTGAAGATGCAGGCGCTTCTGGCATGTTGATAGCCGAGATCACGGGGCGCTCAACGGCAGAATCAAAGCCTATGCCGCAGCGCCTGCACGGGTCGGTTGAGGGTTACGGCATTTTCGCTTCGTACAGCAAATCACTGACTCGCGACACCAGGGTATCGACCGCAAAAGGCTTGGTCAGCACTTGCATGCCCGGCCCGAGTTGAGCGCTGCCGATGACGGCGTTTTCGGCGTAGCCGGTGATGAACAGGGTTTTGAGTTTCGGGCGGATTTCCCGGCCCGCGTCGGCCATTTGCCGGCCGTTCATGCCGCCCGGCAAGCCGACATCGGTGATGAGCAGGTCGATCTGCGCGTTGGAGCGCAACGTCTCAAGGCCTTCGATGCTGTCAGCCGCATCCAGCACGGTATAGCCGAGTTCGCTGAGCACGTCTTTGAGCAGCATGCGCACCGTGGGTTCGTCGTCGACGATAAGGATGGTCTCGCCTGCTTTTACCAGCGGTGTTGCCGTGCTGCGGGTGGCGTCGTGATTTTGTTTGGCTTCGCCGCGATAGCGTGGCAGGTAGATGCACATCGTGGTGCCTTGGCCGACTTTTGAATGCACACGCACATGGCCACCGGATTGTTTGGTGAAGCCGTAGATCATCGACAGCCCCAGACCTGTGCCCTGACCGAGCGGTTTGGTGGTGAAAAACGGGTCGAAGGCCTTGGCGATAACTTCAGTGCTCATGCCGGTGCCGGTGTCGGTGACGCAGAGGCAAAGGTACTCGCCCTCGGGAATGTCCAGCGTGCGAACCGACTCGACGGCCACGGCGCGATTGGCGGTTTCCACCGTGATGCTGCCGCCATCCGGCATGGCATCGCGGGCGTTGATGCACAGATTCAGCAGAGCGTTTTCCAACTGGCTGGCATCGACCAGCGCCGGCCACAGATCGGGTGCCACTAACGTCTTCAGGCGAATGCTCGGGCCGACGGTGCGCTGGATCAACTCGGTCATCCCGACAATCAGCGTGTTGACGTCCGTTGGCCGCGGATCGAGAGTCTGGCGTCGGGAGAACGCCAGCAATCGATGGGTGAGCGCCGCCGCACGTTTGGTCGCGCCCTGGGCGGTGGCCAAATACTTGTCGACGTCCTTGAAGCGGCCCTGAGAGATGCGTTTTTGCATCAGTTCCAGGGCGGCGGAAATGCCGGCCAGCAGATTGTTGAAGTCATGGGCGAGGCCGCCGGTCAGTTGCCCGACGGCTTCCATTTTCTGAGATTGCCGCAGCTTTTCCTCGGCTTGCATGAGATCGGCAGTGCGCGCGATTACACGTTGTTCCAGGGTGTCGTTGAGCGCGCGCAGTGCCGCGTTGGCCCGATCGCGCTCGGCCTCGACACTGCGTCGCTCTTCCACATCGATCAGCACGCCGGGGAAGCGCAGCGCCGTACCGTCGTCGGCGCACTCGACGCGCCCGTTGGCCTCGAGCCAGTTGTATTTGCCATCGGCGTCGCGCACCCGATACTGATGGGAATAGGCGCCGCCGCGGGCAATCGCTTCGTTGATCGCACCGATGAGTCCGTCCCGGTCGTCGGAGTGAACGGTCGTCACCACTTGTTCCAGGCTCAGACCGGTGCGGCCCAGAGCCGGGTCGAGATTGAACACCTTGGCGAAGGCTTCATCCACGGTAAAGCTATCGGTCGGCAGGTCCCAGTGCCATGTGCCGATAATGGCGCCGGCGGCGAGGGCGAGTTGTACACGCTCGACGTTTTCACGCGCGAGTGCTTCGCTGACGCGCAGGCGCTCTTCGGCGTCGCGTCGTTCGGTAACGTCATTAAATAGGATCGCGATTTGCCGGTCGGCCGGATCGCCGACTCGTACGGCACGTACGTCGAACCATCGCTCAAAGGTGTTGGCGTAACTTTCGAAGTTCGCCGGTTCGCCAGTCTTGGCCACGTGCCCGTAGGTCTCGAACCAGAACTTTTCCAGGTTGGGTGCAAACTCGGTCACCCATTTACCCCGCAGATTGACCCCGCATTGACGTTCGAACGCCGGATTAGCCTCGACGAAGTAGTAATCCACCGGACGATCGTCGGCGTCGAATTTGACCTTGACGATGGCGAATGCAGCTTCGATGGTTTCCAGAATGGTGCTGAAGCGTTCTTCGCTCAGGCGCAGCGCCGTTTCGGCACTGCGCGAGCGCGTCAGATCAAGCATCGCGCCGATGATGCGTTCGGCGCGGCCGTCGGCGTCGCGGATCAAGTGGCCGCGGTCGAGCACTTCGGCGTAGGAACCGTCCTGGCAGCGGAAGCGGTACTCGGCGCTCCAGGTCGATCCGCTGCCGTCGATGGCCGAGCGTATCGATTCCTCGACGCGTTCGCGATCCTGCGGATGGATCTGGGCAAAGCGCCATTCACTCGTCGAGTCGATGGCCGCACACGGGAATCCATAAGCCTGTTGCAGGGCTTCGTTCCAGACAATCTGCCGGGTCTGTAAATCCCAGTCCCAGACCGCATCGCGTGTGGCCTTGAGCGCCAGGCGATAGCGCTCTTGCGATTCGAAAAGTGCACGGCCAGCGAGATGCTCCTGAGTGCGGTCACGAAGGATTTTCACGAAGCCCAAATGGGATTGATCGTCAGCATAGAGCGGCATCAGTTCGCCCGACGCCCAGAACAATTGGCCGTCCTTGCGCAGGTGCCAGCGCTCATCGGAGGCGCGCCCTTCAAGCAGAGCGCGCTGCATTTCCATTTCAACGCGACCCGAAGCGCGATCCGTCGGCGTGAAAAAAATCGCGGCGCTTTGGCCGAGTATTTCCTCGGCGTTCCAGCCCATGACATTGACGGCGCCGGCGTTCCATTCGGTAATGTTGCCTCGCGGATCGGTGGCGACCATGGCGAAATCGATCGCGCACTCGAAGATCGCACGCTGGCGCGCTTCACTGGCGGCGAGCGCCGCACGGCTGGCGGCCAGTTGTGCGGCGATATCGTGCTGTGCGCCGTTGACGAGTGTTTGTCCTGCGCTGGTTTCCAGCGCCTGGCGCAGGCGCATGACCTCTGACTCAAGCGCTTCGCGGGTAAGATGTTTCAGGATTTTCACCACTTACGCCTGATTGATTATTGTGGTCCGGGCTCGTTCAGCGTGCTGCAAACGAACACTACGGGTCACCCATTGACACGGCGCGACCTACATAAGTTGCAGCCTTGAAGGGCGGCGCTTGCGGATCTACAACGACTGCCCGTTATCCAGCGTGTCGAGCAGCATTTGCCCGCGTTGCCAAAGGGCCTGCTGTTTGGCTTCAGGCATGCGGTCGAGGTTTTTGTAGAGCATGCCCATGCGCTGATTGCTGCGCAGCAGGTTGCCGTGGCGCATCAGAAAATGCCAGTACAACGAATTGAACGGGCAGGCATTGTCGGTGGTGCTTTCACTTACCTTGTAGGCGCAATCGCGACAGTAATCGGACATTCGCTTGATGTACTGGCCGCTGGCGCAGTAGGGCTTGGAGCCCAGGTATCCGCCATCGGCGTGCATGACCATGCCCAGGGTGTTGGGCAACTCGACCCAGTCGAACGCGTCCATGTAAATGGCCAGATACCACTCGCAGATCTCGCTCGGCGCGATGCCGGCCAGCAAGGCGAAATTGCCCGTGACCATGAGCCGCTGGATGTGGTGTGCATAGGCATGTTTGAGACTTTGCCCGATGGCCTGGCGCATGCAGTTCATCTGTGTTTCGCCGGTCCAGTAGAACTCCGGCAATGGCCTGGTGTTACCGAATGAATTGCCTTCGGCGTAGTCAGGCATTTTCAGCCAGTAGACCCCGCGCACATATTCACGCCAGCCGATCAGTTGCCGAATGAAGCCTTCGGCGGCGTTCAGGGCGACGCTGCCCGCCCAATAGGCCGACTCGACGTCGTTGCACAGTTGCCGCAGATCGAGCAAGCCGATGTTGAGCGCGGCACTGATGCGCGCATGGAACAGAAACGGCTCGTCGCTGGCCATGGCGTCCTGATAATCACCAAAACCGGCCAGGCCGAAATCCAGAAAGTATTGCCAAAGCGCTTGGGCGTCGGCGTGGGTCACCGGGTAGTTGAAGTCGTCCACAGCGCCGTAGTGACTGGCGAAACGCTCGCGCACCAAAGCGAGGACTTGCTGAGTGACAGGGTCCGCGCTGAAGTTGAGCGGGTAGGGCGGCTTCACGCCTTTGGGCAGCGACTTGCGGTTGTCGGCGTCAAAATTCCACGCGCCACCCACCGGAGTGCCGTCGCCATTGAGCAACAGCCTGCTTTTGCGGCGCATCTCGCGGTAGAAGTACTCCATGCGCAGCTGCTTTTTACCGGCCGCCCAATCGGCGAACTCGGCGCGGGTGCATAGAAAACGGCTGTCACTGTGCCAATGGATGGGCAAACCACAATCGCGCAGCGAATGCTCCAAACGCCAGTCGCCGCATTCGGTCAGGTGCAACTCGTCCGGCTTTAGAAGCGCATGCCAGCGCTGCAACTCACTCGGCACAGCGCCGGTGTTTTGCGGATCGTCGAGCCTGACGTACTGCACCTGAAAGCCTTGCTCCTGCAACGCCTGAGCAAAATGACGCATGGCGCTGAACACCAGAACAATTTTTTGCGGATGGTGAGGAACATGGCTGGCTTCCTCCATCACCTCGACCAAAAGGACGGTGTCGCGTTCGCGATCAAGCCCTTGCAACGAGGCGAGATCGAAAGATAACTGGTCACCGAGGACCAGGCACAAGCGGTTAACAGTCTTCATTCGAACGCAATCAGCCTGATGAGAGGCAATAGAGGTAGCCAGTGGTGGGAAAGTCCTTACTCAGATAGTTGTACGGAAAGTTGGTTTTGTATAGGTTTTTTTGCTAGCCGGGATACACCGGGTAATCGATATAACCTTCAGCGCTGCCGCCATACACCGTGGCCGGGTTCGGCGCATTCAGCGGCCAGCCGTTGGCGATTCGCGCAGGCAGATCCGGATTGGCCATGAACGGCCGACCGAAAGCGACCAAATCGGCGAGACCGGAGTCGAGCAACTGCGCACCGGATTCGGCGTTGTAGCGCCCGGCATAGATGATCGCGCCGCTGAAGGTATCGCGCACCGCTTGGCGGAAGGTTTGCGGCATCGCTGGCGCGTCGTCCCAATCGGCTTCGGCGATGGACAGATAAGCAATGCCGACGTCCTCCAGCACCTTGATCGCTTCTATATAGGTGGTGTGCGGATCTTCCTCGACCAGGCCCAGGTACGTGCGCGCCTCATCGGTGGTAGTGAACAGCGGTGCGAAGCGCACGCCGACCTTCTCCTTGCCAATGCACTCGGCGACGCCCGCCACCACTTCGCGCAGAAAACGCAGGCGATTGTGCAGCGAACCACCGTATTGATCGGTGCGCAGATTGCTGTGGGCGGAGATGAACTGATTGACCAGATAGCCATTGGCGCAGTGCAGTTCGATGCCGTCGAAACCGGCCTCCATCGCGTTGCGTGCTGCCTGGATATAGAGCTGGATCAGCTCCTGAACTTCATCAGTGCTCAACGCGCGCGGTGCGGACGGCGGCACCAACTCGCCTTTGCCTGGCGCGGTTTCGATGAACACACTGACGCGGTCGGTCGCCACGGCGGAAGCCGATACCGGCGCCGCACCGCCAGGTTGCAACGCGCTGTGCGACACACGGCCCACGTGCCAGAGCTGGGCGAAAATCACCCCGTCGACGGCATGCACGGCATCGGTGACTTTGCGCCATCCGGCGATTTGCTCGGGGGTGTGAATGCCCGGCGTCCAGGCATAACCCTGGCCCCGCGGCTCGATCTGCGTGCCTTCGGTCACCAGCAAACCCGCGCCGGCGCGCTGCTGGTAGTACTCGGCCATCAATTCATTGGCGATGTTGCCCGGTTGGGTACTGCGCTGGCGGGTGAGAGGCGGCAGGACGATGCGGTTTTTCAGGGTGTGCAGGCCCAATTGGGTGGGATTGAAGAAACTGCTGTTGTTCATGAATGACCTTTTTTACTGGTTTATTAGACCAGTCAACTATTGAGTGAGCGTAAAAAACGCCGTGCATGACGCGCACGGCGTTCGGGTAGTTTGTCCCGCGAGGGCTTGGCGTGAGAAATCAGCCGAGCACCTTCAGCAGTTTTTCGGCGACCGCTGCGGAGCTGGCAGGGTTCTGGCCAGTGACCAATTGCCCGTCGGCCACCACATGCACTTGCCAGTCGGCGACTTTGGAGTAGTAACCGCCAAGACGCTGGAACTCGTCTTCGATCAGGAACGGCACGACATCAGTCAAACCGACCGCGGCCTCTTCGGCGTTAGTGAAACCGGTGACCTGGCGATGCTGGATCAGCGGTTTGCCCTCGGCATTCAAAACGTGGCGCAGTACGCCCGGTGCGTGGCAAACGAAACCGTGCGGCTTGTTGCTGCGGTCGAAGGCTTCGATCAAAGCGATCGACTGTTTATCTTCGGCCAGATCCCACAACGGGCCGTGGCCACCTGGGTAGAACACCGCATCGAAATCATCCGCCCGAACATCCGCCAGACGCCCGGTATTGGCCAGTGCCTGTTGGGCGGCCGGATCATTGCGAAAGCGATCGGTCTCGGCGGTCTGTGCGTCTGGCTCGTCGCTTTTCGGATCCAGAGGTGGCTGGCCACCGGCCGGGGACACCAGCGTGACTTCAGCACCGGCGTCCTTGAAGGCGTAGTAAGGAGCAGCGAACTCTTCGAGCCAGAAGCCGGTTTTCTTGCCGGTGTCGCCAAGTTGATCGTGCGAAGTCAGAACCATCAAGATTTTCATAAAGCACCCTTGGTTGATCAGGTGGCGTCGCTGCGCAACGGATTTGCGAAACGCCGACACCGGGAGATGAGTTGTCGGAGCGCAGCATAGATTCCAATTAGACCAGTCGTCTAGTAGTTTTTTCTACGCAGGTTTTTCACTGACAGATATGGCAAACTCCCGTTCCCTGGAAATATACGACTGGTCTATTGTCTGGTAATTTGCGCCCCATGAAACCGACCTACGACGACACCCGCCAACACTTGCTCGATACCGGCCACCGGATGATGGCCGAGAAGGGCTTCACCAGTGTCGGCCTTAATGAAATCCTGCAAACCGCTGGCGTGCCCAAGGGCTCGTTCTATCACTATTTCAAATCCAAAGAGCTCTACGGCCAGGCCTTGCTCGAGGATTACTTTGTCGGTTATCTCGCCGACATGGAGCGGCGCCTGACTTTGCCGGGCCTTACGGCTTATGAGCGGTTGATGGATTACTGGCTGGGCTGGCAGAACCGCTGCACGCTCGAAGGGCATGGCGATGAGTGTCTGGTGGTGAAACTCAGCGCCGAAGTCGCCGACCTGTCCGAGTCGATGCGCCTCACCTTGCGTGATGGCGCCGAACAAGTGGTGTCGCGCATTACCCTGTGCATCGAGCAGGGCCAGGCTGAAAACAGCCTTCCTGACGCCGATGCTCGCCAATTGGCGGAAACCCTGTACCAGATGTGGTTGGGCGCCAGTCTTCTGAACAAGTTGCAGCGCACCGGGCAGTCGCTGAACACGTCGATGGCGACCACCCGGCAACTGCTCAGCGTTTGAGTTCGACGGTCGGCTAAAGCGCCGCCCATTGATCCCGATATTGCAGCAGAAAATCAACGAAGGCCCGCACGTGTTGCGGCACGTAGCGGCCGTGCGGATACAGCAAGGTGTAAGGCCGGGAACGACCTTTATAGGGCTGCAGGACTTCGACGAGTCGGCCGTCCGCCAATTCCTGCTCGACAATGAATTTGTAGGTCTGGAACACCCCGGCACCGTGCTTGGCCAGGGTCACGCCACCGAGCACATCGTCGGAGCAGGAATAACCGCCGTCCGAAATAATCTCTCGATCGCTGCCATTTTCCTGAAACAGCCATGAAATCCGCCGCCCGCTGCTGGGCAGTTCGAACTGGATGCACTCGTGTTCCACCAGATCCTCCAGCGTCTGCGGCGTACCGGCCTTGTGCAGATACTCGGGCGAGGCGACCACCACCAGTTTGGCGTCCTCTAAAAGGCGCGCAATCATCGTTGAGTCCGGTTGGGCGCGGACGCGGATTGCCAAGTCGTAGCCCTCCGCGACGAAGTCGATGTTGCGATTACCCAAGTGGATATCGACGGTGACGTCGGGGTACAGCGCACGAAATTTTGGCAGCAGCGGCAGGATGCGGTGATGCCCGTATGTGGTCGGCAGGCTGATGCGCAATCTTCCTGACGCACTTGTCTGTGCGCCCATGACCTCTTGCTGAGCTTCAACCAGTTGGGTCAGCGCCTGGTTGCACTGGACGAAGAAGTTGCTACCGGCCTCGGTCAAGCGAATGCTGCGCGTGGTTCGCGCAAAGAGCCGAGCACCGAGCCGTTGTTCCAGACGGAGAATCGACCGGCTCACCGCTGCCGGAGTCACTCCGGCGAGCTGCGCAGCCGCAGTGAAGCTGCCCGCTTCGGCGGCGAGGCAAAAGAGTTCGATACTGCCCAACTGCAAGTCTTCAAAGTGGCGCTTCATAATCGATTACACCGAGGCTCAACGGATATTTCATCCCGGTATTTACCACAACAAACGGCACCGCCGGTATAGGCCCACGGTGCCGTTTGTTGTGGCAAGGACAGCGGCTGGATCAATGACCCGCGCTCTGGCCACCGTCGACGTGCAGGATCTCGCCCGTGACAAAGTTCGCGTTATCCAGATAGAGGATCGCTTGCACGATGTCATCAATCTCGCCCATGTGGCCAACCGGGTGGAGATTGCCCAGCGCTTCGTGGGTTTCCACGCCGTGCATTGGCGTCTTGATGATGCCCGGCGAAACCGCGTTGACCCGAATGCCGCGTTTGGCGTACTCGATGGCCAGCGATTTGGTTGCCGCGTTGATGCCACCCTTGGTCAGCGAAGCCAGCACCGAAGGCACGCCGTCAATCGCGTGGTCGACCAGGCTGGTGGTTACGCTGACGACGTGGCCGCTACGGTTTTTTTCCATCTCGGCAATGGCCAGTTGGGTGATGTAGAAGAAGCCGCTCATGTTGGTCGCCACGACCTGGGCGTAATCTTCTTTGCTGTAATCGGTGAACGGTTTGGCGACGAAGATGCCCGCGTTGTTGACCAGCGTGTCGATGCGACCAAAGCGTGCAACGGCTTCACGGATCACCCGCTCGGCGGTTTGCGGATCAGCGATGTCGCCTGCGACGGTCAGAATATCCGGGTCTGACGACGGTTTGACGGAGCGAGACGTCGCGACAACCTGATACCCGCGATCGCGAAAACCCTTGACCAGGCCCGCGCCAATGCCTTGCGAGGCGCCGGTGACCACTACGACTTTATTGGAAGTGCTCATGATGAATTCCTCATTGAATCGATAGAGATTGAGTAGAAAAATCTGCAAATCAGGCGTGAGCTGTCTCTCGTGCCGCCTGCCGTAACGCTTGCTGGTATTCGGCGACCGAGTGCGATCCGGACATCAGTTCTCGATCATTGAGCACCATCGCCGGGACCGAGTTGATGCCTCGCGCCTGATAAAACTGCTGAAGCTCGCGGACCTCCTGACTGAACTCGCCGTTCGCCAACACTTCTTGCGCACGCCCGGTGTCGAGGCCGACTTCGCCCGCCAGATTCACCAGCGTCTGCGCGTCATCCGGGTTCTTGCCATCGGTGAAGTAAGCACGTAACAGGGCTTGCTTCAGTTCACGTTGCCGGCCTTCCATGTGTGCCCAGAACAACAGGCGATGTGCATTGAACGTGTTGAAGAAGTGGCTGCGTTTTTCCAGGTCGAAGCTAAAGCCGATGTCTTTGCCGCGTTGAATGATCATCGCGTTTCGTTCCGCCACTTGCTGAGCGCTACGGCCATATTTGCGCATCATGTGCTCGACGGCGTGCTCACCTGCGGCCGGCATATCCGGGTTCAGCTCGAACGGTTTGTAAGTCAGTTCAACATCGATCTCACCGGCCAGATTCGCAATCGCTTGCTCTAGTGCCGTAGCGCCCAAGGCGCACCATGGGCAGACCACATCCGAGACAAAGTCGATTTTTACCGTGCGGCTCATGACTGCTCGTCCGCTAGCTGCTGGCGGTACTCGGTGGTCGTTATACCGGCGTAACCCCAGTTATCCGTGTCGACTTCTTCAATCACGATGTGCGTGAGTTTTGGGTCCTTGTTGAGTACTCGCTCCATCGTTTCGGTGATCTCTTTGATCACCTGGGCTTTTTGCTCGCGAGTGACGCCGTCACGGGTGATGCGTACGCTGATGAAAGGCATTGGAGTAACTCCACTAGCCAGCCTGTCGGGATGATGGGCTGCTGTTGGAGTGAACTTTAAGAAGTGGCGCGCGATTGATAAATACGCCTTGAGGTACTTCATTTGTGATGTGGTGTATCAAATCGAAAGGGGCGAACCCTGCGGGATCCTTCCACAGAGGGTGCTGGCGGGGGAGTTGTTCAGGAGCCTGGGTCGCAACGGATATGCGCCGAGGATTGAAGCGAAGCGGTCATTACGATCAGGCGTACGCCGCTCAAGCCAATAAATCGGTGATCCATTGCGCTTGTTGCGTGATCTCTCGCACTTTCGCTTCGGGCAACGCCTGCCGCGCTCGGGCGAACTGGCCAAGCGTCTTTTGTTTCTCGCGAAGGATGCGCTGCCACTTGCTCAGAAACGCCGGGCTGCGCGCCTGCATTTGCAGTGGCCCGAAGTACAATTCCGGACCCGTATAGGCGACGGAATCTGCACGCTCGGCGACGATGATTTCGTAGTAGAAGCGGTTCTCCCACAGCAGTTCTTCACAGAGGATGCAGTAGCCGTTATCCATCAGCCATTGGCGCAGGGGTTGCTCGCCGCCGTTGGGTTGCAGGATCAGGCGTTCGGCGCCGCTCAGCTGCGCTTTGCCGCTGTCAAGAATGTCGCGGATCGTCTCGCCGCCCATGCCGCAGATGCTGATCGCGGTGATTGCGTCGCCAGGCTCGATTGCCGCCAGGCCGCTGGCATGACGCACGGTGATGTGCTGTTCAAGATCGTTTTCGCGCACCGTGCGTTCAGCCGAGCGGAACGGCGTCAACGCCACTTCGCCAGCCACTGCCGCTGCAATCACGCCACGGCGCATCAGCGCCACCGGCAGATAGCCGTGATCCGAGCCGATATCGGCCAGTCGCGCGCCGACGGGCACGTGCGCCGCCACGCGCTCCAGGCGCATGGACAATGTGTGTTCGTTCAACGACAACCCCTGTTCAACACTGACTTGCGGCACTGGTGGCCGCAAAAGGGGTGCGACTTTGTCGAGCTATGCGTTGCCTGTCAAATCCCGGTGATAAGGGCCGCGTTGCGATCCGCTGGCAGCGCCGGTTTTGCCAGCGCCGCCATCGGGTCAAACCACTAACCGGCCAACGTCGCGTTGTCGATCACGAAGCGATATTTCACGTCACCCTTGAGCATGCGCTCGTAGGATTCGTTGATCTGGTCCGCGCGGATCAGTTCGATGTCGGAAACAATCCCGTGCTCGGCACAGAAGTCCAGCATCTCCTGGGTTTCGGGGATGCCGCCGATCATCGAACCGGCAATTGTGCGGCGCTTCATGATCAGGTTGAACACGTTGGGCGATGGATGCGGCGAGGCGGGCGCGCCGACCAGCGTTAACGCACCGTCACGCTTGAGCAGCACCAGGAAAGCATCGAGATCATGGGGCGCGGCAACCGTGTTGAGGATGAAGTCAAAGCTCTTCGCGTGCGCCGCCATCTCTTCGGGGTTACGCGATACCACGACCTCATCGGCACCCAGCTGCTTCGCCGCTTCGCGTTTCGATTCAGAGGTGGTGAACGCGACAACATGCGCGCCCATCGCGTGGGCCAGTTTGATGCCCATGTGACCGAGGCCACCGATGCCGACCACACCGACTTTCTTGCCCGGGCCGGCGTTCCAGTGACGCAGTGGCGAGTAGGTGGTGATCCCCGCACACAGCAACGGCGCGACGGCCGCGAGTTGCGCTTCGGGATGACGAATACGCAGCACATAGCGTTCATGCACGACGATGTTTTGCGAGTAGCCGCCCTGCGTCCAGCCCGGTGCGTCCGGCGTCGGGAAGTTGTAGGTGCCGATCATGCCGTCGCAGTAGTTTTCCAGACCGGTTTCACAGTCGTCGCAGTGTTTGCAGCTGTCGACGATGCAGCCGACACCGACCAGATCACCGACCTTGAAATCCGCAACATGCGCGCCGATCGCCGAAACCCGACCGACAATTTCGTGGCCCGGCACGCAAGGGAATTGTGTGCCTGCCCACTCGGCGCGCACCTGATGCAAATCCGAATGGCAGATGCCACAAAAGGCGATATCAATCTGGATGTCATGGGCCGCGGGTGCACGGCGGTTGATTTGCAGGGGCTCAAGGGGTTTGTCGCCAGCGTGGGCACCGTAGGCTTGTACAAGCATGGGAACGTCCTCAATGAATTTTTCGGACGTCCATTTTTGCTGTTCTGCGCTGCCGTGAAGTAGTGCAATCCTGTGCAATGCTTGCCTGATCCTGTGCGTCGTTGTGACGTTGCACCGACAGACGAACGCGGTGATTGCGGGTAATCTGCCGGCTCGCTGACTAAAACAAGACAAAAACAGGAGTCATTGATGCAACCGATCCGTCTCGGTCTGGTGGGCTACGGCAAGATTGCCCAGGATCAACACGTCCCGGCGATCAACGCCAATCCCGCATTCCAGTTGGTGTCTGTCGCCACACAGGGCAAGCCTTGCGCCGGCGTTGAGAACTTTCAGTCCCTGAGCGAACTGCTCGCCAACGGCCCGCAGGTTGATGCGATCGCGTTCTGCACACCACCGCAAGGGCGCTTTGCTCTGGTGCAAGAGGCGCTGGCTGCCGGCAAACATGTGCTGGTGGAAAAGCCGCCGTGCGCCACATTAGGCGAGGCCATGGCCTTGGTCAGCCTGGCCGGGCAGCAAGGCGTCAGTGCGTTGTTCGCCTGGCATTCGCGCTACGCCCCCGGCATTGCCGCCGCCCGCGACTGGCTTGCCACGCGCACCCTGCAAAGCGTGCAGATCGACTGGAAGGAAGACGTGCGCAAATGGCACCCCGGCCAGACCTGGATCTGGCAGCCGGGCGGTCTCGGCGTCTTCGATCCGGGCATCAATGCCTTGTCGATCGTTACGCACTTGCTGGCGCTGCCGTTGTTTGTCGAGTCCGCCGAACTGCGCGTTCCAGAGAACTGCCAGTCACCGATTGCCGCGTCGATCAAAATGTCAGACGCACGCCACCTCGATGTGCGTGCCGAGTTCGACTTCGACCACGGCCACGACGAACTCTGGAGCATCGAGATCCGTTGCGCCGAAGGGGTGTTGCGACTGGACAACGGCGGCGCGTTGTTGAGTATCGACGGTGTGCGCCAGACCGTTTCGCAGGAGGGTGAATATGCGGCGGTCTATCGGCACTTTCAGCAGTTGATTGGTGACAAGGCCAGCGACCTCGACCTTCAGCCACTGCGGCTGGTAGCGGATAGTTTCTTCGTCGGCAGTCGCGTCTCAGTCGCCCCGTTCTACGACGCATAATCCCAATGTGGTCACAAAAAAACCGCCGTCCTGGTTGATCGGGACGGCGGTTTTTTTGCCTGATGACACTGCGTTGCTTATTCGTCAGCCTTCGCGAGCAGGCTCGCTCCCACATTGGAACGCGGTCAACTGTGGGAGCGAGCCTGCTCGCGAAGGGGCCAGAATTGGCCCCGGATAACGCTGCGGATATTGACCGCGATTGTCAGCCCGGCAACTCCAGATTATCCAGCACCCGATTCACCGCCAGCTCCCCGAGCATGATCAACTGCGTAATCCCCACCAGCGTCCGACGCTGCGATGCCGGCACCAAAGCAGCGAAATCATTGGCGATGGTTCTCGCCGAGGCGAGCGTTTCGCAGGCATCGACCAACAGTTCCTCGTTTTTGAAATCCGCGTTAACGGCGTACATCCTGCGGGTTTTGCGTGGCGCAGGGGTGGAGCCGGGCGGGCAGAGGTAGTGATCGAGGGCGCGGTCGGCAGCTTCGTTCAGTTTTTTTGAATCGAGGGATTCGTAGGGGGAGGTGGGGTCGGTTTCGGGCGGGTTTGGTGTTGGTTTTATCATGGTGAAGCTCCTTGAGAAATGGAGCCGTCAGCCTTCGCTGCTAAACGAAGAGGGTGGCGGCTGTGCGCGGGTTAGCAGACCAGGCTCAAGGATCCCGGCGCACCGAAGTGCCCCACGCAAAGCCGCCATAGGGAAATGGCGGGACTTACGTGCCTTGAAAATTGGCGAGCTGCTAAACCCGATCACTGATTCGTCAGCGACCGCACCACAATAGAACCCGCCCTCAAGGCGTACAAGCCGGCGGATTCTGGCTTAGCTGTAGGCAATTGCGCAAGGATGCGTAGCCTCGGATCCGTGTCCTCAGGTGTCATTTAAACACCTTGGTTTAAAAGCGAAGATCACTGCACCAAGGCGACGCGCTTCAGCGCATTTGACGCCAGGTCAGAAGCGCGCCAGTCGATACGCCTCGCTGCCTGGCAGGTCTTTGGGCGGGTTTGTGGTTGCCGTACCCGCCATCTGCACGATCATGTCTGCGGTGACCGCCGCCTGCGTCAGTCCCAGATGTTGATGCCCAAACGCGAGCAGCACCTTGCCACCGCACACCTGATCAATCACTGGCAGTGAATCCGGCAATGACGGCCTGAACCCCATCCACGGTGTCGCCGCTTCAGCACTCAGATCGTTGCGGAACAACCCCTTGCTCAACCGATGCAACTGCCACGCGCGTTCCATCTTCGGCGGCTGTTCAAGCCCTGCGAACTCAACGGTACCGGCCAGCCGCAGTCCCTCGGACATCGGCGTCATGATGAACTTGCGTTCCATGGAGGTGACGGGGAAGGGCAGTCGGCCGTGTTCCTGGGGCAGCATCAAGTGATAGCCGCGTTCGGTGTCCAGCGGCACGGTTTTACCGGTCAACGCGGCCGTGAGTTTGGCCGAGTGCGCGCCGCATGCGATCAGGACGCGGCTCGCGGTCAAACCACCGTTTCCGGTGATCAGTGAAACACCGTGCTCCTGAACATATCCGCCCTGAACCTGCTGCTTCACAAAACGCACGCCGCTGGCCTTGGCTGCGCTGACCAACTCGCAAACCACGCGATAAGGATCGATGAAATGCCCGGTGCGGGGAAAGAACAAACCACCCCGAATCCGCTCGCTGAGTTGCGGTGCGCTGTCGCGAATCGCATCTGCCTGCCAGAAATCGACGGGGACCTGCTGCTGATGCAAGCGTGCCTGAAGCGCTTCGATTGCCTGAAGTGATTCCGCACGTTCGAATACCAGCAATGAACCGTCGACTTTCAGCAGGTCGGGACGCTCGATGTCGCTGAGCAAGCGATGCCAGGCTTCGAGGCTGCCTTCGTTGAGCGCCCGCAGTCCGGCGACGGTTTTCTGAAAGGGTTCCGAACGCAGATTCAATAACAGCCGTGTGAACCAGGGCAGGGCGCGGGGCATGTATTTCCAGTCCAGGCGCAACGGCCCCATCGGGTCCATCAACATGGCCGGCAGACGCTTGAATATCGATAGATCGGCAATCGGAAACACTTGTTCGGTCGCCAGGTGCCCGGCATTGCCGAACGATGCGCCGTGGCCCGGTTCCTGTTGGTCGATGACGACAACTCGCAAACCCTGGCGAGCCAGACGCAATGCGCAGGCAACGCCGATGATGCCGGCGCCGACCACGGCGATATCGTGCGAGGCGTTATTGGGCATTGTTCTGCGCTTCCCTTTGCCCGTCGAGCAAGCGCCGTAACCGCAGCGGATTTGCCTGTTTCAGCGCGCCGGGCAGCAAGCTGTCGGGGAAGTCCTGATAACAGACCGGGCGCAGGAACCGGTGGATCGCTGCGGTGCCGACCGACGTGGTGCGCGAGTCGGACGTGGCCGGAAACGGTCCGCCGTGAACCATCGCCTCACACACCTCGACGCCGGTAGGCCAGCCATTGACCAGCAAGCGACCGGCCTTGCGCTCCAGTGTCGACAACAATGCGCGGGCCTGCTCAAGGTCTTCGTCGTCAAGGTGCAACGAGGCGGTGAGTTGGCCTTCCAGGCGTTCGATTACTTGAAGAATTTCATCGTCATCGCTGCATTGCACAATCAGCGACGCGGCGCCAAACACTTCGGCCTGCAGGCTGTGATCGGCGAGAAAATCCCCGGCTTGAGTGGTGAACAGCCGGGCCTGACACTGATTTGGCCCTGTGCTCATCTGACCCTCAGCGCACAGTTGCGCGCGCGGGTTTTCAAGCAACGCAGTCACGCCAGCCTCATAGGCATTGAAGATCCCGGGCGTCAGCATGGTTTGCGCCGGGCTGTGTCGTAACCGTTCGGCAGCGGCCGCGATAAAGCTGTCCAGCGCCGGGCCCTTACGCGCAATCACCAGCCCGGGATTGGTACAGAATTGCCCGGCCCCTAGCGTCAGCGAAGCAACGAACCCTTCAGCGAGCGCTTGCGCGCGATTGTGCAACGCCGCCGGAAACAGCAATACCGGATTGATCGAGCTCATTTCCGCATACACCGGAATCGGCACCGGCCTTGCCTGCGCCGCTTGAACCAGCGCCAGACCACCGCTGCGCGAACCGGTAAAACCCACGGCTTTGATGCGTGGATCGGTGACCAGCGCAATGCCCACTTCGCGCCCGGAACCGTACAGCAACGAGAACGAGCCCGGCGGCAGACCACAGGCTTTTACCGCCCGCGCCAGCGCATGGCCGATCAGCTCACTGGTGCCCGGATGCGCACTGTGCGCCTTGACGATTACTGGACAACCGGCGGCCAGTGCCGACGCCGTGTCGCCCCCGGCGACGGAGAACGCCAGCGGAAAATTGCTCGCGCCAAACACTGCCACCGGGCCCAGCGGTACCTGACGTTGCCGCAAATCCGAACGCGGCAGCGGCTGACGCTGCGGTTGTGCGGTATCGACGCGCACGTCCAGCCATTCACCGTTGCGCACCGTGCGCGCAAACAGACGCAGTTGCTGACAAGTACGCCCGCGTTCGCCGAGCAGACGCGCACGGGGCAGACCGGTTTCTGCGGCGGCGCGGTCGATCAGTTCATCGCCAAGGGCTTCGACCTCATGGGCAATGGCTTCAAGAAATTCGCTGCGGGCATCCAGCGTTGTTTCGCGATAGCTGTCCAGCGCCGCCCATGCCAAGGCACAGGCCTGTTCGACATGCGCGGCCGATCCACCGGCATAGGCAGGTTCCAGCACGGTATGGGTGGCCGGGTCGATCCCGCGAATGGCTTCACGATTGCCCGCAATACGTTGCTGCCCGATCAGCATGTTGCCCGTCAGAGTCATGGTGTCTTCCTGATGAGAAAAAAGCGCCCGCCGCAAACCCGGCGGGCAAGAAAACAAAGCCTGGGGTCAGGCGAAGTTCTGCTCCGCCGACCAGTTTTCGTACCAGTGGCGGAACAGCGCGTACTGGTTTTCGGCATAGCGGCGCTGGGAGTCGCTCAACGCATCGGTTTCGTTGAAATGCAGGGTGTATTCCTTGTCGCCGTTGAGCACCATCAGGTGTTTGTAATACAGCACCAGATCGCAGCCCTCGTCGAACGACGACAGCACTGCCAGTGCCGATTCCAGCTCCCGCGCCTGACGCCGCGCCTTGGCATCACCCTTCGCCGCTTGCTTGCTCAGGGCCACCAGTTGCAGCACTTCGCGGGGCAAAGCATTGCCGATGCCAGTGATCGCGCCGGTGGCGTTGCAGTTGACGAAGCCATGCACCACCTGGGTGTCGACGCCGACCATAAGGGTCACGTCGTCATCCTTGGAGGTGATGTTCTCGGCGGCGTAACGCAAGTCGGCGCCGCCACCGAATTCCTTGAAGCCGATCAGGTTCGGGTACTCGCGGCGCAGTTCGAAGAACAGCTCGGCGCGGGTGGCAAAGCCGTAGTAGGGGCTGTTGTAGATCACCGCCGGCAAGTTCGGCGCGGCTTGCAGAATTGCGGCGAAGTGAGCCTTTTGCGCGGCGGCCGAAGCGCCTCGGGACAGCACGCGTGGAATCACCATCAAGCCCTGCGCGCCGACTTTTGCCGCGTGGGCTGCATGGGCAACGGCCTCTCGGGTATTCACCGCGCCGGTGCCGACAATCGTCGGGATGCCCGCTGCCACCAGCCGCGCCACGCCTTCCTGGCGCTCGGCTTCGGTCAGCAGCGGCCAGTCGCCCATGGATCCGCAGTAAACGACAGCGCTCATGCCGATATCGATCAGCTCGCGACCCTTGGCCACCAGTGCGTCGAAATCCGGTTTGCGCTGGGCGGTGCACGGGGTCATCAGGGCCGGCATGCAACCGGTGAAGATGTTGTCGCTCATTGTTTTAACTCCTTGGCACATCATTCGGATGGGTTTGAAAAGTCTGCGCGGTGGCTCAGATGCCCCACGCGAACGGGTCTGTTTCGTCGATCAACAGTGTGCTGTCAGCGGTCATGTAGGCGCGGCCGGTGATGTACGGGCGAATGCGTTCGCCTTGCCATTCAAAGCGGCCTTCGAACTGGCTGCCGGTGATGCTCGCCTGCACCCAGCGCTCGCCGGGCTGCAATTTGTCGTCGGCGGCCAGGCACGCGAGTTTGGCGCTGGTGCCGGTGCCGCAAGGGGAGCGGTCATAGGCTTTGCCGGGGCACATGACGAAGTTGCGGCTGTCGGCGTCGGGGTCATCGGCGAACAGTTCGATGTGGTCGATCACGGCACCGTCTTCACCATAAATGCCCTGATCTTCGAGGGCCTTGAGCATCGCCCAGGTGTAGGCGGTGAGGTGCTCGACGTTGTCCATCGACAGGTGTTGACCGTGCTCGGACACCAGGAAAAACCAGTTGCCGCCATAGGCGATATCGCCAGACACGCGGCCGAAACCGGGCACGTCCACCGGCACCTGTTTGCGGTAGCGGTAAGACGGCACGTTGCCCAACGTGACCATGCCGTCTTCATGCAACGTTGCGCTGACCGGACCGACGGGTGTGTCGATCTTGTGGACGCCCGCAGTGATCTGCCCCAGGTACTGCAACGAGTTGATCAGGCCAATGGTGCCGTGGCCGCACATGCCGAGATAACCGGCGTTGTTGAAGAAGATCACGCCGCAGGTGGCGTCCGCCGACACCGGCGCGCAATACAGCGCACCGACCAGCACATCGTTGCCGCGCGGTTCCAGCAGGCAGGCGCGGCGCCACTGATCATGCTGATTGCGCAGGGCATCGCGCTTTTGCGCCATGGTGCTGCCGGGCAATTCGGGGAAGCCGTTCATCACCAGACGCGTGGGCTCACCACCCGTGTGGGAATCGATGACGTGTACTCGTTTCATGAGAGGTGTCCCGTTGGCTGAGTTCAGTAGGCGCCGGCAGGGCGCGCGTTCACGGTGGTAGCGGGGGAGGCGGCTTCGCTTTCTTCATCGTCTTCTTCAAGACGCAGCAGGTGTGCCGGCACGCCCGTGGCGGCGCCCCAGTAATAAATACCGGTGGCACACGCGGCCACGACGATTGTGTCGAAAGGGTGGGCGAGAATGCCCAGGCCGCCGAAGGTGCCGAGCTTCGATAGCACGATGGTGACTGCGTAAAAGGCGATCAACCACGCAGAAGAACGGACCTGGCGGGCCAGGCTCAGGTGCGCGGTTGGCACGAAGCGGCCGCACAGCAGATACACGACAAACATCAGGATTTGCAGGCCAAGCAGCCACGAAACGGTGTTCCAGCCCGACCAGTAGACGATCAGCGCAGCAATGATGAACGACACCGGCCCGAGCACGCCCATGTACTTGACCCGGAACGGTCGTGGCATGTCCGGTGCATTGCGGCGCAGCGCCGCCACCGTTACCGGCGCCACGGCGTAGCTCAACACCAATGCGGCGGAGACCACGTTGATCAACGCTTCCCACGACGGGAACGGCAGGGTCCAGAACACCGACAGCGCAAACGTCAGCCACAGCGCCGGGCGCGGAATACCGGACTTTTCATCGATGTGGGTGAAGACCTTGAAAAATGTGCCGGTCTGCGCCCAGCCGTAGATTACCCGTGGCGTCGCGTTCATGTAGATGTTGCCGCAGCCGCTCGGCGAGATCACCGCGTCGGCGACCACCAGGTAGGCCAACCAGCCCACGCCCAGTGCCAGTGCGATGTCGCGGTACGGCAGGGCAAATTCCTTGCTGACACCGGCCCAGCCGTTGGCCAGCATTTCTGTCGGGATACTGCCCAGGAAGGCCATTTGCAGCAGTACGTAAATCAGGGTCGACAGCAACACCGAAAGGATCAGTGCGATGGGAATCGTGCGCTGTGGATTCTTCACTTCACTGGCCACCGAGATGATCGGAGTCAGCCCCAGATAGGCAAAGATAATCCCGCCTGCCGAGACCGCCATCTCCACACCCGACAGGCCGAAAGGTGCAAAACCTTGTACCTGAAAGTTCTCCGGTTTGAAGAAAGTGAACAGCACGCCGATCACCAGCAGCGGCACGATGAACTTGAAAACGCTCACCAGATTATTGGCCTTGGCGAATGTCTTCACGCTGCGATAGTTGAGCACGAAGAACAGGCAGAGCAGGCCAAACTGCACCAGCCAGCCGAGCAAGGTCGGGTCACTGCTGCCGCTTTTGGTCAGGCCGGGAAACCACGCCGCCGCGTATTGGCGCGAGGCAACCACTTCGATTGCCACCAGACTGGAAAACGCGATCAGGGTGATGAAGCCCATCAGGTAACCGAGCAGCGGCCCGTGGGAGTAAACCGGATAACGCACCACGCCCCCGGCGCGAGGCAGTGCGGCGCCGAGTTCGCAATAGACGATGCCCAGCAGCAACACGGCGAAGCCGCCCAGCAGCCAGGAAAAAATTCCCGCCGGCCCGGCGATGGCGGACACATGACTGGCCGCGAACAACCAGCCCGAGCCGAAAATCGCACCGAGGCCGATAAACGTGAGATCAATCAGTGATAGCTGTTTTTTGAACTTGCCTTGACCAGACATGGCGTTGCCTTCTTGTGAGTTATTGGATAGGCAGTTGTGTCACTGGGACGGGCAGACTTTGAACTCATCGGCATTGGTGCGATTGATGTTTTGCGGCGCGATCGATGACGAAATCGGCACAGTTGCGCGGATGCACGGCGTCACTCGACACGGCGCAGACGTTGCTGCAATCTGCAGGCGACTGCCCCATGGCCGACCTGCGAACAGGGAGAAACCTTCGATGTACAACGCGCTTTCAATCCTGTGCCAGGACGGTCAAGGCAATCGCCCGCAAACGCTGGAAGCGCTCCTGGCCGGCGCGGCGCCGCTGTTGCCGATGCTCGACCTGATTCCCAATGCGGCGATTTTCATAAAGGATGTAAAGGCCCGGTACGTGCTGGCCAACCGCACGCTGGTGCAGCGTTGTGGCTTGAAGGATCTGCGGCCAATGCTGGGGAAAACCAGCGCGCAGGTCTTCCCGGCGCAACTGGGGCCGGGCTACACGGAACAGGATCGCAAAGTGCTGGAGGAGGGCTTCGTGCTGGAGGATCAGCTCGAGCTGCATCTGTACGGCAGCCGCGAACCGGGTTGGTGCCTGACCCATAAACACCCGTTGTACAGCGGTGATGGCGCGATCATCGGGCTGGCCGGAATCTCGGTCGATTTGCAGTCGGCCAGTGAAACGCATCCGGCATTCCAGCGACTTGCCGCAGTCGACGAGCACATCCGCAAGCACTTCAATCGGCGCGTCACGCTGGGCGAACTCACTCGCATTGCGGGCATTTCAGTGGCGCAACTGGAGCGCTACTGCAAACGGGTATTCCACCTGACGCCACGACAGATGATCCAGAAAGTACGGCTGGAACATGCGCATCGGCTGTTGCACACCGGCCTGCCGATCACCGAGGTTGCACTGCAATGTGGCTACACCGATCACAGCGCCTTCACCCGCCAGTTCAAGGCTTCGACCGGTTTCACCCCGCGCCAGTATCGCCAGGCCACGACCTCCCTGTAGGAGCTGCCGAAGGCTGCGATCTTTAGATTTTGATTGCAGTCTTCGGCAGCTCCTACAGTGGGGCGCGTTCAGTGCAGCTAGACTGAATGAGTCACAAACCTCATGCGACAGGAGCAACGCGATGATCGGAACACCTTGGCACCGATGCTCGCAGTGGCTCTTGCCTGCGCTCATCGTTTTCAGCCTGACGCTGAGCGCCGGCTGCTCGAACCGCAAACACTATCCGCCCTCCGGCGTAGGCGACAGTTGCTACGCAAAAGCGATGCCGACGGTCGGCGAGGGCGGTCTGGCCTGGGGCTCCAGCCTGAACATGGCGCGGCAGAAATCCATGAGCAACTGTATTCGCTATGCCGGTCGCTCAGGCGGCACGCCGAATACTTGTCAGGTGGTGTTGGCCAAGTGCAAATGATTTGAGCTGCGAAGAAGCTAATGCGGTTGCCGCGAATGAAGCCGAGCCTGTAGTGACAAAAAAACCGGCCTCTTCAGCCGGTTTTTTCATGAGCGATACTTTTGCGCGCGTGTGCCTGTCAGACGATGTTCAACGCTCTGAGAATCACCAGTTTGTTACTGGCAAATACCTGGGCACTCAGCGTCAGCTCAGCGATGTTCTCTTCGGCGGTCGCCAGCGGCTGGCCGTCCCTGACGAGGACTTCGCCTTGTTCGCCGAGGATGGCCCACGCCAGTTGTGCCCATTCGGCGGGGTGTTCCTGGCCATGCTTGATCGCTATCAGGAACAGCTGTTCGAAACGACTGACGGTGATGCCGCCACCCGTCACCGGGCTGGCCAACACCTGGATCTTGTCGTTCAGCAGAGAGCGTTTGCACAGTTCCAGATTCAGGTCGTTGCAACGCGCCTGCACGCCTTTCTCAGCAGCTTCGCTCTGGCACGGTGCCACGGCATTCATGCCGATCAGCACGTTGAGCGCCTGCAGCACATCGTCAGATGCCAGCGAGGACGCGGCGGCTGACAATTGGCGCAAGGTTTTCGGTGCATAGTTGTTGGCGGTCAGCGCTTCAAGTACCGGGCCGTAAATCTCCGTCTGCAGCGAGGCCTCACCCGCAGGCCCGCGAACGTGGACAGGCACGCTCTCTGGCGCTTGCAGCAGGATGAAACGGGTATTGAACAATGCCTGGCGCTGCTCTGCGGTCGACAGCCGGGTGGCGCCGCGCACGTAGAGGTCACGTCGGAAACTTTGATTGACGAAATAGTCACGCGCTTGTTCGCGCATGATCGGATGCTCGATCCCTTCCAGGAAATCCATGCCCTCGGGCCTGAGGTTGAGCGGGTCGACCGAGTCCAGCGGCACAGCGGTGGTGACGTAGTCGAGTTTGGCGGGAGCCATGGCGTCGACCACGTCAGTGAAATACATGCAATCCCAGCTGCGATTGAAGTATTCATGGGCGATGTACTGACGATTCTGCCCCTTGATGCTCTGAAGTTTGGCATCCAGGTTCGGCACTGCGCTGGCGTAGTTGGGATTAGCGGCCAACAGCGCTTCAGAGAATTGCAGAGCGGCGTCAATACGCTGATCCGGGCCGGCAGACGCCGACTTGGTGAAGCGATCATGCAGGCTGAACAGGTTGCGCAGTGGCGCTGCGGGCGACCAGCCGGGGAAGCAGTTGTAGCTGACGTACAGCATTCCACCCGGTTTCAGATGGCGACGGGCAAACTCGACGATCAGTTGCTGGTTGTCGCGACTGACCCAGGTCCAGATGCCATGCAGGCTGATGCTGTCGAATTGCGGCAAGTCATTGCGGGCCAGCAGTTGCGCGAAGCTGTCGTCATACAGCCGGGCATCGCTGTTCCAGTCGCTGGCGAGCGTACTGGCAAAGGCGGCCTGGGACGGTGTGAAGTCTGTACCCACATAGGAACCGGGGTTGGCGGCGGCATGGATATTGATCGATACGCCTTGGCCGAAGCCCAGTTCGCAATGATAGCTTTCGCTCGATTCCAGGCTGGCAAAGCCGCGCAGCAACAAGCAATAACGCTGGAAGACAGGATTGATTTCCCGGCTATAGCTGTAGGTGTAGCCTTCGTCGGTGAAATACCCTTCGTTCCAGGTGTCGCTCATGTTCGTGTCCTAATATTTCGTGACTGAAAGGCTGGTTTTATAAGGGGTGGTGATTACCTGCCACAAGGTCAAAATGCGCGTGAGTATTTCTATTCGTGTCCGCGTTGTGGCGAGGATTCATCCCCCGATGGACTGCGGAGCAGGCCCCAGCCGCTAAATGGCCTCACCGCGAGCAGGCTCACTCCTACAGTGATCGGCGTCTGGCGCAGATTCTTTAAACATCCGGGAATCTGTGATCAAGCACTCGACGCCGGCTTCGCCAACGCAATCCCTGCCGCGCCCAACCGCTTGAGCACCTCGAACAGCAAATCACTCTTGGTCACCCCGACAATCCTCGGGCTGCCGACATACCCCGTCACCGTCAACGTAATCCCGTCCGGCGACAAATGGCTGAAACGCACAAACGGCGCCGGCTTGTCGAGGATGTTTTCGTTCTCGCCGTAGGTGCTGAGGAGAAGCTCTTTGACCTCCTCGGGATCGATATCCAGCGGGAACATCAACTCCAGCGACGCCACGCCCTGGGCACTGCCGCCGAGGGTGACGTTGCGCAGGTTCTGCGAGATCAGTTGCGAGTTGGGCACGATCACGATCGAGCGGTCGCTGAGCTGGATTTCCGTGGCGCGCACATTGATCCGGCGGATGTCGCCCTCGACGCCGCTGATGCTGATCAGATCGCCGACCTTCACCGGGCGCTCGGTGAGCAGAATCAGGCCTGAGACGAAGTTCTTCACAATCTCCTGCAAACCGAAACCGATGCCCACCGACAGTGCACTGACGATCCACGCCAGGTTGGTCCACTGCACGCCGAGCGACGACAGTGTCAGCAAGATCACCAACGCGTAACCGATATTGGAAAACAGCGTGCTCAGCGACGCGCACATGCCCGGGTCCATGTCGGTCTTGGGCAGGAACTCGTTGTCCAGCCAACGGCGCAGGGCGCGGATCAACCAGATGCCGATCAGCAGCGCCAACACCGCGTTGAGCAGATGAGCGGGGACAATGTTCAGCTTGCGTAACCCGGCGCCGCCGAGGATCGCCAGGATGTTGCTTGTCAACTGCCCGAGCGTGGTGCCGATGCCGCCGACAAACAGCGTGATCACCGCGCACAGCAACAGCACGGCGCGGCTGATGCCGGATATCAGGATGGCGATCTGATCCAGCCGCCGATCACCAATCCCGAACAGATGCTCAAGCGCCTTGCCGCTTGAATACCTGGGCGAAAACGCGAACTCGCAACCGTCCTTGACCACCTGAATCAACAGGTAGAACCCTGCAAGCACGATGTACGCCCACACCAGTTCATACGTGATGAACCGTGCCAGCGACACGTAACCGGTCAGCAGCGCGACCGTCGAAACAACCATTGAAATGCTGGCGACGGTGAAAATCACTCCGGCGAAGGTGCTGCTCGTCTGCGGGTCATGAGTCGCAGCCAACGCCTTGCGCACTTTGCCAACACGCAACAGCATCGTCACGATGATCGCCATGACCACCATGGCGACCACGCCACGGCCGGCCAGCACAATCTTACTGCTCATTGCCGTCGCATTGCTGACCTGCACCAGCGTCACCAACACCAGCAATGTGCAGGACAAGATGCGCGGATAGGGCTTGAGGGCTAGCGCCACTTCATCGGCAATCGCTGGCAAGCGCCACGACGGATGCTCCGTCGCCAACAGCGCGCGGCTCAAACCTGTGATCAGCACACAGGCATAGACGACTTTCTCGAACTCTTCGGAGAACGTTGTCAGCATTGGCGTCAACGGCGCTTGCCGAGTCAGGGCATAGAACAGCAAATGCAAGGCGAGGGCGGTAGTGACGATGGTCGCCAGCGCCGATGCAAACGCCAGCGCACTGCGCCGCAAGCGCCCCTCCGGCATGCGGTGAATGCACACCCACGTCAGCCCTCGCTCGGCCAGCCGCCGTCCGAGCGTCCACACCAGCCATGCGATCAGCATCAGCACCAGCGTGAAAAAGTACTCACCCGGCGCCCATACCGTCGCCCAGGTTTTGCGGATCTGGTCGGAGAAATAATTGAAACGCTGGGTATCACTCCCCGAAGGATTGACCAGCGGCGACCAGAAATCCGGATTCAGCACACTCAGTGTGCGCAGCGTCAATTCGCTCTCAAGCAACGTGCGGCGAATACCGGCGATCTGTGTGATCAAATCCGCCGCACTCTGTTTCAGCGCCGCCAGACTCTTCAGCGTGCCATCGATCTTGTTTTTCTGCTCCGTCAGCGCCGCCCGCTGCGCGACGATGTCTGCCTGCTCCGCCGCCGCCTCGACATCCGGTGCCGCGCCCAACACCCCTAACTGCACCGCCAACTGTGCCTGCTGCGGCAACAACGACGCCGACAACCGATCGACATCCAGCATAAAAGCCTGAACCCGATCCTGCGGCCCTTCGAGCTGATTGAAATTGTTCGCCGACGAGATCTGCTGCTTGAGCGCATCGAGACGTTGTTGCAGCGCTTGCAGATCACTTTGATTAATCGCCGGCAACGGCGCCTCAGCCGTCGCGGAAGGCGCCGGCAGATCCGCAGCCCGCAGCGAAAAACTGCCGGGAACGAGCAGCATGAAAGCGACCAGAAGCAACGACTTCATCGTGTTACGCATGGGTAGGACGGGCTCGAAGGGAACACACAGTCTATGAGGTTAGGTGATCGAGCCGGATGGAGCGGAAAAGTTTCAGGGCAGGAGGTGGATCAGCTGCGGTTCCAGTGCGCCTGCACGCACATCGAGCAGGGCCAGCGTCACGGGGAGTTTGAAACGACGGCGACCGGCGCTGCCGGGGTTCAGGTACAGGCGGTTGTCGCGCCATTCGATTAACGGCTTGTGGGAATGGCCGGTGATGATGAGTCGGGTATTGGCGGCGAGGAGGGCAGGGACGTCGGCGATGTCGTGGATCAACAGCGTTTGCCAGCCGTTGAGATCGAGGCTGAGGTAGTCGGGGATATTGGCAGCCCATGGGAGGTTGAGGTCATTGTTGCCGCGCACGGCTTGGACGGGGGCTATTTGGGATAGCTGATCGAGGATTTCGGGACTGCCGATATCACCAGCGTGGAGGATGAGGTCGCAGCCTTGGATGGCGGTCAGGGCTTCGGGACGCAGGAGGCCGTGGGTGTCGGAGATGATGGCGGTTTTCATGGGGGTAGGGTAGCAGGCATTGAACCGCTGATTTTGGTCAGCGAAGGCAAACGTTCAGAGTAGGGCGGCAGCGACGCCGCCCTGGCGCATCAGCCTTTGGTAGCGTTGAGCTTGCGCAGCTCTTCGTAGGTCGCGGACTGGACAAACCAGAAGCCGGAAATGATGCACCAAACCAGAGTGCCGACTACGAAAATCCCCAGACCTTGCCAAAACCCGGCGGTGAAGATCCCGACCACAGCCATAAGCCAGATCACTGCCAGGGAGACGTAGAGGACGATGTTGTTGACGCTGATGACGAAGTCTTTCACAGGTTGTGTTCCTTGTGGGCGATAAAAAATTGCCCCTCCAGGGGCGCGCGCACGATATCACATTGCCTTCACTGATTGGAAAGCCAGCGCCTCACCTCAGACGCGTTACCCTGCAATTGAGTCAGGACCTTCCAGCTTCCGGTGCCGACACCGGCCCTGTTCGGAGAGCGGTTTGTATAGACGCGATAACCGAGGGACTTTCTTCCTGCGAAATGATTACAGGTATCGAGGTACCCACCTTGAGAATTGTTGTATTCATTCCGGAGGCTGATCGGGTCTGCGATATAGATCTGTGATCCGACAGCACCGAACACTACGACCCAATCGAGAGTTTTATGGCCGGTTTTTTCAACGGCGCGGTTCGCCATTTCCGCGGTGGACACATTGTAAAGCTCTGGTGACGAGATTTTTCAGGCATTAGCGCAAATTCAGAATGGCTTTGGGGATGCGGTCGCTTGCTAGTAGCCCAAGTCGACGGTGCCCGCGGTAAAGCGGGCACCGCTTCCTATAAGGGAAAAAGGCCTACACGCCTGCTTACCAGTTGTAACTCACTTTGGCGGTAATCTCGCGACCCGGGTTGTAGAAGTTCGCTGTGCCGGAGCCGACCACGTGCTGTTCATCCAGCAGGTTGCTGACGTTCACCGCAAGGTCGGTGCCCTTGGCGATCTTGTAGTTGAAGGCGGCGTCGAACAGCGTGGTGCCATCGCTTTTGCCGGAGTTGGCGGCATCGAAGTAATAAGAGCCGACGTAGCGCGCACCCAAGCCAACGCTGACATCAGTGGCGGGGACGTCGTAATAACTCCAGAGCGAAGCGGAATGCTTGGGTGCCGTCGAGAACTCATTACCCTTCAGGGAGCTGCCGTCGTACAACGAACCGCGCAGTACCTCGGACTCCATATAGGAATAGCCACCGATCAGGCTGAGGTTCTGCGTCACCTGCGCCTTGGCTTCCAGGTCGAGGCCACGCGCCCGCGACTCGCCTACCGTCTGTTGCTCAATGATGCCGCTCGGCAGCACCACGGCGATAGTGACGTTTTCCTGGGTCAGGTCATAAACGGCAGCGGAAAACAGTGCGTCCATCCCCATCGGCGCATATTTCACGCCCACTTCGTACTGCCTGCCCGTCTGCGGTGTAACGCCAACCTGCGGCGGCGAGACGGATTCCACCATGCTCACATAGGTGGACACCTCATCGTTGACGATATAGGTCAACGCACCTCGGTAGGAGGTTTCGGAGAAGGTGTCTTTCTCAGTTGATTGCAAGCCTTTGCTGGTCAGGTCCATCGAGTCGTTGCGCACACCGCCGGTGACGATGAAACGTTCGTAGAACGACAGGTTCTGCTGCAGGAATACGGCCTTGGTGGTCGCGTCTCGCTTGTTGACGGCATACGGCGCGATTGAGCGTGAAACGCCAGTAAACACGGGGTTTGCAATGTCAATCGGGGTCGTCAGGGCGTAGATCGAGCTTTCCTTGGTGGTCGAATCGAGGTACTCCACGCCCACCAGGCTGCTGCTGTCGATGTTCTCGAATTGGGCATCGTATTGCAGCATCAGATTGCCGTTGAACTGGTCGGCCTCACTGTCCGTTCCAAACATATAGCGGTCAACGGTAGTACCGACACGTGCGGCGCTGTCGCTGAGGTAAACGTAGCCAAAATCATCGGTCAACTTGCTGTAACGCAGATTGCTGCGCAGTACGAAGCCGTTATCGAAGTCATGGGTGACGTTACCGCTGAGGCTGGTGCGCTCGACATCGTGGAAGTTGTAGCTGGGCTCACCATAAAACTTGCTGCGGTCGTATTCCTTGTCCAGCGGATAACCGCCGCTGTTGGGCGAACTTTCGGTTTTCAGGTAGTCCAGAATCATCGTGGCCGACGTGTAATCCGTCGGTGCCCAGGTGAGGCCACCCATAAACAACTGGTTGTCGTCCTGTGAGTGATCGTACTCGCGGTCGCTGTTCTGGCCTTTGGCAGTAAAGCGGCCAGCCAGGGTTTTCTCGTCGTTCAGCGCATCCCCCACATCGATGCCGGTCTCGACATGGTCAAACGAACCGTAGGTCACATAGCCTTGGCCAAACTGCTCGAAGCGCGGCTGTTTGGTCACGAAATTCACCGAACCGCCGGGGTCCGCGGGGCCAAACAACGTGGAGTTGGCGCCACGCAGAATCTCGATGCGCTCATAAGCGAATGGATCTTCGCGTACGCCGCGCATCGAACTCAGGGTCAAGCCGTCGCGGTAGGTGGTGGCCTGAAAGCCCCGGATCTGGAAATAGTCGTTGCGGTCATCCGTACCATAGAAATCACTGACCACGCCCGGCGTGTATTGCAGCGCCTCTTCCGTGGTGCTGACGCTGCGTTGCTCCATTTCCTTGTTGGTAACAACCGACACCGATGCCGGTGTATTGAGAATGCTGGTTGCCACCTTGCCGCCAACCCAGAGCTCCTTGGCGACCACCGAGTTGGCGTCGTCGTCGGCACTGACCCTGACCTTGGCATTGATGATGAGGGGGGCAAGGCGGTAGTCCTCGACGTCCGTTGCGTCCAGCTCCAGCGGGCCGGCGGGCTTTGCCTGAGGGAGCAGCAGGTAGGCGTTCGGGCCTTGCTGTTCGATTTGCAATTCGCTCCCCTGCAGCAACGATGACAGCGCTGCCGACGTATCGAGCGTGCCATTCACGCCAGCAGTGGTGCGGTTCACTACACTCGACGCGTCGAAGGAAAGACTGATGCCAGCCTCGCGCGCGAAACGATCAAGCGCCGGTGCCAGTGGGCCCGCAGCGATGTTCCACTGCTTGATTTGATTGCTGTGGTCAGCGCTCGACGTTTGCGCCAGCGATGGCAATGCGTAGCTGCTTACGATCAAACCCAGGATCGCACCGTGCAAGGCACGATTTAATGGATGGCGCTGTGAAACCGGGGACGAACTCATTTTCTCGCTCCAAGAAAGGACATCGGCAGACTGGCCTGTATTCCGGCCTTCCTTAGTAGTCGAACGAGAATGAGAAACCACCTCATTATTTTTCAGGTTATATAAAGTTCTGATGGATTCAGGTGGCAGCGGTCACGGTCACCCAGTAACGGGTTCGATAATCAATGTGCAAGTGCAGTGACTGCGCGATCAAAGCCAGGACCTGATCGTTGTCGGCGAGCTGGAAGGTGCCGGAAACGCGACGATCAGCGACCTCTTCGGCGCAGCGCAATACCCCGGAGCGATAACGCGACAACTCCCCGATGAAATCACTAAGGCGCATATTGCGCGCACTGATCACCCCGTCACCCCAGCTCCATAGATCAAGGCCCTTGTCCCTGAACATTTGGACGCCATTTGACGTGAACAGCAGTTGATGTCCGGCCTGGACGCTGCGGCTTGCAGAAGTTTGACTGGAACCGGGGAATACCGTGACTGATCCTTCCTTAGCCGCGACCAGAGTGCCGTCGTCAAGTTCGCGTGCCAGAAAACGGGAGCTATGAGCGCGCATGATCCCGTCCCGTGATTGCACCCAGAACGGTCGCGCTTGAGGCGAGTATTGATCTGCGCCGACATTCACGATGATTTCACCGCGTCGCAGAATGAGCAGGCGTCGCTGGGCGTCGAAATCGCTGTCGACGGCGCTATCGCTATTGAGCTGGATAAGGCTGCCATCATCGAGTTGGAAGCGTCGCTGCTCGCCGGTGCTGCTGCGTTGCTGCGCAAGCATGGCGGGTACGGGTGTGTAGTCCCGGCCGAGCCAGGCTGCCGTGCCAACAGTCGCCAATATGCCCAGTAGCTTCAGGCTTTCCCGCCGGCGCAATCCATGATGGGTGCCATCAAGGGTTTGTCGGGCCAGTTGAGCTGGCACGCCTGTGAGTTCATCCCCAAGCGTTTCCACACGCTGCCACGCCAACACATGCTCTGGGCGTTCCTGCAGCCAGTGCTCGAAAGTGCGCTGTGTTTGTTCATCGGCTTGATTGAAGCGAAGGCGCACCTGCCATTGAATCGCCTGCTCGACAATCGCCGGATCCAGCGCCTGCGGCTCACGCCTCGACATAACGCAAGCGATAGCAGTGTTGCAGGGCCGTGGCCAGGTCGCGTTCCACCGTCGCGCGGGAGACACCCAGCTTCTCGGCTATTTGCGCGCAGGTCAGACCGTCGAGTCGGGCAAATAAAAACGCCTGGCGAACTCTCGGTTTTAGCGTACCGAGCATGCGGTCAATGCGCTCGAGCGCATCAAGAATCATCAGCCGGCTTTCTTCCGAGGGAACCTCGTGTTGAGGCAGCAACGTGACGCTTTCCAGGTAGGCACGTTCGAGTTCGCGACGACGGTACTGATCAATCATCAGTCCGCGGGCGATACTGCTCAGATAGGCGCGTGGTTCGCGCAAGGGGCTGGACTGACGGGATTTGAGCAGACGTACGAAAGTGTCCTGCGCCAAATCTGCTGCGTTATCGCGACATCCAATGCGTCGGATCAGCCAGCCGTGCAACCACGAGTGGTGGGTGCGATAGAGCAGCCCTAGATCTGCAGTACCTAGTGTTTCGTCGCTGCGCATTGGAATCCCAGCAAGTACATGATTGATAATTAATCGCATTCTACTCACGCGATAGGCCTTAGGTAAATACGTGGGGCTCAGTGTCTGCTCTTGGGCGAACGCTATCTTTCTGTAGGGGGTGGCAGCTGTACGCAGGTTAGTAGACCGGGGAAAAGAAGAAAGCCGGCGCGCCCGAGGGCACCCTGCGCACAGCCGCCATCAAATGCAGGTATGCAAATACCTGTCTGAGGGACGCTTGTGCACTTTCATTTACCACGGGCTACTAAACCCGATCACTGGGAATCAGTGACGCGGACCAAGTTACCGGCGGCCCTCCAGGCGCACAAGCCGGCGGATTCTGGTGTAGTTGTAGGCAACGGCGCAAGGTTTTGTAGCCTTGATGGCGTAACGCGGAGTGTCTTTTAAGACAGTGGTGCAATTGCTGTTAAACACGACCTCCTGATCCGGGTTAAGACAACAAGCCGGCCCCCACTAAACCCCTTCGCGCAGCGCATTCGCAACCAATGTAAATGCAGGCGAAGGTTGCCGACGGTTGGGGTAGTACAAGTAATATCCAGAAAATGGTAAGCACCAGTCTTCCAGAACCCGCACGAGCCGGCCTTCCTGAAGATGCGGTTCAAACTCCTCTTCGGGGAGGTAGGCAATGCCCAGCCCGGCCAAAGCGGCATAGACGATGTGGGTGGACGTGTTGAAAATGAGCTGGCCGTCTACGCGCACGTTCACTTGTTTACCGCGCCGCTCGAAATCCCACACATAGAGCCCGCCTGATGTCTGCATACGCTGATTGATGCAGTTGTGGTTCATCAGATCTCGTGGATTTTTCGGGCGCTCGTGCGCGGTGAAGTACGCTGGCGAGGCTACGACGGCCATGCGTAAGGGCGGCCCTATCGGAACGGCGACCATGTCTTTGTCGATGGTATCCCCAAGACGCACACCCGCATCAAAACGATCCGCCACGATGTCTCTGAACCCGTAATTGACGTCGAATTCGACATTGATATCGGGGTATTCGTGTAGCAATGCGGTGAGTTTTGGAAGGAGTGTTGTCCGCAAAACGTGATCACCGCAGGTGATGCGTACCGTGCCGGCCGGCTTGTCGCGCAGGTCCGTCAGGATATCCAGTTCCGTTTCGATTTCATCGAAGCGGTGGCCGATCGCCTGCAACAGCCTTTCGCCGGCAGCGGTCGGCGAAACGCTGCGTGTGGTTCGCGTCAACAACCTGATTTGCAGACGTGCTTCCAGACCGCTGACGGCCTGACTCAGGGCAGACTGCGTGACGCCCAGTACGCCTGCCGCGCGCGTAAAACTGCCTTCGCGCGCCACCGTTACGAACGACAGCAGATCGTTGAGATTTCTTCTGACCATTTTGTAAACGCCGTCACAGTCGATTGATTAGCTGAGCTTATAACCTTGTTAAGTATTCATTAGCTAGTCGCGCTCGCGTTCACTCGTCACCATTGTCGGCATGAATATGAATGCTAATGAGGCCCCAATGGTCGCTGTCTCCGCTCCCCAGAATGCGCCTGCTCATTGGAGCGGCGTCTTTGCAATGACGCTTTGTGTCTTTGCGCTGATCGCATCGGAGTTCATGCCGGTCAGTCTGCTGACGCCGATGGCCGATGATCTTCAGGTGACGCAAGGGACGGTCGGGCAGGGCATTGCGATCTCCGGAGCATTTGCCGTTTTAAGCAGCCTGACCCTCTCCTGGATGGCCGGGACCCTCAACCGCAAGATTTTGCTGATGGCATTGGCAGCATTGATGGCCGCTTCCGGCGCGATCGTCGCACTGGCCCCTGACTATCTGACTTACATGGTCGGTCGTGCCTTGATCGGTGTGGTCATTGGTGGTTTTTGGTCGATGTCCGCTGCGACCGCGATGCGACTGGTACCCGCCTCGCAGGTGCCCCAAGCCTTGGCCATCTTCAATGGCGGCAATGCGTTGGCTACCGTGATCGCCGCACCGCTGGGCAGCTATCTGGGCTCGATCATCGGTTGGCGCGGCGCGTTTTTTTGTCTGGTGCCGGTAGCGACGATTGCCTTCATCTGGCTGTGGATCAGCCTGCCGACCATGAAGGTAGCGCCGCGCACGTCGGGAACGGGCAATGCCTTGAAGCTGTTGAAGAATCGATCTGTCGCGATCGGCATGGCCGGGTGCGGCGCCTTTTTCATGGGGCAGTTCGCCCTGTTTACCTACCTGCGACCTTTCCTCGAAACGGTGACGCGTGTCGATGTATCCACACTGTCGCTGATCCTGTTGGTGATCGGAGTAGCAGGCTTTATCGGCACTCTGATCATTGGGCGGTTTTTAAAACGCGGCCTCTTCCGGACATTGATAGCCATACCGGTGCTGATGGCGTTGATTGCTTTGGCACTGATTCCGTTTGGCGCCTCGGTCGTAGTCGTTGCCGCACTACTTGGCTTTTGGGGGTTGTTGGCCACCGCGGCGCCAGTCGGATGGTGGAGCTGGATCGCGCAGGCCTTACCCAACAATGCCGAGGCCGGGGGAGGTTTGATGGTGGCGGTGATTCAACTGGCCATCGCCCTGGGCTCAAACATCGGCGGGCTGCTTTTCGATCATGGCGGCTATCAGAGCACTTTCGTGTTTAGCGCAGGCGTGCTGCTGCTTGCCGCATTCGTGACGTTGCTGACATCACGCTCCCCAATATCGCAATCCGCTTGAGACATACAACTTTACGGGAGATGGGCAATGAGAGCACTTCGCTGGCTTGGATTGCTGTCTGCAATGCTCGTGCTGGGCGGTTACGTCGCTGTAGGTGATGCCGCGTCGGCGTCTTTAAAACCGGAGAGATCTCGCATGTGGATGACAGTTGGGGAACAACGCTTCGCCATCACTTTGGCCGACAACGCCGCCGCTGGCGCGTTTGCCAGGCTACTGCCGTTAACAATCGAGATGAGTGATCTCAACGGCAATGAGAAGCACGCCAGCCTTCCAGAAACTTTACCTGCCAACGCGAGCAAACCAGGAACAATCCACAGCGGTGACTTGATGTTGTATGGCGCGGATACGCTGGTGGTTTTTTATTCAACGTTTAACTCAACGTACGCCTACACCCGGGTCGGGCGTGTGGATGACATCGCTGACTTGGCTCAGACGCTAGGGCGAGGGGATGTGCGCGTGATGTTCTCTAAAGACTGATCAATCCGAATCAACAGGGATTCCAATGAAAAAGCTCATTGTTCTATTAACGCTTCTTGTCAGTTCACTCTCAGCAACAGGAGCCGATATGTCCAACGGCGCAGATAATTTTTACACCAGCGAAAAAGTGACGGTGCAGAAGGTTACTTTCAAAAACCAATATCAAATGAATGTGGCGGGGAATCTGTTCATCCCGAAAAACCTCGACGCAAAATCGAAGACCCCGGCGATTGTTATCGGCCACCCGATGGGCGCGGTCAAGGAGCAGAGCGCTAACCTCTATGCCACGAAAATGGCCGAGAAGGGCTTCGTGACTCTGTCACTGGATCTGTCGTTCTGGGGTGAAAGCGAGGGGCGTACGCGCAATGCTGTTTCGCCGGATATCTATGCCGAAGACTTCAGTGCGGCGGTGGACTTTCTCGGTGCACAGCCATTCGTCAACAAGGAGCGCATTGGCGCAATCGGCATCTGTGGCAGCGGCAGTTTCGTCATCAGCGCGGCCAAGATCGACCCGCGTATGAAAGCCATCGCAACGGTCAGCATGTATGACATGGGCGCAGCCAATCGCAATGGTTTGAAGCACTCGCAAACGCTTGAGCAACGCAAGGCGATCATTGCGCAAGCGGCACAGCAGCGTGATGTCGAGTTCGCTGGCGGTAAAACCGCTTACACCAGCGGCACGGTACATCAACTGGATGAAAACACTCATCCCATTCAACGCGAGTTCTATGACTTCTACCGCACACCTCGCGGCGAGTACACACCGTCCAGTTCCTCTAAAGAGTTGACGACGCACCCGACTCTGACGAGCAACATCAAGTTCATGAACTTCTACCCGTTCAATGATATCGAGACGATTTCTCCGCGCCCGATGTTGTTCATTGCCGGCGCTGATGCGCACTCAAGGGAGTTCAGCGAGGAGGCCTACAAGCTCGCCGGACAACCCAAGGAGCTGGTTATCATCCCGGGTGCCGGGCATGTTGACCTCTATGATCGTGTCAATCTAATTCCTTTCGACAAGTTGGCTGCCTTCTTTGAGAACAATCTGAAGTAACCAACACGCAGGGATTGCCTGCCGCGAAAGCCTCAAAATCTTGAGGCTTTCGCGAGAGTTCGAGTGACATTCTTTTCAGTACGCCTATTGAATGGTGACTTTGCCTTTTGTTCTGCGAGGCTGTTCAATACCACGTCGAAATCGCGCAGATCGTGTGCAAAACCCAGGGATCATCGCGATGGGCGCTCCACGGCTTGCACCCTGGCGGCGTTATGCGGTGATACGGCGCGTCAGTCGGGCGATTTGAAGTCGGCCTTCGCTGAAGGCATCGAGCGTACGTTGCAGACGCTGGGCGAAAAATACCCGACAGCGCCGTCGGCGCGCCCGCCAACATGAGCGACGAAGAAGCGGCAACGCTGCCGATTGCCGCGATCAAACGAACACAAGATCCGCCCGGTTATCGATCAGGTGTATCCGTTCGAGCAAGCCCGCCAAGCGTACGAGCATCTGGCGAAAGGGGCGTTCGGCAAGGTGGTGATCAAGATCGATTGAGTCCGTTGGGGCTATGCCTCAGCTATCGGTCGAAACGACTGGCTCGGCTACAGTTTCCTCAGCCATCTTCAGGCGGTCAGCCTTGCTGATGTACTTTTCCTTTTTCGGGGCCAGTTTCGCGCTGGCCTTTTTGGCTTTTTCCCTGAACAACTGCTTCAGTTTTTTCTGACGGTTCATGTTGACGACTCGGTTTGTCTGTTGGATATCGGCGATCGAAGGGCTTCTCGAGCGCATTGGCCAGAGAGTCGCATAAGGAAGCGTCGCTGTCTCTGGCCCAAAAGGGCAGGCATCCTGACGCATGGCCGGGGTGCAGGCAACATCAATTGCTCACATCGCAATAAAGACCCGAACAGCCTTGATCGTCGGGGCGCGCGCTTCTTCCATCAACCAATGCCCTCACCCGGAACCGAGTGAGCATAAACGCGTTTTGCCATCTGCATTTGCGGAGCGATCAATACGGCCGGTTACGCGCGCAGTCGGGCGGGAGATCACCAATCTGGATCAGACCGACCATTACGGTAGGGTGGCCTCTGGAGCCCCAGGACACTGGCGCGCCATGCGCCGTCAGGTCGTAGATCTCGCTCTTACCGAGCAATTGCCCGTCACGATTATCGTATAAGCGGAAAAACGCCGGGCTCTCCCAACGGATGAACCAGGACAGATCTTGCGGGTCGTCAGGATGGAACTGAGGATGAAAGGAGTTTGGCAACACCCAATAAGGCCTGAACGCCTGGACCCGGACGCAGCCGTCGGGGCTGATGTCAGCGTCGCCGTAAGGGATGGCCAACGCTTTTTCCCACCACTGAGACGCCGCCCACAGTCCAATGTAAAACACCACTAAACCAAGGACGATCATCACGAGTCGGCGTTGCCTGCTCATACCAGACGCATGCCCATTTCGACTGCGCGCTTCTCGAAACCGAACTCCGCATACATGCGCGCCGCACGTTCATTGAACGGCCAGACTGTCAGGCGCAAATCCTGTGCGTCATGTTCAATCGCCCAATCCCTGACGAGTTGCATCAGCGCCCGACCAATGCCTTTGCCGGAAAACCGCTCGGCGACACACACCGAGCCGATGCGCACAACCTTTTGCGGCTGCATCAGCGGTGGCGAACTGGCCGACAGGCTGGCCGTAATGAATGCGGCGGCCTGATCGCCGACGTTCGCGAGAAAAGCTATCTGATCCGCCTTCTCGAAAATGCCCGACCAGTGCGGCAGGTCGCGGGAGAAGTCTTCGGTGGCGGCAGCATAAATATCGGGACGGGCAGCGTGGTGTACGGAGTTGAGCAACTGACCCAACTCGCACATGGTCAGTGCGTCTTCAGCGGTTGCGAGGCGGTAGGTGATGGTGTCGTCCATGATGGTTAACGTTCCTTAAGTGTTTTGAATGGCTTGAGCTTGCGCGAGGATGTGGCGAATGTCCGAATCACTTAAGCGAACGCCACAGCGGGCGCTGATTCTGGATACTTGCTAGCCATGTTTGCCAGACATTTTTTCAGCAGTGCCGCCTCGCTGGGCAGACGCCCGGAAAAAGCATCCCTCCCGCAAATGTTCAAATGCATGGGTATTTCGACGAGCCCTCGATGCTGTGACCAAGAGATGTGCGTGCAGGTCTGTTCAGACCCGCCACAAACACCGAAATCTGCCGCGTCCCGCTCAGGTGAACAACCGGAATCTGCGGTGCTATCGCCATTCGCCTGGCCTCGCTGGCTGGGCGATTGACTCGGTCAAAGTGCCAGACATATTTCAGAAGGACCAGAAAGGCTTTATCCATTCGTTCGGTGCATCCTGCCGGCAGGTCCGGGCGTGGCCGGTTCATTGCGCTGCGCGTGATGACCCGTCGCAGGCAGGTCAGGCGCGGTGTTTCGAGCCAGATAATCAGGTCTGCACGGGGCAGGCGCAGATCGAAGGTGCGTCGGGAATAATTGCCCTCGCATACCCAGGCATCACCGGCGATGGCTTGTCGTACCCGCTCACGGAAAGCCTCGTCATCCGGTTCGATCCAGCCGGGTTCCCAGAACAGCGGATCAAGGTGAACAACGGGCACGTCCAGACGCTGGCCGATTTTCCGGGCCAAGGTGGACTTTCCACTGCCGGAGTTGCCCAGAATGACGATGCGTTGCATATGCAAATCCCTTGCGGCAAAAGTCGGCAATTCTAAGCCACCAAGACCTGGGGCAGGCCATCGACCGCAAAAAAAAGCCCGGCAAAATGCCGGGCCCGGAACAGCTTCAGAGCATTATGCAGCCATACTGCCGGCCGCCATGTCTTTCTTGTGGCTCGCCTTCATGGCTTCCATTTGCGCGCCGGGTTCATCGAGTTTGGCTTGGCCCAGGCGCGCATTAGCTGTGCCAACTCGTGACGCTACCCTTGACCGCGCTGGATCAATGGTCTGCGAGGAATATGGGGAAAAGCCTTCTGCACCCTGCATGAACAACGTCGGGCAAGCATTGCAGATCACCGCTTGTGTTTACTGTGCAGTCGACTCGACGTCGATCTCATCGGCTTCACCGAGCGATCTGTAGTGCTTGCGCAATTTTCGCAGTTCACGTGTGCCCATTTTGTCCAGCCCCAACGTGGCGTTTTGCGCGTCCTTGGTGGCGCGAATCAGTTCGTCGATCTTCAGGTGCAAGATATCGTTGTCGCGGTTTTGCGTGTTCTGAATCAGGAACACCATCAGAAACGTGATAATCGTGGTCGAGGTGTTGATGATCAGTTGCCAGGTGTCGTTGTAATGAAAGAAGGGGCCGGTGAGCGCCCAGATGATGATCAGAACAATGGCGGCGATAAAGGTTTTGGAGCTGCCGGCCCAATTGGACAGGGCCTGGCAGAAAGACGCGAATTTCATATTTGTGCAAGCTCTTGAGATAGGTAAGGCGTAGGCCTTGGCCATTTTGCGGGGAAGGTCTGCCGTATCGTGGCAGCCAGTGCCGACGCGCCAGGCGTTCGAGAAACGCCTGGCGCAATTTGGCGGGATCGGTCCCAAGACCGTCGAGATTTTCAGGCGTGAAGCAGGGCCGGTACTTTTTGATTAACGGCCAGGACGCGCGGCCGTGCTCGGGCTTATGTGTTTAGGACCCGCGATTGCCCAGGCGATCAGCCCGAACAACGGCACAAACACGATCAACACAATCCAGACTCCCTTGTTGTTCGATTTCCCCTCACTCTTACGCACCCGATTGATGGCCCACAGTTCTATCAATAGAAGAACTGCCGCCAGTACGATCCACACGGTTTCGATATGCATTGGCTACCTCCTGATGGTCTTTCTTAGGTGGCTTGAGGTTCGGCGGGTTCATTTATTTTTCTGCAGCGCCTTGAGTTGCTGCGCCAGGTGAAGTGCGACACGGCCGCTGCCCACCGTCGGCAGCAGGTGAGTGAAGCGGATGTCGATCAGGCGATGCTCACGCACGGCGCGCAAGCGCGATAACACCGGATCATTCTCTAGCAGCTGACGTTTGCGCCAGGCCGGCGACCACTCGGCATCGGCCAGCAAGATGACGTCGGGATCGCTGATCAGCAGGGTCTCGCGATCTATCGTCACGCGATACTGGTTGATGTCGGCGAATAGATTGCGCCCCCCGGCAGCAGCGAGCAGGGTGGTCACGAAACCGCGTCCGCCCTCTGAATCCAGACCGTTGACCTCGCTGTCCAGATAGAACACCGACAGCGGCTTTTCGCTGCCGATCAGTGCGCGGGCGCGTGCCAGATCGGCATCCATGGCGGCGCTCAGTTGCTGCGCTTTTGGCTGTTTGTGCAGCAGCGCACCGAGGGTCAGCAGGTCATTGCGCACATGCCCGAAATAATCCAGCGAATGCCCCGCACAGGCCGACTCCAGTAAATAGGAAGCGACGGCGTTGCGCGCCAGACCCGAGCGTGAAGTGACGCCGTCGCCGAACGCCGTGGCAAAGCCGCCGACCACCAGATCCGGTTTCTGCGCGTACAGCACTTCGCTGGATGGGTAGCGCGGCGCGATCACCGGAACGCCTGCGTACTCGGTCTTTCGATCCCCGGCATGGGTGTCGTCCAGATAGGCGACGCCAACCAGACTCGGCCCTGCATCCAGGGCGATCAGAAGATCAGCCGCGTGTTGATTGAGTGCGACGATGCGCGATGGCGGCAATTGTGCAGCGCTCCAGGTTTCGCCGCAGTTTCGATAATCGTCAGCGAGTGCCGGTGCCGTGCAAAGCAGGGCCGTCAGGCATAACCCAAGTGTTCTCATGAGCGCTCCTTGATCAGCAAATCCTCGACCACCTCACCACCGACCAGGTGCACCTCGACCAGCCGTTGCACGTCGGCGTCGCTGTGCGCGCCATACCAGCAGGTCTCGGGATACACCGTCAGAATCGGCCCCAGATTGCACGGGAACTGACAATGCGTGCGTGTCAGTAACACGCCGCCCGGGGTTTCGATGCGGTCGTGCGCCAGCAGGTGCCGGCGCAGGGTTTTCCATAACTGCAAGGCGCCGCGCTGGGTGCAGCGCGGGCCGGTGCAGAGGAACACGTGGCGCGCATGTTCGGGAACGTGCGACCAGTCCGGGTGCGTGTCGACGCCGTCGACCGTTTTGAATTCAGCCATCAGAAGCGGTACGTGTAGCGTACTTCTGAGGTGAACGGCCGTCCGAGGTTGTCGACGTTGCTGGCACGGCTGGTGACGTAATCGCGGTCGAACAGGTTCTCTACCAGCAGACTGACGCGGTGTTGACGGGCATTGTCGAGGTAGCGATAAGCGTCGGCATCGATCACTGAATAGTGACCGTACTCGACCTGTTTCGAGCTGGTTACATCGCGGATATAGCGGATCGCACCGCCGGCACCCCACAGACGGTTTTCCGACTCGAAGCCTATGCGTGAACGGGCGAAGAAGCTCGGGATGTCATTGATGGTCACGCCGCTGCGCGATTCGGTGAGGTTGCGGGTCATGTCTGCTTGCAGGCTCCATTGCGCGTTGAGCGCCAGTTTCGCGTCGGCCTCGAAACCGCGCATGCGCACCTGGCCCTCGCCGTTGACCCAGCGACTATCGTCGAGGGTGATCAGGTCGTCGATTTTGCGTTTGAACACGGTGACGCTGGCGCTGAACGCGCGATCAAGCAGCAGCCCCTTGTAGTCGAGTCCCAGTTCGGCGTTGCGGCTTTTTTCAGGTTTGAGGTTGCGGTTGCCGATCTCGTCGCCCGGTTCGTTGACCAACAATTGTTCGGCGTTCGGCAGTTTGTAGGCGCTGCCGTACTGACCGCGCACGGCCCAGTTGTCGTTGAGATCGTAGAGCGAAGTGAGCATGCCGACCGTGGCGCTGTCGCCGCCACCCATGGCTTCGTGGCGAACGCCGATGCTCGGGTGCCAGTCGGGCAGGGCGTCGATTCGCGGACGCAACTGGGTGTAAATCGCGTGGGCTTCGGCCTTGTCGTTGTCGATGATCAGGACATCGTCCTGGCCCTTGAACCACTGGTTGTCGGTGCCAAACACCAGCACATGACCGTCGGACGATTCAGCTTTGCCTTCGGCCTGTATGCCCCAATCGGTGAAGCCCCAGTAGTCGTTGCGGTTGATGACTCTGGTGGCGCCGCCCTCGACGTTATTGATGCGTGTGTAGCGCGTGTCCCAATCGTTGACATGGCCTTTGACGAAGTAGCTCAGACGCTCATTGAGGTTTTGCTCGAAGGTCGCTGTGGCGATCTGTTGCACGCGGTCGTTGGTGGTTTTGTGGTTGCCGACCGGACGGGCGAAATCGAGGTTGGCGTCGGCGTATTGGTAGAACAGTTCCAGCCGCGAGTCGTCGCCGAACGACTGAATCGCCTTGCCACCGAACGTGGTGACTTCATAGGCGCGTTTTTTCTCGGTGACGTTTTTCATGTCGCGGTTGCGAAACGGCTGGTAACCGTCGGAGACGTTGTGGCTGACATACGCCAGCAAGCCCAGATCGCCGAAACCGTTGCTGAAGATGTTCTCGACCCGGGCATCGCCAGTGGTGCCGCCGAAGGTATCGAGGCCCATGTTCACCTCGCCCGAGGCCTTTCGACGCTGTGGCGAGCGAGTGACGATGTTGATCACCCCCGACACCGCTTGCGTGCCGAACAACAGACTCTGCCCACCCTTGAGCACTTCGATGCGTTCGATGGCGTTCGCCGGCAAGGTGTCCAGGTACAAGCCGCCGTACAAGCGGTTGTTCAGGCGCACGCCGTCGAGCAGGATCAGCGTATCGTCGTTGCGCCCGCCCAACAGGGAATAAGTGCCGTAGTCGAACGGGCCGTTTTTCGGGGCGACATAGAGGCCGGGAATGAACATCTGCATGACGCGGCTGACATCCGCTCCGGGGCCGGCGCGCTCGATCTGTTCGCGGCTGACGATGTCCACTTTGCTGCCGTAATGCGCCATGTCGGCGACGGTCGTGGACTCCACCGACGGTGCGGAAATGATTTGCTGATTGAGTTCCAGAGGCGCTTCGTCGGCCAGCAGCAGCGGACTGAACAGGCAACCGAATAGCAGGGATGGAGCAGAGGAGTTGAAAGGTCGAATCATTGTCTTCTCGAAAAGGATCTTCGCAGAAGAGCATGCAGGAGAAGGCATCGCGCACACGCCGACACCGGCCCATGCCCGCCCACCGCAGGATTTTGCCAAACAGAAATTTCGGGCCGGTCTCCGGGCTCGCGCGTATCGATGCTTTCACCTTCCCATGGCCGTCTGGCCACAGTGGTGTGTCGAAAGCATCACGCGCATACCGTTGCGGGGGCAGCACCGGACTTGTTCAAAAAGAACGTACCGGTTTCCCGTTTCACCCCATGCACGGCGGCATGGGACACCTGAAACTGGACGGCATCTGAACACTCGAAAGACCGTTCGTCAACGCCGCAGCCATTATCGGACGCTCAGTTCAGCCCGGCTGCAGGGCGGCAAACTGGTTGCTCAACCACGCATACAGTTGCGATACCGCGGGGGAAATTTGTTTGCGATGCGGGCACACCAGACTCAACGGCGAGGCTTCTCCGGGAAAGTCCGGCAGCAGCACAAGCAGACGTCCTGCGCTCACGTCAGCGCTGACATCCAGCCAGGATTTGTTGGCGATACCTTCACCGTCCAGTGCCCAGCGCCGAACCACATCGGCGTCGTCGCTGAACAGCGGGCCAGAGACTTGAATCGTCTGACCGGCCAGGCTCCATTTATCGAAGACCCGACCATTCTGCAGGTAGAGCAGGCATGGATGATTCAACAAGTCCTCCGGCGTTTCTGGCTGCCCGTGGCGTTGCACGTAGTCCTTCGATGCGACCAGCACCCGTTTATTCCAAGGCGCGAGTGGCAGAGCCACGTAGTTGGCGTCTTCGTTGGTACCGTATCGAATGGCGACGTCGACGGGGTCGCGAAACAGGTCGGCCATCTGGTCCGACAGCACAAAGCGCAGGGTCAGTTCCGGATGCTGACGACGGAACATCGTTAGCCACGGCAGCAGAATATTGCGCCCCAGATCAGACGGCGCAGTGACTTGCAGCACGCCGCGCAGCGTGGCGTTTTCACCCCGCAGGTTGTCCTCGCCTTGTTTCAGGGTTTCGAGCACGGCGTGGGCGGTGGGCAGGTATTGCTCACCTTCGGCAGTCAAACGCAGGCTGCGGGTGGTTCGCGCGAACAGGCGCACATCCAGTTCGCGCTCCAGGCGCTTGATGGCAGCGGCGACCTGGCCGGGCAATAAATCGGCCTCCAGCGCCGCGGCGGTAAAGCTGCCCAGCGCTGCGCTTCGGGTGAACAGGGCGAGATCATCGATGCGGATCATTTTCTCTTCTGCAGTGAAAGTGTTGGCGCATTCTGCAGGTTTTTCTTTCTCCGTGGGAAGCCGAAGATGGTGGCAAGTGAATGCTTAAACCCTTTAGATAGCGAGCCCCCATGAAAGCCATCACCTTTGTACACCACGCCCTGCCCATTGAAGATCCGCAATCCTTGCAAGACATCGAGATGGCTGCGCCAGTGCCCGGTCCGCGTGATCTGCTGGTCGAGGTACGGGCTGTTTCAGTCAACCCGGTCGACACCAAGGTGCGCGCCGGTACTTTCACAAAAGAACCGAAAATTCTCGGTTGGGATGCGGCCGGCATTGTCCGCGAAGTCGGTTCGCAAGTGACTCTGTTTCAACCGGGCGACGAAGTGTTTTACGCCGGCTCGATTATTCGCAGCGGTAGCTACAGCGAATTGCATTTGGTCGATGAGCGGATTGTCGGGCACAAGCCGCGTTCGTTGAGTGCTGCCGAGGCGGCGGCATTGCCGTTAACGTCGATCACCGCGTGGGAATTATTGTTCGACCGTCTCGGTGTCGCCGAGGCCAGCGGGGAGGGCAAATGCCTGTTGATTACCGGCGCGGCGGGTGGCGTCGGTTCGATGCTGGTGCAACTGGCTCGGCAGTTGACCCGACTCACGGTGATTGGCACCGCCTCGCGACCGGAGACCGCTGATTGGGTGAAGCAGTTGGGCGCCCATCACGTCATCGATCACAGCCAGCCACTGCTCGCTCAGTTGCAGGCACTCGGTATTGCCGAGGTCGATTACGTCGCCAGCCTGACCCACACCGAACAGCACTTTTTACAGCTGATCGAAGTGCTGCGACCGCAGGGTCGTCTAGCGGTGATTGATGATCCCGAGAGCCTTGATGTCATGCCGCTCAAGCGCAAGTCGTTGTCGCTGCATTGGGAGTTGATGTTCACCCGTTCGTTGTACGAAACGGAGGACATGATCGAGCAGCATCACCTGCTTGACCGGGTCTCGGACCTGATTGATCTGGGGGTTTTGCAGACCACCGTCGGCGAGCACTTCGGTGCGATCAACGCGGCAAACATGCGCCGCGCTCATGCAGTGGTCGAGAGTGGCAAGGCTCGGGGCAAGATCGTTCTCGAAGGCTTCTGATAACCGTCACTTGAACCGTCATACGGGCGCCATAAAGGGCCCGTCAGGAGCACTTTATGCGTATGAAAACCCTTCCCGCCGTTATCGCCTTGTTATCGGCTGCCGCGTTTGGTGCGCCGTTCGCCCACGCCATCAACGCTGTCGCCTTGCCGGCGGATGCACCCGCCGATCGATCCTTCGGCAAGCTTGAACAAGTGCATGCGTTCTACGATGCGATGCCCACCGGTGTGACCGTCAGCGAGACCGGACGGATCTTCGTCAACTTTCCGCGCTGGGGCGACAACGTGCCGTTCACCGTGGGCGAGATCCGCGACGGCAAAGTGGTGGCCTATCCGAACGCCGCGATCAACAAGGAAAACCCCAACGACCCAAGCGACGGGTTAATCAGTGTGCAAAGCGTGGTGGCTGACGGTCAGGGGCGTGTCTGGCTGCTCGACACAGCAGCGCCGGGCTTCGCTGACCCCAAGCCGCGAGGAGCGAAACTGGTTGCGATAGACCTTGCCAGCAACAAAGTCGTCAAGCGGCTGGTGTTCCCGGACAACGTGATGTTGCCCAGCACCTATGTCAACGACATGCGTTTCGACTTTCGAAACGGCGCCGAGGGCACCGTGTACCTCACCGACTCCTCGCTGCGAGGCCCCGGCGCAATCATTGTCATGGACATCGCCAGTGGGCGTGCCATGCGTCGTTTGAGCGGCGTGCCGGCAACGTCGGTTGATCCGGCTTTCGTCCCGGTCGTTGAAGGTTTGCCAGTGATGGTCGAAGGCGCCGACGGCAAACCCAAACCGCTGGGTGTGGCGTCGGACGGTATTGCCCTGTCAGCCGATGGCCAGACGCTGTATTTCACGCCTCTGTCCAGTCGACACCTGTATGCGGTGTCCACTGCGCTGCTGCGCGATGCCAGCGTCAGCGAGCAACAACTGGCTGCCGCCGTGCAGGATCTCGGCGAGAAAGGGGCCTCCGATGGCATGGAGGCTGACGCCGGCGGCGCCGTCTATGCCGGGGACTACGAACACAACTCGATCCGCAAAAGGCTGCCGGATGGCCAGTGGCAGACGCTGGTGCACGACCCACGGTTGCTCTGGCCTGACACGTTGTCGATCGGCCCCGACGGCTATCTGTATTTCATCGCCAACCAGTTGCACCGCCAGGCGGCGTTTCGCGGCGGGCAGGATCAACGACAGAAACCCTACAGCCTGCTGCGTCTGAAAATCGACGCGGCGCCTGCGCCTACGCGCTAAAACCTGTTTATTTTTCGGAGAACTGATGATGAATGCGTCCACTGAAGTGTTGGTTTCGATTGCCGTACTCAAGGCCAAAAAGGGTCAGGAACAGGCCTTGAAAGAAGGGCTTCTGGCACTGGTCGAACCGACCCGGGCAGAGCCAGGCAATCTCGATTATGTGTTGTTTGAACTGCGCGATGAGCGCGGTACGTTCTACATGCGCGAGGCGTTCAAGGATCAAGCGGCACTGGATGCGCATTTCGCCATGCCGTATTTCCAGCGTTTCGCCGCTACGGCGGATGACCTGCTTGAGGAGCCCTTGCAACTGATCTTTCTTGAACAGGTATCGAGCTGACGGCATCGCGCAATTGTTGAGTGGCTTGCGGGTGCCCGGGTCTATATTCTTCACGGCTGTTTATGTGCGTCGAATAGTGGCTGAGAACAGCCTTTCAATTAGGGAAGAATTGAATGCCGTTCAGGGTGATGGTGGTCGGTGGCTACGGTAATTTCGGTAGCATCGTTTGTGGGCATTTGGCGGTCATGCCGGGTGTAGAGCTGCTGCTCTCGGGACGCGACCCGCATAAGTTGCAGCGCAAGGTCGATGAGCTGAACAGCCAATCGGCTGCTGTCGTCCAAGGTTGGTGCGGTGATGCCATGGGCCCTGCGTTCAGCGCCGCTTTGCGCTTGCTGAATATCCGGTTGGTGATCCACACCGGCGGGCCGTTTCAGGGGCAATCCTATGCAGTCGCCGAGAATTGCATCGCTGCTCAAGTGAATTACTGCGACCTGGCGGACTGCCGAACCTTCGTCAACGGCGTGGGTATTCTCGATGCACGGGCGAAAGCGGCAGGCGTGGCGATCCTCAGTGGTTGCAGTTCGGTGCCGACGCTTTCGTCAGCGATCATTGATCAGCAGCGTCACCGATTCTCGCGTATTGACGCGATCGAACATGGCGTTAGCGCTTCGACGAAAATGCCGGGATTGTCGACAATCGAAGGTGTGCTGGCTTACGCCGGCAAGCCGATCAAACAACTGAAAAACGGCAAGGTGCATGAAGTGTCGGGTTGGCAGGACCTGACCTTGCGCAAAATACCGCAACTGGGCACTCGCTTGCTGGCCAATGTCGACGTACCGGACATGGATATCTTCGCCGGCCGCTATGGTGCACACACGCTCAGCTTCAAGGCCGGTGCGGGGTTGAAACTCGCCGGTGTTGCCAATGCTTTGTTAGCGCAGGCAGTCAAGATCGGGCTGGTTCGCGACCATCTCCCCTGGGCCGCCAGACTGCATCGGCTGGGCTGTCGATTCGAGCGATTCGGCGATGGCAAAAGTGCGATGTACATTGACGTTCAGGGCGCAGGCGTTGAAGGGCAACCGCTGACCATGACCGCACAACTGACCGCTTTTAACGACAAAGGCCCGGAAATCCCCAGCTGCGCAGCCGTCGCACTGGCCGCGAAAATGGCCGGAGGTCATGTGCCGCAACCGGGTGCCCGGCCCTGCGTCGGCGAAATCAGCGTTGACGAATACCTGGCTGCGATCAACGATCCGGCCAACCTGAGCCTGTCCGTACAGTTTTCTGACGGCAGTCCTGGTCAGCTTTCTGATCCAGCCACCGATGGCGCAGGCATTTTCAGAAAGCGCTGCTCATGATCAGGGTTCGGCAGCAGGCAGCTGTCGTACTTGCCGAACAGTCGATAGCGATTCAACGCAATGCGGTCATAAGCCCAGTTCCGCAGCCCACGCGGGAAAACGCGCAGCAAGCGCAAGGGCTGCCAGCGGCCGGGCAACTGACCGACGATTTCGAAAAAGGCATCTGATCGCTCCCAGTAATTTCGGTCGCGAATCACCGCCATGGTGTCGAACTGGTCCATCGGCAACCCCGCCCACGCCAGTAGCGCCTGTCCTTCGGGTGACTGCACTGCCGCCAGTCGCACGCGCCGCTGATGATCATGCCTTATCAAAAAACGCGCCCAGCGATTGCATAGCTTGCACACACCGTCGAACAGCACCACGGTTTCGCCGGGTTTGAGCAATGGCGCGAGGGTAGGGCGGGTCTGCGCGGTTGGCATGAGCGTGAGTCCATCGGAATCGGTTGCTGCGGATCATATCGCAATGCTCCCGGCCGACTGAAAAGTACTGAATTCTCGCATTGACATATCGGAAAATGTCGATATCCTCGCGGCATGGACTTACTCGAAATATTCAAAGCACTTTCAAACCAGACCCGACTTGAAATCCTCAAGGGTTTGAAAGACCCCGAAAAGAACTTCCCGCCGCAGGATGAAGGTGACGTTCATACGGTGGGCGTTTGTGTGAGCAGTATCCAGGAAGGTGTCGGGCTGTCGCAGTCGACGGTGTCTTCTTATCTCGCAACGCTGCAACGCGTGGGTCTGGTTGAAGTCAGGCGTATCGGTCAGTGGACCTACTACAAGCGCAATGAAGCAACCATCAGCGTTCTTGCCGAGATCATCGGGAAGGACCTGTAGTTTTCAGCTGTCTTTTCACCTGAAGATATCGAGAAATCTCGATATCCCTTTTTATCGAAATGAGGATATACGATGAAAGCTCTGATACTTAAATCATTTGGCGGCCCGCAAGCATTCGAACTTTGCGACGTGCCCAAGCCCGTGCCTCAAGCGGGACAGGTTCTGGTCCGGGTTCACGCGACTTCGATCAACCCGTTGGATTTCCAGGTTCGACGCGGCGATTACCCCGACCTGGTGCAACTGCCGGCCATAACCGGGCATGACGTATCGGGCGTTGTCGAAGCGGTGGGGCCGGGCGTGACGAGCTTCGTTCCCGGAGACGAGGTCTGGTACACCCCGCAGATATTTGACGGCCAAGGCAGTTACGCCGAGTACCACGTTGCCGCCGAAAGCATTGTCGGCAAGAAGCCTGCCGCGCTGAGCCATCTGGAGGCAGCAAGCCTGACGTTGGTAGGCGGGACGGCGTGGGAAGCGCTGGTCGTGCGCGCGGCGCTCAGAGTGGGCGAAACCATTCTGATACACGGTGGTGCCGGGGGCGTCGGGCATGTGGCGATTCAACTGGCAAAAGCCATTGGCGCCAAGGTGTTCACGACGGTGCGTGAAGCGAACAGTGAGTTCGCACGCAGTATGGGGGCCGATGTGGTCATCGATTACGAAAAGGAGGATTACGTCGAAGCCATCCTGCGAGAAACCGCTGGGCGTGGAGTCGATGTGGTGTTCGACACCATTGGCGGCAACACGTTGTCACGCAGCCCCGATGCGCTTGCTCAACTGGGTCGCGTAGTTTCGATTGTCGACATTTCAATGCCACAAAATCTTGTCCAGGCCTGGGGCAAGAACGCCAGTTATCACTTCGTTTTCACCCGACAAAACCGCGGCAAGCTTGATGAGCTGAGCGCGTTGATTGAGCGTGGTCAGCTGCGCCCGCACGTGGGGGCCGTCTATTCACTTGCCGACATTCCCCTCGCGCATGCCCGGTTGGAGAGTCCCAACAATGGAATCCAGGGAAAAATCGCGATTGCCATCGAAGACAGCCTCATTGGCTAAGTGCACTTTCAACCGTTGAAACTCAATTTGGAGACACGCCATGATTTATGAAATCGCTTTGCTTCCCGTCCATAAAGAACAAGTAGAGCAGTTCCGCCATGCGTTCGCCGAGGTCGCGCCTTTACTTACTCGGGCAAAGGGTTACCGCGGTCACACACTCGCGCAGGGGATCGAAAGTCCTGAGGTCTTCAACTTGATCGTGCAATGGCAAACACTCTAGGATCACGCGCCGGGTTTTGAAGCGAGTGATGACCATCAGAGGTTCATGCTGGGCTTGCAGGATTACTTTTCGCAAGATCCAACGGTCTATCACGTTGAGGGGCCGGAGTTTGCTAAAGGCTGACGCGTAAAGCCGAACAGCCCCCGATACCTTTTAAAGAAAGGTATCGGGGGCTGATGTCGGAGAGCTTCGAATTTACTTGGCTATCAATTGCGCTTGGGCAACTTCCAGTTCGGCCGAATAAAGTGGCAGGTGTAGCCGTTTGGAATCCGCTCCAGGTAATCCTGATGCTCAGGCTCTGCTTCCCAGAAGGGACCGGCCGGCTCGATTTCGGTGACCACGCGGCCCGGCCACAACTTAGAGGCGTCAACGTCAGCAGCAGTGTCTTCGGCAACATCGCGTTGCTCTTCACTGAGGTAATAGATCGCCGAGCGATAGCTGGGGCCCAGGTCATTGCCCTGGCGATTGGGTGTGCTCGGATCGTGTATCTGGAAGAAGAACTCGAGGATCTGCCGGTAACTGATCACGGCTGGATCGAACACGATTTCGATCGCTTCGGCATGATTGCCATGGTTGCGATAAGTCGCATTGGGGACATCGCCGCCGGTATAGCCGACCCGCGTCTGCAAGACACCGGGGTAGCGCCGCAGCAAGTCCTGCATCCCCCAGAAGCACCCGCCGGCGAGGATGGCAGTTTCGGTTTGGCTGGTCATGGTCTGTCCTTCCCCTCGGGAAATGATGTATGTAGTCATTGTTATGAGGGCGTGTTGCCCAATTCCAAGGCTGAAGCGTTCATTTGCCCGCTGACCCGAGCGCAAATCCATTCACGGCTGTAGGTCAATACGCTGTCAGCAATAGCCGTTGGAAAATGAATGAAACCGTGGGGCGAGGAGGGCAGCAGGTGCATTTCGACAGGCGCCGATTGCATCCAGCGCTCGGCGATGTCGAGGGTGTCGTCGCGTAACGGATCCAGTTCGCCGGCAAACATCAGCGCAGGCGGGAAATCACTGAAGTCGCCATATAGAGGTGACAACGGAGGCTGTCGGCGTTCCTCGTCACTCAAGTCTGGCGTGAGCATGCGCAACGCTTCAACTATGCCGGGGCCGTCCAGCACCAGGGTTTGCGGCGGCGCGGTGCGGACGCTCGGTGTGCCGGTCATATCGTATACGCCGTAATACAACAGCGCGCCGTTTACCCGTTGCAGCAAATCGGGCGATTGCTTGAGCCCCAACAAAGTAGCTGCTGCCAGATGGCCGCCGGCCGACTCGCCCACGACAATCACCGGCAGGTCGGCAAACTCATCGTCAGTCAGTAACCATCGAGCCGCGGCCAGGCAGTCTTGCATCACCCCTTCAATGGGGGTCGATACCGCAAGCCGGTAATCCACCGAGACGACAGTCACATCGCACGTATTAACGATGGCGACATTGAAGTTGTCATTCATCTGCGCATTGCCGATCACCCAGCCACCACCGTGATAATCCAGCACAACGCCTTTTGCTCGACCTTTGGGCCGAATGATCCGCACGGCCACCGGTACTCCGCCGCTATCAATCACCCTGCTTTCAGCCGTAAGGCCATGCTTGAGCAATTTTCTCGCGCCGCCGACCTGACTGGCGCGCAGCAGCGTTTGAATCATCCTCGGCAGCACGCGATTGCGAATTTTAAAGCGCGGCAACCAGGCGAGTTTTCTGTTGAAGGCGTGCACTTGCGCCAACTCACGCTCGCCCTCCGGCCACGGCGCTTTTCGGGTGAATGTGTTCATCAGCGGTTCTTGATCAGAATGGAGAAATTCAACGCCGCGGCAACGCATAGCCACGCCAGGTAAGGAAACAGGATTAAACCAGTGATGAGATCAAGCTGCACGGCCAGTACCACCATTGTCGCAACCACTAGCCAGAGCAACGTCAGGATCACCATGGCGGCGAGAACTTGATGTGCGCCGAAGAACACCGGAGTCCACAGTGTATTCAGGGCTATCTGCGCGGCCCACAAAGCCAGCACTGTCTGACTCCCGGGAATAAGGCTCAAGCGGTAACCCGCCCATGCCAGCAACACATAGATGACTGTCCAGGCCACCGGGAACGCCCAGTTGGGTGGCGTGAAGCCGGGTTTGGCCAGTGACTCATACCACTCGCCCGGTTTGAACATGACGCCAGTGGTCGCGGCGGCCGCGCAGGCCAGAAGGAATATAAAGAAGGTCATCGCCAGTCCTTAGCTGTGGTCAGCTGTTTGGGAGTGTAAGAAAAGGACGCCCGGTTGCGCGAAAAGTTTGCATTGAGTGAAGACATTTATCCGTTCATGCGCGAGGCGAAATGCAGTTGAACTAAAAATTGACTGTTGAGTCAGGATGATCAGTTGCTTCTTCCTACAACCCTGGATGAAACCATGCACACTTATCTTCTGAAATACCTGTTCAACGGCGAGCCTCGCACTCACACCTTCGAGCTCAAGGAGCCTCAATTGGGCGATCACGAGGCCGCCATGCATCTGCTGGAACTGCATCTGGGCGATGCCGAAAACGGCCTGATCATGCCCACCGCAGACTCAACGCCTCAGGAAATTCTGCAGCAGGCCGAGCGGGTGGGGATCACACACATTCAGGTGATCGCTAATCACTGACGCAAATCCCGATAGAAACTGCAGAGCGCTGCGATCTTTTGATCCTGATCCTCATGCTGGGGAGAAGATCAAAAGACCGCAGCCCCGTTCCACTCGAATGGAACATGATCGCCAGCCCGCTCTGCGAAACGCCGATGGACTCGGTGGTGTGGTTGAAGATGATGGTGCCGGCAGTGCGGATGGGGTTGGTCACACCTTGGGTCGTTGCTTGATCGGGGGCGCTTGGAGGTGGGGACTTCGTTTGGCGGTGGAGGTTAGCAGTCGCAGATAACAGGATTATGACGGTTGGTGCAGACTGAGCTGCAACCGGTTGATTTCTGTCTGGAAAAGAATTTTCTAAGAGGGGTTGACCATAAGTTTTAGTCCTGTATTATTCACCTCCCGCCAGACAGCAGATTGCTTCTAGCGGGTGTAAGTGATTGATTTTAAATGAAAATAATCACTTGACAGCAAATGAGGCTGCTGTAGAATGCACGCCTCGGTTGAGACGAAAGATCTTAACCAACCGCTCTTTAACAACTGAATCAAGTAATTCGTGTGGGTGCTTGTGGAGTCAGACTGATAGTCAACAAGATTATCAGCATCACAAGTTACTCCGCGAGAAATCAAAGATGTAACCAACGATTGCTGAGCCAAGTTTAGGGTTTCTTAAAAACC
>NZ_JAENSQ010000014.1:0-161144 GCF_016613125.1 Pseudomonas sp. MF6776
GTAAGCGCTTCGACTTCAAGTGTCCGATCGAGGTTATGGACGAGGTGATGCAGGAAGCTATGGCTATGCGGCATGATGCTCCAGCTTCAATTCAATAACCGTGTTGCACTCAGCTCCTGTAACCGCCATGTTTTCAGCAGACCTTCGCAACTCCTCCGCTACTACTGCCAGCTCAGCCGGAGTCCCCTTTAATACAAAGTGATAAACTGCGTGAGCGAAATGCTTTGCGCTGCCTCGTCCAAAAACGGGAGGACGGATGAATGCGTACCAAGCCCAGGATAGAAACGTGACTAGAAAAAGAAACCCCAAAAAAGCTTGCCATGTCGATGGAGTAAATACATTTCCTTTCGGTGCGAGCCACTGCTCCGCACGCCATAAATCGGTCAATAACGTTAGCAGCCCAACAATAGCTACCATATAAAATGTGAAACGTCTAAGAGGTATGGGAGCTGTTGCGACTCGAAACTTGTACGAAACATCCGCTATTGTCCAAGCCAAAACCATCAATGCCAAACCGGCTAGAAACTCAGAGAATCCAAAAAATTTGGGATCACTGGACAATACCGAAGTGAAACACAAAGACCCAAGACAAGGCTCGACCACGACTTACAACTCCCTTTCCGTAACATTTCAAAGAGATTGAGGCTCAATTGGCGAAAGGGCAACCTGAGAAAGAATTTTGATCATTGTCTGCAGGCCTCACAATGCCGTCATTTCTGTATCCCTACTTGTATCCCTAGACACGAAATTTGCTCGAAAGCCATGTAAAATATGGGTTAAGCGAGTCTCCCTCGGGCACCAAAATCAAGAAAGGTCTTGCTTAGGCAAGGCCTTTTTTTCGTCTGTAGAAAACTGGTTGCCCTCGGCTAGATGATTTTCAGGTGCATCCAGCCGATGAAGCCGCATGAGATCAGGTCTCAGGGCTGGAAGCGGGCTCAGCTTGTGCACTCCCCCCAAACAACCGCTCAGCTATCTTCCGACCTCGCTGCATGCCTTCATCTGTCAACCAGATCGACTTGTTCCTGTTCACCGGATTACTGATGAAACCCTGCTCATGCAATCGGTTCATGATCTCGAAGTCGAAGCCTTTCCAGGCATTGCCGTCATCTGAACTTAAGGCTGCCAACAGGGCGAGCACGGCATCCTCCATCAGCTTGTCGTCGTATTCCATGGTCGTAACTCCGCTTGCGTTCAACAGTTAACGTCGAGTTTGTGGGGGCACAACTCAGATTCCCATTCGACCGGGCCTGTACCCGTAGCCCTTATCGAACGGGGCTATTTAATTCGGCATCTCTCAACATCATCCTGCGTTCTCAGCGCCGTATCGAGCCCCAGTCGATACCGACAGTAATCGATGATCATTTTTCGCTCCTCGTCCGTAAGCCGTTCCACTTGCCTGATCTCCCCGTCGTTGGCGTGGATGTTGTGAAACCTCATCTGCCACGTCGGATGCTTTTTGATAAACAGAATGGTTTCAATGTCACCGTCTTCAAGGGCTTGGTAGTAGCCGCTGTAGAGAATAGCCCCCATCACGAGCGCCGCCCCGATCAGTAACTTTTTCATCGTTGCAGTGCCGATGGTCGCAACTGCCGCGTTTTGGGTTTGGTTATTGGTGCGAATGGTTTTGCCATGCATGACTCCCTGTCAGCGATTTTAGCGATGAAGAATTTATCAGAATTGCTTTGAATGCGGCGTCACCACTCTCGAGTCCTGGCTGTACTGAAGTGGGCGGTATCGTTGTTGATCACTCCCCCGAATGCAGTCGGATACGTATAATCGCGCCCGTCCCCGGTGCAGCGTTGGCTGCCCCCAGAACCCTCATCTCTCGTTACGAAGGACATCGCAAAAGGCACCCCATGGAAACGTCACTGGAAACAGTCGCCCTCTTCTCCCTCAAGCTCGCTTACGAGGAAGAAGGCCTGAGCCCGATTTTGCGGGACGACATGGTCATGGGGGATTACCAGAAGGACATTTTCGAGTTGCTGGTGCGGCGGGGTGATGTCGAGACCATTCAGTTGAAGATGAGCGAGTGTCTTGGTCTGGCAATGGACGCCTTGGGCGGTGTCGAGAAACCGTTGGGGCGTGAGCTGCACAAGTTGTCAGCCGATTTCAGCCAGGCGCAATCGCTGGAGCAGCTCGATCAGCCGCTCCTCGCGCTCAAGGGTTATTTGAAAGACATTCTGTAATCAGATGCGCAATCTGAAGAAACAGCCCTGCTGATTACTTCCGCACTTTTACGACTCGAATGTCGACGGGAAACCCACCTGGCCCTTCCAGCGTCTTCCATCCCACGTATTGAAAAATCGCGTCCTGATCGATGGTCTCGCCCCTCTCCACACTCTCTCCGCCGAGCACCGCGACCTCTTTATAGACGGCGCAGCTGCCCTCATCAGGGTGGGCGGTGTAGATCACATAGGGTTTGACGTATCTCACGGCGCGAAAATGTCGGCCGCAACCCCAGTCGACCGTAATCATCAAGGTCTTCAGATACGCTTCGCCATCCGTTTCCGATTCCTCGGCCAGTTCTTTGAGCTTGCCGATTCCGCCGACGTCGCTAAAGCCCAGAGCGAGGGCGCGCTCGTATTCCGGGGACTTCTCGTGCTCGGCCTGAGCCTTGAAGTATTGCTGTTGAATCTCTTTGTCCTGGACGTCATGTTCCTTGTTCCAGATCTCGGTCGCCTGGGCAATGACGTTTTCGCAACGGGCATAATCGGGAGAGGCAAGGCTTGCCTGGACGAGGTGCTCCCGATGGACGAAAACTGTTCGCTTCAAGCTATCGATGCGGACCATCGCCGCCCTGGCAGTCATGGTCCCGTTTTGAACGTTGTTCACTACTTGCTGAAAACGCTCACAATCGGAGAGGTATTCCTTCCAGGCAACCTCCGGGGTTTCATCTCGGTCGGCAAACGCCGGGGTCATGACGATGGCGAGAAGAAACGCGCCAAGCAGGCGCGGGGTAGCAGAAACAATCGGCATGTGTAGTCCGTTACGTGTTTGAAGAAAGTGGCGCGAAGCTACTATTTTGATATCTTGCCGTCCACTCTCGCTGGAGGCCTGTCAACCGCCTCCGTTATCGCGCACTCGGGAATAAACCAATGGATGCTTTGTTGTGCTTGCTAGTGATGGCCGGAACCTGGTTGTGGGTGGTGAAGCAGCGGGGTGAGTGGAACTTGCTACTTGGCAACCTTGCTGGCGCTGGAAGTAGCGTGGTAACCGGCATTGTGTTCACGCTGATTTACGACGCAGTCATTGGAACGTCGATGGCGACACCAAACCTGGATCGCAGCTTGGTGGTGCTCACCACAAGCGCGGGCGTTCTGGCGGGGGTATGGTTGTGGATTGCCAATCGCCGTCAACCCGAACATCCGATTGCACGTCAGTTGCTGGGCGCGGTGTGTGGGTTTGCCGCCAGCATGGCGACCCTGCTGTTTCTTGCTGTGAATTATTTTCCCAACACGTGAACTGAGGCGTAATTGTTTTGCTATCTTGCCGCCCGCAAAAGCGGATCTGCTTAGTGAGCTGACACGAATTAAAGAAAGGATATGGATGGGATGGAAACAGCGTTGATCGTGATGTTTTTGCTGGTCTGGGCAGGGATGTGGGTTTGGGTCGTCAAGAATCGTGGAAACTGGCCGGTATTCTTTGGCCACTTCGCCGGCCTGATTGCCGGGTTTATCGTGGCAGCCGTGGTGTTCGTTATCGTCGACGGACTTCTGCCCGAAAAATCTACCCCCGCGACATCCAGCGACACTCAGCCGCAAATCGCGAACGAAAGCCAGCTCAGATCTTTTGTCCCACGCTCTCCGGTCAGTCGTACATCCGCTCCGACATCGCCGTTGCTGCCCACCGACAGCCCGCGCTATCCACGGCTCTCTACACCGCTGCTTTCCGCCAGTCTCGATCCACAGTGGAGCAGCCAATACGAGCAATGGCGAGCCAGCGCAGATATGGCCAACGGGGTCAACGGAAGCCTGGCGGGCCTGATCTGTCGGTCAGCGGCAAAATCCACGCTGCGCATTCCGGATTCCGCCTCCTTCGACGAGACTGAGGACTTTCGATTCGACAGCTACAAATCCCAGACCTACCTCGTCATGAGCAGGATCAGTGGCGAAAACATGGAAGGCACGATGGTCAGTCTCGGCTATGACTGCGCCGTGCAGTTCGTCTCCGGCAACGGGATCAAGGATGACCAATGGCGCCTGCTGGAGTTGACCATGCAAGGAAAGTCAGGCCCTGCAGGTTCTGCCAACACGTCGCCCCGGGAAGCATTGCCCGAGTATGTCGCTGCTGCGCCTGCTGCTACGCCAGAACCGCTCAAGTCTGGCCTGGTGGAAAACTATCTCAATGAAATACCGACAACCCGTTCTGAACTGGCGACGGTTCAAGGGATGACTGCGCAACAGACTCTGGCTCATGCGCAGTTGCGAAAAGGGCTCATTGGCGGGCCGGACGCCAACAAAAGACTGATCGCGTTCCAGATGTGCGAGCCGTTTTTACGCAGCGTTCTGCGTCAGCCGGAACTCGCCCTGTTTGCCGACGATAAGGCTCTCTCGACTCAGCGTTACAAAGACCAGATCTATACCAGCACAAGTCTGATGAAGATCCAGGACGCTGCGCGAAACTATCTGACCTATCGTTACGAATGCACCCTGCAGGCTTTGCCAACCATGAACGAAGGTTTTGACGACTGGAAGTTGCTGGACCTGCGCTTCGAACTGACCGGTAACTGATCAGCTCGATGAGCAAGAAGCGCGACGCTTCTATTTTGTTATCTTGGTGCCCATTATTGCAGCGTGCTCGAAGCGTGCTGCCTTGAGCGTTTTTGCAGGTTTAAGGAAAGGATCAAATGGAGTTTCTGCGTTTTCTGGCGTTTGTCGCGGCCTGGGGTTTCATGTGGCGCTGGGTGGTCAAGAACCGTGGCAGCTGGAATATTTTCTACGGCAACATTGTTGGCGCGGCCGGCGGTTTTATTGTGGCCATGGTGGTGTTGTCGATCACCCTGTCGCTGTTTCCTTCGTCGCATGACTACGAGGCGGCGAAGGCTGAAAACACGCAGGTCGCCGAACCGACCTCTTTATTGCCTGAGGCCGAGTCAGTCACGCCCGCCGCTGCGCTGAAAGATGCGCCGGTGTTTGCCGCCATCGAACCGGATGACAAGCCTTCGCCCGCCGACTCTGCCTTGCTGCCGAACTACGCCAGCCGAGCGCCGAAGTCGATGGCGCTACAGACCGTGCTGAACCAGAGTGACGACCAGGGACGCAAAGCCCTCGCGGCGTTGAGCAAAAAGTTTCGCAGTGATGCACAAGCCGACAAGTCGATGCTCGCGTATGTCATGTGCAGCCCGTTCGTGACCGGCACGTTGCGCTTCCCCGCGTCGGCTCGCTTTGCTGACAGCAAAAGCCTCGTCAGCCACCGTTTCAAGGATCAGGTTTACACCTTCAGCAACACCGTCATCGCTCGCAACATGACCGGCGACGATGTCACCTACCGTTTCGATTGCTCCGTGCAAGAGCAGCCAAGAGTTGACGCGACGCCGGCCGAATGGCGTCTGCTGGATCTGAAACTGCAAAAAGCCGACTCTTAAGCCTCACTTAAGCGTTCAAGGCGCCGGCTGCGCTATCATCGCCGGCCGTGCGCTTTGAGTCTTGTCCCCGGATGTCTCCAACACTTGATGAACTGATCCCGCTGCCACCGGTTTTGGCCGGCCCGTTGTTGCGACGGCTTGAGCCCAAGCGACTGGTGCTGTGGCTGGTTGGCACGCGCCAACTGTCGCTGACTTTGCGCGTGCAAGGTGTAGGAGACATTCCTCTGGATGCCGAGAAATGCACGGTCATTCCTGTAGGCACTCGCGCATTCGTTCATCTCATTGATGTCAGCCTCGAAAACGCCCTGCCCCTCGACGAGTTTGTCGATTACGACGTGTTGATTGATGGCGACGCGAGCATCGCCGATTGGGCGCAGCATCTGTTGTATGGCGACGCCAGGTGCCCAAATTTCGTGGTGCGTTCGCGGATCGACCAGTTGCTCCACGGTTCTTGCCGCAAGCCGCACCATCCGGCGGTGGATGGTTTGCTCTGCGTCGACCACCTGCTGGCCGCCGAAACCGACCCGCAACAGCGCCCGGCGCTGCTGATGATGAGTGGTGATCAGGTCTACGCCGATGACGTCGCCGGGCCGACACTACGAGCGATTCATGCCTTGATCGGACGCCTCGGCCTGTTCGACGAACACCTCGAAGGCGCCGTGGTCAGCGACAGCGCCAAGCTCTATAACCATCCGGCAAGCTACTACCATCGTGCAGATTTGTTACCGGCACTTGAGAGCAACGAGACATTGCGCGAGCGATTTTTCGGCGGTGCGCGTAAGCCGATTTTCACCAGCAGCAGCGCTGACAATCATCTGGTGACCTTTGCCGAAGTCATGGCGATGTATTTGCTGGTGTGGTCGCCGGTGGCATGGGCGTTGATCAACCCGACGACACCAACGCTGACGCCCGAGCGCCTCAAGCGCTACAACCTCGAACAGACGCGTATCGATGCTTTCAAGGCAGGGCTGGGCAACGTCGCCCGGGCGCTGGCGCATCTGCCGAGCCTGATGATTTTTGACGATCACGACATTACCGATGACTGGAATCTTTCTGCGCAATGGGAGGAAACGGCCTACGGCCATCCGTTCTCCAAACGCATCATCGGCAATGCGTTGATCGCCTACATGTTGTGCCAGGGCTGGGGTAATAACCCGGACGCGTTCAAGGATGTGCTGGTGAAGACTCGACGTCTGATTGCCAGCGGCGATGACCATTACCTCGACAGCCCGGTGCAGGATGATCTGATTGATGAGCTGCTGCGCTTTCAGCACTGGCATTTCGTGCTGCCAACCAGCCCGGCGCTGGTGGTTATCGACACCCGGACCCGACGCTGGCGCAGCGAAATGGCGCTCAAGCAACCCTCAGGACTGCTCGACTGGGAAGCGTTGAGCGAACTGCAGCAGGAGTTGCTAGATCATCCGTCGGCGATCATCGTTTCACCCGCGCCGATCTTCGGTGTAAAGCTGATTGAAACCGTGCAAAAGATCTTTAGCTGGTGCGGTTTTCCACTGCTGGTCGATGCCGAAAACTGGATGGCCCACCGGGGCGCCGCGCAGGTGATCCTGAACATTTTCCGACACTCGCGCACGCCAGGAAACTACGTGGTGCTGTCCGGCGATGTGCATTATTCCTTCGTCTACGAAGTGCTGATCCGACACCGCAAGGCCGGCCCGCGAATCTGGCAGATCACCAGCAGCGGCATCAAGAACGAGTTCCCGCCTACGTTGCTGGAGTGGTTTGATCGGCTCAACCGCTGGCTTTATTCACCACGCTCGCCACTCAACTGGCTGACCAAACGCCGCCGCATGCGCATCGTGCCGTATACGCCGGAACACGCCGAGGCCGGTGAGCGCCTGTGGAATTCGGCGGGGATCGGTCAGGTGTTTTTCAATGAACAGGGGCAGCCGCGAGAGATCATTCAGCACAACTCGAACGGCGCGCCCCAAACGCGAATGCTGGCGCCGGATTTGGCGGATTATCCGAAGTAGAGCTATGCACCTTTCCCATGTAGGAGCGAGCCTGCTCGCGATTGCGATCGATCATTCAAAATGAATGTCGCCTGACAATGCGCTATCGCGAGCAAGCTCGCTCCCACAGGGTTATCGCGTAGCTATCAAATCGAAGTCACAGCCCGCGCAACACCCCGAACAATCATCCCCACCTCCCGCTCATCAATCGTCAGCGGTGGCAGCAGCCGTATTGTCTTGCCGCGCGTGACGTTGATCAGCAGCCCATGATCCCGCGCTGCGATCAGTGTCAGATCCCGAATCGGCTGTTTCAGTTCGATGCCGATCATCAATCCCTGCCCTCGAATCGCCAGCACATTGGGGTTGTCCGCCAACTCTGCGCGTAACCGCGTCAACAGGCGCTCACCCTGTACTTGGGCGTTCTCCAGCAGGCCTTGTTCTTCGATGATGTCCAGCACGGTGCAGCCAACCCGACAGGCCAATGGGTTACCGCCAAACGTGCTGCCATGACTGCCAGGTGTAAACAGATCCGCCGCCCTGCCCCGCGCCAGGCACGCGCCGATCGGCACGCCGTTGCCGAGTCCTTTGGCCAATGTCATGACGTCCGGGACAAAACCCTCGTGCTGAAACGCAAACCACTGGCCAGTGCGGCCGATGCCGGTCTGGATCTCGTCAAGCATCAGCAACCAGGCATGCCGATTACAGATGTCGCGCAGGGCTTTCAGGTAACCGGGCGGCGCCAGTTGCACGCCGCTTTCGCCCTGAATCGGTTCGACCAGTATCGCCACGATCCGCTCGCCGTGCTTGCGCTGAACCTGTTCGATTGCGGCGAGATCACCGAACGGGACTTTGATGAAATCACCCGGCAGTTCACTGAAGCTCGAACGCACCGCCGGCCCGTCGCTGGCAGACAGCGTGCCGAGCGTGCGGCCATGAAACGCGTTGGCCATCACCACCACCAGCGGTTGCTCGATCCCTTTGCGCCAGCCGTAGAGCCGCGCCAGTTTCAGTGCAGTTTCATTGGCCTCGGCCCCGGAATTGTTGAAGAACGCGCGCTCCATCCCCGACAGTCCGGTCAACCGTTTTGCCAATTGCTGCTGCCAGTCGATGCTGTACAGATTTGAAGTGTGTAGCAGCAGTCCGGCCTGCTCGCTGATGGCCGCCACGATACGAGGGTGCGAGTGGCCGACGTTGGTCACGGCGACCCCGGCGACCGCATCCAGATACTCGCGGCCAGCCTGATCCCACAGTCGAGTGCCCAGGCCCTTGGTGAAGCTCAGGGCTAGTGGTTGGTAGGTGTTCATCAGGGCGGCGGTCATGACTTCAAACTCCAGTGAAGGTCGGTGTGTTTGCAGTATGGTTAGCCACCAGAACTGGATAAACTCGGCAAAACTTCAATCATTTATAAGCTGGGCTTGATAATGGATTTGTTTCAGTCGATGAACGTCTACGTCAAAGTCGTTGAAGCGGGGAGCATGACGGCGGCCGCGTTGCAGTGCGAAATGTCGACGACGATGGTAGGCAATCATCTGCGAGCGCTGGAGCAACGGCTTGGTGTGCAACTGCTGCAGCGCACCACCCGCCGCCAACGACTGACCGAGTTCGGCAGCGTCTACTACCAGCGCTGCCTCGAAGTGCTGGGCCTGCTGGCCGATTCCGAACGCCTCGCCGAACAGGCTCTGGACGAACCTCGCGGCATCTTGCGCATCACCGCACCGCTGACCTTCGGCGTTGAACGCATGGCCCCGGCGCTCAGTGAGTTTTCCCTGCAATGGCCAAAGGTCAAACTCGATGTGGTGCTGACCAACAGCCGTCCGGACCTGCTCGAAAACGGGCTCGACGTCGCTTTTCGGCTGGGCAACTTCGAGCAGTCCAACCTGATCGCGCGGCCATTGATCGATTACACCCTGACGGTCTGCGCGTCGCCGGACTATGTGGCACGGCGCGGCATGCCGCTGACGCCGCAAGACCTGCAACAGCATGACTGCCTGTCCTTCGCCTACCCCACCGGCGATGACTGGCAATCGGTGGAAAAGCGCTGGCGCATCAGCGGCCCGGACGGCGAAATCATGGTCGATGTCAGTGGCCCGATGTTGATCAACAGCTCCGCCGGTTTGCATCAGGCCGCACGCACCGGCATGGGCATCGTGATGCTGCCCGATGCACTGGTGGAACAGGACCTGCGCGATGGCAGACTGGTGACGGTCATCCCCGACTACCAGCCGCCCAGCCGTCCATTGCACCTGTTATACGCCCCGGATCGGTATCGACTGCCCAAGCTCAGACGTTTCGTCGAGTTTGCGATGACAGCCTGGGGCAGATCCTGATTCAGAGAACCATTAACCTGACCTCGAATGATCACCGACAAGGAGTCGCCCCACATATGAACAACAACCCGAACGTACGCGACATGCTGCCAGCAGAGGCGGAGTCGGTTCGACGATTCCTTGGGCAAAATGGCTGGGAACACCGGACAGGTTCCAGCGAGTATTTTGCGCAACTTGTCAGAAATTCCCAGCGCACGGCCGTCGCGCTGGAAGGCGAAGAGATCATCGGCTTCGCTCGTGGCATCACCGATGGTTTGTCCAATGGTTACCTGTCGATGGTCGTGGTGGACGGGCAACATCGACGCCGTGGGATTGGCCGATCATTGGTCGAGCACATCATGGGCGACAACCCGGACATCACTTGGGTGCTGCGGGCTGGCCGTGAAGGTGTAGAGGCGTTTTTTGCCGGCCTGGGTTTCGAGACCTCAGTGATTGCCATGGAACGACCGCGCTTGAAATAGGGCGTGCGCTCGGTGCCCGCTAAAAAACCTATACCGCCAGCCCGTTGCTCCGTGACAACGTCGCCCCGCTCCCCTAAATTAGTCGACCTGAAAAAGCCCCGCGCTTGCTCATCTCCACTCAAGTTAAAAAGTAGTGAAATTTCAATGTCCGATTTCAACACCGCTGAATCCGTAGTCACCGAATCGTCCAAAGCGGAATACGAAAACTCCATCAATCTTTCACAACACCTGCCACAAGCCAAAATCATCAGCGAGATGGTGCTGGACGCGTTCCAGTCGTCCCGCGAGAGCGATCAGATCCGTGAACTGCGCTCCGCGATCCGTGAGGCTCACGACCGCTTCGATGACGACAAGGCCTACGAACTGATGGGCGAGCTCAAGAGCCTCAAGGATGCCGAGGCTGCCGACATCGCCGCCCTCGAAGACCTGAGCAGCAAGTTCTCGATCGGCCGCATCCTCTCTAGCTTCAAGGATGATCCGGCTTTCCAGGAAATCGTTTACGGCCTGGCGCTCAAAGTACTGAACCAGACCCATCAGGCGATCAGCAACCCGAGCGGCGGCAAGAGCAAAGCGGCACGTGCGAAGAAAGAAGTCGAAATCTTCACCATCAGCAAGGATGGCAGCAGCGTGACCCTGCCATTGCGCACGCCACGCTCGCGTCTGAATGTTGACCGTGAAGCGCTGGAGTTCCTTGGTTTCACCTTCGTCGGTGAAGGTGAGGAAGCCGAAATCGATAGCGAAACCTTCGTCGACAATGCCGGCACCGAACAGGCCGTCAACCGCAAGAACATCATCACGGCCCTGCAGCAGCGGACCGCATTTGATGGCTACAGCATCGCCGCGCAGTAATCCGGCCACGCTGACGAAAAAGCCCCGCACTGACTGATCAGGCGGGGCTTTTTGTTTTCCGGCGCGAGGATTATGCGCCCGAGTGCAATGCCGCAATCATGTCGACTTCAATCGCCGCATTCTTCGGCAACTGATAGACACCCACCGTGGTACGCGTGTGCCGGCCAGCATCGCCGAGCACATGGCTGAACACATCCGACGCACCGTTGGCCACTTCACTCAGGTCAACAAAGTCAGGCGTGGACTTCACGTACACCGTGACCCGCAACAGCGCCCGGATCTTGTCCAGCGAACCGACCGCATCGACGATCAGCGCCAGACACCGCATCGCGCTGATGCTCGCGGCGGCCTGTGCGTCCTTGAGCGTCAACTCCAGGCCAACCCGACCGGGGTACTGAATCTTGCCGTGGGTACGTGGCACCATGCCGCTGATGTACAGCTCATCGTGATGACGGATCAGCGGTGCGTAGTTACCGCCGGCGGTGTTCTCACCGTGGATGTCGTAGTTCAGCTCTTGTGCCAGGGCAATGAAGCGTTCGTCGCAGGTCATCCTCTCAGTCATTTCGCCCAGCCTCGTTATCGGTGCATGAAGAACAGTTGAGCACCCGTGAAATGGCATGGCGCTATCACTGTCATGGTTGGATCCGAATCTAGGGGGTTTACTCCGATACCGCAACTCAACCCTGCAGGAGCTGCGGCACGCTGCGCCTACAAAGGTATCGCGTCGAGGTGGCCCCTGCTCACGATTGATGGCGCCTCAATCACCGAAATTCAGCCAACAAAAAACCCCGCACATCTCTCGATGGCGGGGCTTCATGTACAACCTGAAACCTTACGGCGCGTACGTCAGCAACAACTCGCTCGGCACCTTGAAGTCCAGGGACATCATGACGCTCAACGCAGTGATGGTGAAGATCGAGAACACGAACAGCTTGCGTGCCCAGACAGTGTCATCCACTGCCTTGTAGCCGGTCCAGGCCATGTACAGCCAGTACATGCCCATTGCGGCGGCGACGGCCAGGTAGCTCATGCCGGCGTAGCCGCTGAAGGTCAGCATCAAGGTCGCCACGAGGAACGCCAGGATGTAGAGCAGGATGTGCTTCTTGGCCACTTTAATCCCGCGCTTCACTGGCAGCACCGGAATCGATGCGGCCAGGTAATCGTTGAAGCGGAAGATCGCGATGGCGTAGGAATGCGGCATCTGCCACAGGCTGAACATCACCAGCAGAACCAGCGCGGCCATGTCGAAGCTGTTGGTTACAGCGACGTAACCGATCACTGGCGGCATGGCGCCCGACAGACTGCCCACCAGCGTGCCGTGAACCGACTTGCGCTTGAGGTACAGGCTGTAGAAGCCGACGTAGATCACGAAGCCGATTACCGCGAACAGGGCGGCCAACGGATTGGCCACCTTGTACAACAATGCAACGCCGAGAACACCAAGGATGGTCGCGTAGATCAGGGCCAGTTTCAGGGAGATCAAGCCCTGGACCAGCACCCGGTTCTTGGTGCGTTCCATCTTCAGGTCGATGTCGCGGTCGATGCAGTTGTTGAACACGCAACCGGAGGCTACAACCAGGGAGGTGCCGATCATGGCTGCCAGAAACACCGCCAGATCGACATGCCCTTTCGAGGCCAGGAAGAACCCGCCTGCCACAGAAAGCACGTTACCGAAAATGATCCCCGGTTTGGTGATTTGGATAAAGTGCTTGAGCGACATCGGGTCTACCTCACTTCGCCATCATGTACGTGTGGATGCTGAACATGATCCACAGCGACAGGCCAACCAGCAGCACGATCACGATGGCCGTGAAGACGAACGCAATCACGTTGTTACGCTGAGCAATGGAACGGTCCAGGTGCAGGAAGTAATACAGGTGAACAATCACCTGGATCACTGCGAACAGCATGACAATTGCCAGTGTCGTCATCTTCGGCAAGGTCGGGTACATCACCAGGCCGAACGGAATGACAGTCAGGATTACCGACAGAATGAAGCCAATGGCGTACGACTTGGCGCTGCCGTGGCCAGCATCATGGCTGTCATGGGAGTGTGCGTTAGCCATTACAGAGTCCCCATCAGGTAAACAACGGTGAATACGCAGATCCACACCACGTCCAGGAAGTGCCAGAACAGGCTCAGGCAGCTCAGACGGGTCTTGTTGGTCGCCGTCAGGCCGTGCTTGTTGACCTGGTACATCATGATGCCCATCCAGATCAGACCTGCGGATACGTGCAGACCGTGGGTACCGACCAGGGTGAAGAACGCGGACAGGAAGCCCGAACGGCTAGGACCGAAGCCCTCGGAGATCAGCAGGTGGAACTCGTTGATCTCCATGGCGATGAAGCCAGCGCCGAGCAGGAAGGTCATGAACAACCAGCCCAGGACCTGCTGCTTCTTGCCTTTGTACAACGCCAGCATGGCGAAGCCGTAGGTGATCGAACTGAACAACAGCAGAGCGGTTTCGCCCAACACGTATGGCAGTTCGAAGATGTCGTGGCCCGACGGGCCACCGGCAACGTTGTTTACCAGTACCGCGTATACCGCGAAGATCGACGCAAACAAGATGCAGTCGGTCATCAGGTAGAGCCAGAAACCGTATACGGTCATCTCGCCCGAATCGTGGTGATGGTCATCGTGCCCATGTTCGCCATGGGCGTGTCCAGCATTGGTCACTAAATTCGACATGGTTTAAGCCTGTTCCAACGAGGTTTCAACACGGGTGGCACCGGCCGGGATTTTCCCTGCCGCAACCAGACGCTTGTGCTGCTCGGCTTCGATGCGCTCGATCGTTTCAACCGGAACCATATAGCCCTGGTCGTCACGTGCAGCGTGGATCACGAAGTAGACGACAGTGCCTACCAGGCTCGCGATTGCCAGCCACCAGATGTGCCAGATCATGGCAAAACCGAAGACGGTCAACAGCGCGCCCATCACAACGCCAGTGGCGGTGTTGTTCGGCATGTGGATCGGCTCGTACTTGGCCGGACGCTGGTACGCGGTACCGTTTTCCTTGGCTTCGGTGAACGGGTCGATGCAGTCAGCCTTAGGCAGCACGGCGAAGTTGTAGAACGGCGGTGGCGACGAGGTCGACCATTCCAGGGTGTGTGCATTCCACGGGTCACCGTGATCGCAAACGTTCTCTGGCTTGTTGCGGTCACGCACACTGACGTACAGCTGGATCAGTTGGCAGGCGATACCGACAGCGATCATTACCGCACCGAACATGGCAACGTACAGGTACGGTACCCACTCAGGGTTGGTGGTGGCGTTCAGACGACGGGTCATGCCCATAAAGCCCAGTGCATAGAGCGGCATGAACGCGACGAAGAAGCCGGAGATCCAGAACCAGAACGCTGCTTTACCCCAGCCTTCGTGCAGCTTGAAGCCGAACGCTTTCGGGAAGTAGAACGCGAAACCTGCGATGTAACCGAATACCGCGCCGCCGATGATCACGTTGTGGAAGTGAGCGATCACGAACAGGCTGTTGTGCAGAACGAAGTCAGCACCCGGGATGGCCAGCAGTACGCCGGTCATGCCGCCGATGGCGAAGGTCACCATGAAGCCCAGCGTCCACAGCACCTGGCTGGTGAAGCGCAGACGACCCTGGTAAATGGTGAACAGCCAGTTGAATAGCTTCACACCCGTCGGGATGGAAATCAGCATCGTCGCCAGACCGAAGAAGGCGTTGACGCTTGCACCCGAACCCATGGTGAAGAAGTGGTGCAGCCAAACCATGAAGCCCAGTACCGAGATCGCGCCCGAGGCGTAGATCATCGAGTGGTGGCCGAACAGTTTCTTGCCGGTGAAGGCCGAGATGACTTCCGAGAAAATGCCGAATGCCGGCAGGATCAGGATGTATACCTCAGGGTGGCCCCACGCCCAGAACAGGTTGACGTACATCATTGGATTGCCACCAAGTTCATTGGTGAAAATGTGGAAATCCATGTAACGGTCAAGGGTCAGCAGTGCCAGGGTAGCGGTCAGGATCGGGAACGAAGCCACGATCAGAACGTTTGCCCAGGTGCAGGTCCAGGTGAAGATCGGCATGTCCATCAGTTTCATGCCAGGGGTACGCATTTTCAGCACGGTGGCGAGGAAGTTAACCCCCGTCAACGTTGTACCCAACCCGGATAACTGTAGCGCCCAGATGTAGTAATCCATCCCCACGCCCGGACTGTATTGCAGGCCCGACAGCGGTGGATAAGCAACCCAACCGGTCTTGGCGAATTCGCCAACGCCCAGCGACAGGTTGATCAGCACAACGCCGGATACCAGCAGCCAGAAGCTCAGGGAGTTCAGGAACGGGAAGGCAACGTCACGCGCGCCGATCTGCAGCGGCACTGCAAGGTTCATCAGGCCGGTGAAGAATGGCATCGCCATGAAGATGATCATGATCACACCGTGAGCGGTGAAGATCTGGTCATAGTGTTCAGGTGGCAGGTAGCCAGGCGAACCCTCGGTGGCCATGGCCAACTGGGTACGCATCATGATGGCGTCGGCAAAACCGCGCAGCAGCATGACCATGGCGACGATGATGTACATCACGCCGATTTTCTTGTGGTCAACCGAGGTCAACCACTCGGTCCACAAGTAAGTCCACTTCTTGAAGTAAGTGATTGCAGCGAACAGTGCCAGACCACCCAGCGCGATCATGGCGATGGTCACCATCACGATCGGCTCGTGGAAAGGAACCGCTTCCCAACTTAATTTACCAAACATTGTTTACTCCTCTGCCCCGGCAGCTGAATGCGAACTCGAGTCAATTTCCGTGGCCGCCACTTCTTTCTCTTTCTTCTCGTGCTTCAGCGGCTTGCCCGGCTTCATACCTTCGTACTTGTCGACGATGATCTGGAACTGGTTCGGCGTGACCGAGGAGTAGAGCTCGACTGGGTTGTTCTGGCTCGGTTTGGCAAGGGCTGCGTATTCAGCTTGATCAAGCTGTTTAGGTGACTTCTTGACTTCACTTACCCAGGCGTCGAAATCTTCCTGAGTTGTCGAGATGGCTTTGAACTTCATGCCGGTGAAACCTGCGCCGCTGTAGTTGGCGGAGATACCGTCCATTTCAGCGTTGCGGTCAGCGATCAGGTGCAGTTTGGTCTGCATGCCCGCCATCGCGTAGATCTGGCCGCCCAGGCCCGGGATGAAGAACGAGTTCATCACGGCGTCGGAGGTGATCCGGAAGTTGATTGGCGTGTGCGCCGGGAACACGATCTTGTTGACCGTGGCAATGCCTTGTTCCGGGTAAATGAACAGCCACTTCCAGTCCAGCGCAACCACTTCGATGGTGATCGGCTTGACGTCGGATTCGATTGGACGATACGGGTCCAGTTCGTGGGTCGAAATGTAGGTGATGTAACCCAGCGCGATGATGATCAGAACCGGAATGGTCCAGACGGCCACTTCGATTTTGGTCGAGTGCGACCATTTCGGCGTGTAGATGGCGTCTTTGTTGGAGGCGCGATACTTCCAGGCGAACAGGAAGGTCATGACGATAACCGGCACAACGACCAACAGCATCAGCAGGGTCGCGGTGATGATCAGGTTGCGCTGTTCCAGGCCGACCTGGCCCGTTGGATTGAGCAGGGTCATGTTGCAGCCTCCCAGCAACAACGTGCCGAGCAGCGGCACTAGGCCTAGTAATCTGGGGTACCTGTTTTTACTCATCTCACGACCTCTAAAGCAGCTTGCGCAATGCAGTTGGGTTTTGATCGCCAACACTTCACCCTGCCAAGGGTTGGCATTTTCTTTGGATTGAATAAGGGCCGCCCGTCGCGCGTCAGACGCTCGACAAAACCTGGGACAGCGGTAAGTTCTTATTCGAATTCGTGGTCAAAGGCCTTGTTACAGACCAATTCCATTTGGTGCGGAAAGTTGGAAGGCACCGACACCTGGGTGTCTTGAAAGCCTCACAGCCTGCTCGACACCCGACTTCCTGCTCGCCTCCTTAATAAAGGCTGAACAGCGCCGGGAATTCAGTGCGGGCGATTGTAGATAGGTAGCGCCCTATACACCATGTCTTATCCCGAAATAATTTTTATCCGTTCAAGCAACAATCCATCGCCATTTTTGCAAAAGTGCCGCATGTTATCGAAATAGATTCTCAACAAAAACGCCAAAATTTGTAGGTGTATCCGCCTCAGTTCAGACAGCTCTGAAGGCTTTTTCCGAGGGCTGGATCGGCGCAAAGCCCGATACCCCAAGGCTTCTGGCCATTTGCCCGCGCTTGTTAAAACTGCCTGATCTGGCACACGCGTTCAAAAGCCTAAAAACACCGAAACAGACCAATCCTTTTTTGTAACAGTGCGCCAATCCGGGTAGGTGGATCGACTTGCGACACCGCCTGTGTGACAACATGTCGCACACCTGCCACACCCTTCCTTGCTGTTCGTCACGGTGTTTTCACAAACACTCTGAAATGCAAAACGCCCCGATCTGCTGAACCGCAAATCGGGGCGTTTTCTGTATCGGCAACAACGCGCAATAGTTGACTCAGCGCAGTGTTTTTCGATTACGCGAGGCCAGCAGCGGAACCAGGATCACCACCAGTACGAACGCTACCAGCGCCCATTGCGCCAGCGACAGACCGAGGATCGGCGGGTACGGCGTCGAGCAGAATCCGTCGACCTGGAAGCCCAGCGGGAAGATCTTCGCCAGCGGCAGATCATCAACAATAGGCTGCAACACATCGATGCCACAGCTGATCGCCGGATAGAACTGGGTGTACACGTGATGCCCGGCGACTGCCGCCCCGGCAATCGCACAGATCACCACCAGTACTTCGAATACGGTGATGCTGCGCCGGGTGCGCGTGGCTGCACCGATAAAGGCGAACAGCGCGATCAGCAGCAACGCATAACGCTGCAGGATGCAAAGTGGGCACGGCGCCTCGCCGAGCACGATCTGCATGTACAGCGCGCCACCGATCAACGCCAGGCAGATGATGCCCAGCAGCACCAGAAAGCGCCGCTCACGTCCCAATCGAATTGTTTCCTCGCTCATCGCGTTTCCCTTATATGTCCATGGTTCAGCCGTCTGGCGACTGAAAGTTGTCGCAAGTCTACACCGGGGAAATAAACGATAAAGCGGTTAAGGAACCATTAATTCAAAGGGATTTTTCAGAACGGAACCGTGTAACGGCCATCGCGGGCAAGCCCGCTCCCACAGGTCCAGCGTCGTACATGAATTTTGCGTACGCCATAAAACCTGTGGAAGCGGGCTTGCCCGCGATACGGACTACTCGGTCTGGGCTATTTATTCCAAGGCAGCAGCCGGCCCGAAGAACTCATACCGGCTCTGTTTCTCCGGCACACCCAGCGCTTTCAGATGCCGCTTGATCGCACTCATGAAACCTTTCGGCCCAAGGAAGTAGGCGTCGACATCGCGCTGCTCCGGCAGCCATTGAGCGAGCAAATCCTGGCTCAGTATCCCGACCTTGTCCGCTGCCGGGCTCACGCCGTCGTCTTCGGCGTAGCAATAGAAACGCTTGAGTTGCGGATGACGCGCAGCCAGGCCGTCGATCCAGTCGCGGAACGCATGCACACTGCCATTGCGCGCGCAGTGGATGAAGTGCACCGGGCGCTCGGTTTCCAGCGCCGCCTCGAGCATCGCCAACGTCGGGGTGATGCCAACGCCGCCGCTGATCAACACCAGTGGTTTGTCGCTGGCAGCCAGGGTGAACTCACCCGATGGAGGGAACAGCTGAATGCTCGCGCCGATATGCAACTGATCGTGCAAGTGATTGGACGCGCGGCCCCCCGGTTCGCGTTTGACGCTGATACGGTACTGACCTTTATTCGCCAGCGCCGACAGCGAATAGTTGCGGCGGATTTCTTCGCCATCGAGCACCAGCTTCATGCCGATGTACTGACCCGGCTCGGCCGCCAGAATCGGGCCTTTGTCCGCAGGCTCAAAGTAGAAGGAAGTGATTTCCGCGCTCTCTTCCACCTTGGCCGCAACGATGAACTCCCGCGCCCCGCGCCAGCCACCAATGGCTTGCTCTTTCTGGTCATAAATGGCGGTTTCGGCGCCGATCAGGATGTCGGCGAGTTGACCGTACGCCGCGCCCCAGGCACTCATCACTTCTGGCGTGGCGATCTCTTCGCCGAGCACTTCAGAGATGGCGCGCAACAGGCAGGCACCGACAATCGGGTAGTGCTCCGGCAGGATCTGCAAGGCGACGTGCTTGTTGATGATCTTCGCCACCAGATCGCCCAACTGGTCGAGCTGATCAATGTGGCGGGCGTACATCAACACACCGTTGGCCAACGCACGCGGCTGGTCGCCGCTGGCCTGATGCGCCTGGTTGAACAATGGGCGCACTTGCGGGTATTCGGAGAGCATCATGCGGTAGAAGTGCGTGATCAGCGCCTCACCGCCGCTTTCCAGCAAAGGCACGGTGGATTTGACGATGGCACGATCCTGGACGCTAAGCATAAGGGTGACTCCTGAGCTTTCTGGAAAAGTTACCCTAGAGTTATCAGTTTCCGTGCCAACTTATTTATCCATATAAATCAGCATGTTAAAAAATATGTAGTCAATTCGACCCAACGCTCTTTATAGTCACTCCGACTACATCTTGTCTCTTTGACTACACAACCATGATCGCCAAATCCTTGCTGACCGCTCTACTGCCGCTGGTCTCCGACCTCTCCCGCGAATTGCCGGAGGGTGAGCGTTATCGTCGACTGCTTGAAGCCATGCGCGCCCTGCTGCCCTGCGATGCCGCCGCGTTGTTGCGCCTCGACGGCGAATCGCTGGTGCCATTGGCGGTGGATGGCTTGAGTACAGACACCCTCGGCCGCCGCTTCAAGGTCAGTGAGCACCCGCGCTTTGAAGTGTTGCTGGCAGGTGCCGGGCCGACCCGGTTTGCCGCCGACAGCGACTTGCCCGACCCTTACGACGGTTTGATCGACGGCCTCGACGATCACCTGGAAGTCCACGACTGCCTCGGCTGTCCGCTGTTTGTCGATGAAAAACTCTGGGGCCTGATCACCCTCGACGCGCTCGATCCGGAACGCTTCGAGCCGATCGAACTGGACGTATTGCAAGCCTTCGCCAGCCTTGCCTCGGCCACAGTCAACGCCGCCGAACGCATCGAGCGTCTGGCGATCCGGGTCGAAGACGAGCACCAGCGCGCCGAGATTTACCGTCAGGCCAGCGGTCAGCAGAACCGCGAAATGATCGGCCAGAGCAAGACGCACAAGCGCCTCGTGGAAGAGATCAACCTGGTCGGCGGTAGCGACCTGACCGTGTTGATCACCGGCGAAACCGGGGTTGGCAAGGAGTTGGTGGCTCAGGCGATCCACGCTGCCTCAGCCCGCGCCGACAAACCGATCATCAGCCTCAACTGCGCGGCACTGCCCGACACGTTGGTGGAAAGCGAGTTGTTCGGCCACGTACGCGGCGCCTTCACCGGCGCTACCAGCGACCGCCGCGGCAAATTTGAACTGGCCAATGGCGGCACGCTGTTTCTCGATGAGGTGGGCGAATTGTCGCTGACCGTTCAGGCCAAACTTTTGCGCGTGCTGCAGAGCGGCCAGTTACAACGTTTAGGCTCGGACAAGGAGCATCAGGTCGACGTGCGCCTGATCGCTGCGACCAACCGCGATCTGGCCGAAGAAGTGCGCAGCGGTCGCTACCGTGCCGACTTTTACCACCGCCTGAGCGTCTACCCGCTACGGGTGCCGGCCTTGCGTGATCGTGGACGTGATGTGTTGCTGCTCAGCGGCTTCTTCCTCGAACAGAACCGTTCGCGTATGGGCCTTAATAGCCTGCGACTGAACAGTGACGCCCAGGAAGCCCTCCTCGCCTACACTTGGCCAGGCAACGTGCGCGAACTGGAACACTTGATCGGGCGCAGCGCGTTGAAGGCCTTGGGCAACTGCAAGGTGCGGCCGAAGATTCTCAGTTTGAGTGCGGCGGATCTCGATTTGCCGCGTGAGGTTGTGGATAACTTGCCTGAGCCGCTTGCTGCGGTTGTGGCGTCGGCGACATTGATCAGCGGGGATTTGCGCAGTGCTACCGAGGCGTACCAGCGGCAGTTGATCAGTGCGGCGCTGGAGCGTCATCAGGATAATTGGGCGAGTGCGGCGCGGGAGTTGGGGCTTGATCGGGCGAATCTGGGACGGATGGCCAAGCGGTTGGGCATGAAAAGCTAAAAGCCCCCTCACCCTAACCCTCTCCCGGAGGGAGAGGGGACTGATTGGGGGATATTGGAGAGCTACGCCGACGTGAACCTGCAGTGCTGAATCCATAATCGGCTTGGTCTTTCGCGTGAACGTGCAGTGTCGAATCCATAATCGACTCGTTCTTTCAGGTCGATGTATTGCGCAAGACACCTCGGTCGGCCCCCTCTCCCGGAGGGAGAGGGCTGGGGTGAGGGGCTTTGGCTTTGGAACGCAACGCCACCCGACAACTGACCTAAAGCCCACCCCATACGCGCCGATAACCCGGCATCAATAGTTTCTGGCGATTTCCACCCTCGCCCATCACCTTTTTCCACAGAAGGTTTTTATGTCTTCCAACAAAGCCCGCGCAGATTCACTTTCGCTTCTGCTGTTTACCTTGCGCAGCGGCAAGCTGATGGCGATCAACCTACTGAAAGTCAGTGAAATCATTCCCTGCCCGCCGCTGACCAAGCTGCCGGAGTCGCATCCGCACGTCAAAGGCATCGCCACCCTGCGCGGCGCCGCACTGTCGGTCATCGACCTCAGCCGCGCGATCGGCGAGCGACCGCTGGAAGACCCCAACGGTGGCTGTCTGATCGTCACTGACGTCAGCCGCTCCAAACAGGGCCTGCACGTTCAAGCGGTGAGCAAAATCGTCCACTGCCTGACCACCGACATCAAACCACCGCCGTTCGGTTCCGGCGGACCGCGCGCCTACATCACGGGGGTAACCTCGGTGGATGGCACGCTGGTGCAGGTGCTGGACATCGAAAAAGTCATCCACAGCATCGCTCCGGCGCAGATCGAAATGGCCCCGACCGACCTGACCATGGAAGACGCCGACGTCCTCGGCAACGCGCGGATTCTGGTGGTCGACGACAGTCAGGTGGCGCTGCAACAATCGGTGCACACCCTGCGCAATCTCGGCCTGCAATGCCACACCGCACGCAGCGCCAAGGAAGCCATCGACTGCCTGCTTGATTTGCAGGGCACCGCCCAGCAGATCAACCTGATCGTCTCCGACATCGAAATGTCCGAGATGGACGGCTACGCCTTCACCCGCACCCTGCGCGAGACCCCGGATTTCGCCCATCTCTACGTGCTGCTGCACACCTCGCTCGACAGCGCGATGAACAGCGAAAAGGCACGACTGGCCGGGGCCAACGCAGTGCTGACGAAGTTCTCCTCGCCGGAGTTGACCCAACGTCTGATCGAAGCAGCCAAACACGTCGCGGCCAACGGTTATTGACTCTTGGGCGAGATTTACTGCTTTTTGCTGCGGCGCGATCTGAGTGCAGACGTGCCGGATGTCGTCTGGCCGCAGGGCATTGAAATCAGCACCTATCGCCCGGAACTGGCTGGCGCCGTGCATGACTTGATGCAACTCGGTCACCGCGAAGGTGGCGGCCGGGTACCGGCGCTGGAGGTCTGGCAGCAACGGTTTGAACGCGACCCGGAATATGACCCGGCTCTGTGTTTCATTGCCATTGATGCCGAGGGTGTCGTTGGTGTGGCGCAGTGCTGGACGAGTGCGTACATCAAGAATCTGGTGGTGCATCCGCGCGCCCAGGGTCGAGGATTGGGCCGGGGATTGCTGTTGAATGCATTCAAGGTTTTTCAGCAACGGCGCGAAGGGTTTGTCGATTTGAAAGTGTTGGAAGACAACCTGCGGGCACAGCGATTGTATGAAAGTGCCGGAATGTACGTAGTCCGCCGGGAGTTGGTGCCAACCTGATCGTGCGTCATCGCTGGCAAGCCAGCTCCCACAGAGATGGGCGCCGCTCACAATACCTGTGGGAGCTGGCTTGCCAGCGATGGCGGCCTCAAAGACAACTTTTCGCTCTCAGGCATACTCCAACCCTTGCCACTACAAGGATGCCAAAACCATGAAAGCGACTACCCTGAGCTTCATCTGCCTCACCGCCCTCGCCTCCAACGCCCACGCGTCCAGCCCTGACGCCTGGGCCGCCTACGACAAAACCGTGCTCGCCAGTTGCACCAAAGCCAGCGGTTTGAAGAACGCCAAACCGGTCGGCAATGCCGCGCAATTCGACGACCGCGTCGGCTACACCGCCGTGCTGCTGCAAGGCCAGTACCCGCAGAAACACATGAAAGGCCAACAAGGCACCGAGCTGTGCCTGTACAACAAAAAATCGAAAACCGCATTTGTCACCGAATGGGACTCGATCCTCCCGACCGCCAAAACCCAATGAATGGCGCATAACTTGCTTCGATCGGTGATCCCATGGCGGCTTTACGTCGCTGATTCACACCTGATTGAAGATTGATCGTTCAATGAATACGACGTTTTCCTGCGTAGGCTGCGGCAAGTGCTGCACCGACCACCATGTCCCCCTGACCCTCGCCGAAGCCCGCATGTGGGCGGCCGACGGTGGTCGGGTGATCGTGCTGGTAGAGGCTTTTCTCGGCAACGGTCTGGGCTTGCCGGCGCAGCAGCGTGAACATGCCGAACGGCGTTCGGTCGCGGTGCGCAGCGGTGAATCGGCGGCGCACGTGGCCATCACTTTCGCCGCGTACAATGTCGGACCTTGTCGGAATCTTGACGATGACAAGCTGTGCCGCATCTACGAGCGTCGACCGTTGGTGTGTCGGATTTATCCGGCGGAGATCAATCCGCATATTCCGCTCAACCCTGCCGCCAAGGATTGCCCGCCCGAATCGTGGGAACAGGGGCCGGTGTTGATCGTCGGTGGCGAGCTGGTCGATCAGGAACTGATCGAGCTGATCCAGCGTTCGCGTCAGGCTGATCGTGATGACATTCGGACAAAGGATGCCATCTGCGCTGCGCTGGGCATCCGGACCACGGCGCTCAAGGGCGACGGGTTTACCGCGTATTTGCCGAATATGGACGCTTTTGCGAAGGTAATTGATCAGGTGAACGCGCAGCCACTGGATGAAGTGGCCAGTGAATGGCTGTTTCATTTGTCCGGGGATGATGTGGCCGGGCAAGTGCTGGCGGCGGGCGCGCGGGTGGTGACGGAGCCGGCGCTGACCTATGCGTTTATTTCGTTGCGGGCGGCTTGATACAGATACTCGAGTGGCTGTTCGGGCCCCATCGCTGGCAAGCCAGCTCCCACAGGGTCTTGTGTCGTACATCAACTAAGTGAACAACCGGAAAACCTGTGGGAGCTGGCTTGCCAGCGATGGGGCCAGTGAAGGCGACCTCAATCCCAAATCTGTCGCCGCCCTCAAAAACCCGCGCAACCAAATGCAATTCCCCGAAGGAAAAGTCAGCGCTTGCCCATCGAACGACGGGTGCCCGGCGGCGCCATGCCTGGGCTCTTGGTGTGGCCGTTCTTGGCGCCGTTCTTGTACCACGGCTGGTTAGAGCCTTTGGCACCTGCCAGTTCGCCCGGTTTGAACGGGAACTTGAATGCCGGGATCTCGGCTTTGGAATCGCTGGCGTCGGCCATATCGGCCGGGACATCGCTCACAGCGTCGTCAACCGGCGGTTGGATCGGGGAAGTCATGAAAGCTCCGCAAAACAAAAAGTCGCGCCCGGTAAGTGAGCCGCGAAGGCGCGCAGTATACCTGCGCGCCGTGGCTCGGCACCTGAAGATTTGCACCGCACGCCGAACGGCTTACAGGTAATTGATGGTCACGATGCCATTGTCGGTGGAGGTTTTCAGCGGCTCATAGGTCATCGAAAACGGCAACGCCCCACGGCTGCAAGCGTTGCGGTAAGTGTCTACATCAACCTTCACCCCTGGCTTGAGTTCGATCTGCCGGGATTCGCTGGTCACCAGCGCACCCACTCGCCCGACTTCACATCCGGAATCGACGATTTGCCCGGTGAAGCGGATCTCGCCCGAGAGGGGCTGAGGCGCGGCGCAGACCGTTAGCGGAAGTAAAACAAGCACGCTGGAGATGACAGTTTTGAGGTTCATTGCAAGACACTCCCGAAGAGACCCGCAACGATAATGGCTGGGGTATACAACTTGTATCCGCTGGCGGGAGCGGATCTTTAGAAGCGTAGATGGAGCGGTGAACGGGAGTTCAGATTCAGAAATGATCAAGCCCCTTCCCCCCCCCCACCGCTCAACAGGATCAGCGCAAGCCCGGCTGCAGCCCTTGATCCTGATCAGAAACGCGCATCGGCAGGCTTCGCTCAGGGATGGCTATCCACGTAAGTCCGAAACTGACAGCCAGGACAGCTAGCCGTCACCCTCCTGACCCCCACACTGGTTTATAACCTACCCAATCTGCCCAAACTCCAAACCTCGGCGCCCAAAAAGCATGCGAATCCAAAAGCACAAAGCCCTGCTAGCCACCCTATTGATCGCCCTGGCTGCCGCAGGCCTGTGGTTTGCAACCCGACCTGCCCCTACCAAACTCGCCCCCCCTACCGCCATCCCGGTGCGAGTGATCGCCGTCAGCGAAAAAGACGTCCCCCGCTACACCAGCGGCATCGGCTCGGTGCTGTCCCTGCACAGCGTGGTCATACGCCCCCAAATCGACGGTACCCTCACCAAAATCCTCGTCAAAGAAGGTCAACTGGTCAAAGCAGGCGATTTGCTCGCCACCATCGACGACCGCTCGATCCGCGCCAGCCTCGACCAGGCCCGCGCCCAACTCGGCGAGAGTCAGGCCCAACTGCAAGTCGCCCAGGTCAACCTCAAACGCTACAAACTGCTCAGCGTCGATGACGGGGTTTCCAAGCAGACCTACGACCAGCAACAGGCCTTGGTCAACCAACTGAAGGCCAGTGCCCAAGGCAACCAGGCCTCGATTGATGCAGCGCAGGTACAACTTTCCTACACGCAGATTCGCTCCCCGGTCACTGGCCGCGTCGGTATTCGCACAGTCGATGAGGGCAACTTCCTGCGCATGACCGACACCCAAGGCCTGTTCACCGTTACCCAGATCGACCCGATTGCCGTGGAGTTCTCCCTGCCACAACAAATGCTGCCGACCCTGCAAGGCCTGATCAACGACCCGCAACACGCACAGGTCAAGGCTTACATCGGCGCCGACACCGACGGCGAAACCGGTAACCTGCTCGGCGAAGGTCACCTGACCCTGATCGACAACCAGATCAACGCCAACACCGGCACCATCCGCGCCAAAGCCGAATTCGCCAACGCCAGCCAGAAGCTCTGGCCGGGCCTGCTGGTGACGGTAAAAATTCAGACGGCCCTCGACAAAAATGCGCTGGTCGTACCGCCCACCGTCGTACAACGCGGTCTCGACCAACACTTCGTTTACCGAGTGAATGGCGACAAGGTTGAAGCCGTGCAAGTGCAGATGGTTTATCAGGGCAGCGGTCAGGACATCATCAAAGGTGTGAAGGCCGGTGACGTGCTGGTAACCGATGGCCAGTCGCGGCTCAAACCCGGTTCGACCGTGCAAGTCATGACCGAGCCGCCGCAAGTGGTGCAGGCGGAGCCGAAACCATGAAGGCGCACAAAGGGATTTCGACGTGGTGCATTGACCACCCGGTGGCGACGATTCTGCTGACCCTCGCACTGGTGCTGGTCGGCATCATTGCCTTCCCGCGTTTGCCAATTGCCCCACTGCCGGAAGCGGAATTTCCTACGATTCAGGTGTCCGCGAAATTGCCCGGCGCCAACCCCGACACGATGGCCTCGTCCGTGGCCACGCCGCTGGAGGTGCAATTCAGCGCCATTCCCGGCATGACCCAGATGACTTCCAGCAGTGCCTTGGGCTCAACCCTGCTGACCCTGCAGTTCAGCCTCGACAAAAGCATCGACACGGCCGCGCAGGAAGTTCAGGCGGCGATCAACACCGCCGCCGGCAAGCTGCCCAAGGACATGCCGACGCTGCCGACCTGGAGGAAGGTCAACCCGGCCGACAGTCCTGTGCTGATCCTGAGTGTCAGCTCGACGCAGATGCCTGGCACCGAACTCAGCGATCTGGTGGAAACCCTGCTGGCCCGTCAGATCAGTCAGATCGACGGTGTAGGCCAAATCAACATTACCGGTCAGCAACGTCCGGCGATTCGCGTTCAGGCTTCGGCGGACAAACTCGCGGCCATCGGTCTGACCCTCGCCGACATTCGTCTGGCGATTCAGCAAACCAGCCTCAACCTGGCCAAAGGTGCGCTGTACGGCGAGTCGAGTATTTCCACGCTGTCGACCAACGACCAGTTATTCCATCCCGAGGAATACAGCCAACTCATCGTTTCCTACAAGGACGGCGCCCCGGTTCACCTAAGAGATGTCGCCAACGTTGTTAACGGTTCGGAAGATGATTATGTGCAAGCGTGGGCGGGTGATCGACCGGGGGTAAACCTGGTGATATCGCGCCAGCCGGGCGCCAACATCGTCGAAACCGTGGACCGGATTCAAGCCGCCCTGCCCGGCCTCGAAGCCATGCTGCCGGCCTCTGTGCAGGTCGACGTTCTGATCGACCGCACCCAGACCATCCGCGCCTCGCTGCACGAGGTCGAGATCACTTTGTTGATCGCGATCCTGCTGGTGGTGGCGGTGATGGCGCTGTTTTTGCGTCAGTTGTCGGCGACGTTGATTGTCTCGGCAGTGCTCGGTGTGTCGCTGATCGCCAGTTTCGCGCTGATGTATATCCTCGGCTTCAGCTTGAACAACCTGACGCTGGTCGCCATCGTGGTGGCCGTGGGATTTGTGGTCGACGATGCGATTGTGGTGGTGGAAAACATTCACCGGCACCTGGAGGCCGGCGACGATATGCGCGAGGCGGCGATCAAAGGCGCAGGCGAGATCGGCTTCACCGTGGTCTCGATCAGTTTCTCGCTGGTGGCGGCGTTTATTCCGCTGTTGTTCATGGGCGGCGTGGTCGGGCGACTGTTCAAGGAGTTTGCCCTGACCGCGACCTCGACCATCATGATTTCCGTGGTGGTTTCGCTGACGTTGGCGCCGACTCTTGCGGCGCTGTTCATGCGCAAACCGGTGCATCACGCCCACGCGAAACCGGGCTTTAGTGAACGCTTGCTCGGCTGGTACGAGAAAGGCCTGCGCTGCGCCCTCGCCCACCAGAAATTGATGATCGGCGTGTTCGGTTTGTCCCTCGCATTGGCCATCGCCGGCTACATCTTTATCCCCAAGGGTTTCTTCCCGGTGCAGGACACTGGCTTCGTGCTCGGTACGACTGAAGCCGCTGCGGACATTTCCTACGGCGACATGGTGAAAAAACACTTGGCCATGGCCGAAATCGTCGCCGCCGACCCGGCGGTGCAGGCGTTTTCCCACTCGGTGGGTGTTTCCGGCAGTAACCAGACCATCGCCAACGGGCGCTTCTGGATCGCCCTGAAGAAACGCGGCGACCGTGACGTCAGCGCCAGCCAGTTCATCGACCGGATTCGTCCGCAACTGATGAAAGTCCCCGGCATCGTGCTCTACCTGCGTGCCGGCCAGGACATCAACCTCAGCTCCGGCCCAAGTCGCGCGCAGTACCAATACGTACTCAAGAGCAACGACGGCGCGACCCTCGCCACCTGGACCCAGCGCCTGACCGAAAAACTGCGCAGCAACCCGGCGTTTCGCGACATTTCCAACGACCTGCAACTGGGCGGCAGCATCACTCACATCAGCATCGACCGCAGCGCGGCAGCGCGTTTCGGTCTGACTGCCAGTGATGTCGACGAGGCGCTGTACGATGCGTTCGGCCAACGCCAGATCAACGAATTCCAGACTCAGGTCAACCAGTACAACGTGATTCTGGAACTGGACACCAAGCAGCGCGGCAAGGCCGAAAGCCTCAACTATTTCTACCTGCGCTCGCCGCTGAGCGGGGAAATGGTGCCGCTGTCGGCGCTGGCCAGATTCGATGCACCGACCATTGGCCCACTGTCGATTGCCCATGACGGAATGTTTCCGGCCGCCAACATGTCGTTCAACCTGGCGCCCGGCGTGGCGCTGGGCGATGCGGTGATTCTGCTCAATCAGGCCAAGGCCGAAATCGGCATGCCGACCGCAATCAGCGGCGACTTCCAGGGTGCGGCGCAGGCGTTCCAGAGCTCGCTGGCCAGTCAGCCGTGGCTGATTCTCGCGGCGCTGGTGGCGGTGTACATCATTCTCGGTGTGCTTTATGAGAGCTTCGTGCATCCGCTGACGATCATTTCAACCTTGCCGGCAGCGGGTTTGGGCGCGGTGATGATGTTGTGGATCTGCGGCCAGGATTTTTCGATCATGGCGCTGATCGGGCTGGTCTTGCTGATCGGCATTGTGAAGAAGAACGGCATCCTGATGATCGACTTCGCCCTCGAAGCCCAACGTCAACGCGGGATGTCACCAGAGGACGCGATTTTCGAAGCGTGCATCACTCGGTTCCGGCCAATCATCATGACCACTCTCGCCGCGCTGCTCGGTGCCTTGCCGCTGATGCTCGGTTACGGCACCGGCGCCGAACTGCGCCAACCGCTGGGGATCGCGGTAGTGGGCGGCCTGCTGGTCAGCCAGATGCTGACGCTGTTTACCACGCCGGTCATATACTTGTGGCTTGAGCGACTTTTCCATAGACCCAAACCTGCGCCCGTACCGGCGTTGGCGACCACAGACTGAGGCGGGTCATGCGCGTTCTGATTATCGAAGACGAGGAAAAAACCGCGGACTATCTGCACCGCGGTCTGACGGAACAGGGTTACACCGTGGACCTGGCCCGCGACGGCGTCGAAGGCCTGCACCTGGCGCTGGAAAGCGACTACGCGGTGATCGTCCTCGACGTCATGTTGCCGGGCCTCGACGGCTTCGGCGTGCTGCGTGCATTGCGTGCGCGCAAGCAAACCCCGGTGATCATGCTCACCGCCCGCGAGCGTGTTGAAGACCGGATCAAGGGCTTGCGCGACGGTGCCGATGATTACCTCGGCAAACCGTTTTCCTTCCTCGAACTGGTCGCGCGTCTGCAAGCCCTAACCCGGCGCAGTGGCGGGCATGAGCCGGTGCAGGTGAGCATCGCCGACCTGTGGATAGACCTGATCAGCCGCAAGGCGACTCGCGCCGGCACGCGCCTGGACCTGACCGCCAAGGAGTTCTCGTTGCTCAGTGTCCTCGCCCGCCGCCAGGGTGAAATCCTCTCGAAAACCGCCATCGCCGAAATGGTCTGGGACATCAATTTCGACAGCGATGCCAACGTTGTCGAGGTGGCGATCAAACGCCTGCGCGCCAAGCTCGACGGGCCGTTCGACGAGAAACTGCTGCACACCATTCGTGGCATGGGTTATGTGCTGGAGAGTCGTGGTGTCCAGTAACTCGATCGCCCTGCGCCTGAGCGGAATGTTCACGCTGGTGGCGCTGCTGGTGTTTCTGTTGATCGGCGGCGCACTGTATCAGCAGGTCGATAAAGGTTTGGGCTTGTTACCGGAAGCCGAGCTGGATGCGCGCTATAGCGTGCTCGAATCGGCACTCAATCGCTTCGGCACCCCGGAGCATTGGGTGAAGATCAACGCCAAGTTGAAACTGCTCGGCGAAGAGGACAAGCGCATTCGTTTCTGGGTGGTGAGTGGTGATCCGGGTTACGAATACGGTACGCCGGATTCACGGATCCGCGCCTTCGCCCAAGGGCCGCTGGGGATGCATGACTTGCAGCTGCCGGAGCGTACTTATCCACTGAAAGTGCTGTTGACTGAATTGCCGGCCAAGGATCAGCGTCCGCCGCTGCGCTTCATGATCGGCATCGATACCGAGACCTTTCACCAGACCCAGCATCAGTTGCTGATCGCCTTGATCAGCCTGGCGATTGTCGGCGTGCTGCTGGCCTCGGCGCTGGGGTATTGGGTGGCGCGGATCGGCCTCAAGCCGCTGATCAAACTGTCTCACGAAGCCCAACGCCTGACCCCGCCGCTGCGAGCCGGTCGCTTGCGATTGTCGCCATTGCCACCGGAGCTGGAACAGTTCGTCGACTCGTTCAACTCGACGCTGGAGCGCGTCGAAATGGCCTATTCGCGACTGGAGTCGTTCAACGCCGACGTGGCGCACGAACTGCGTTCGCCGCTGACCAATCTCATCGGCCAGACCCAAGTGGCACTGACGCGCGGACGTTCAGCCGAACATTACTTCGAAGTGCTGCAATCCAACCTCGAAGAGCTGGAACGGCTGCGTTCGATCATCAACGACATGCTGTTTCTGGCCAGTGCGGATCAGGGCAACAAGGCGACCAAACTGACGTCGGCATCGTTGGCCGATGAAGTGGCAACCACGCTGGAGTATCTGGATTTCATTTTCGAAGACGCGCAGGTTCAGGTGCAGGTCAGCGGCGATGCGCAGGTGCAGATCGAGGTCGCGCATTTGCGTCGGGCGTTGATCAACCTGCTGAGTAACGCAGTGCAGCACACTGAAGCGGGTCAAGTGATCGAGGTGCGAATCGAGGTTCAAGAGCATCAGGTGAGTATTGGTGTGGCCAACCCCGGTTCGCCGATTGCCAGTGAGCATTTGCCGCGTTTGTTTGAACGCTTCTATCGAGTGGATGCGTCGCGCAGCAACAGTGGGAACAACCATGGGCTGGGGCTGGCGATCGTGAAAGCGATTGCGCTGATGCATGGCGGGGATGTGTTTGTGCGCAGTGATCGGGGGATGAATACCTTTGGGATTTGTTTGCCGGTTTGAAAAGCCCCCGATCGGCTCCCTCTCGCCCCCCTTGGGGGAGAGGGCTGGGGTGAGGGGATAGCTCTTGGCCTCACCGCAATCTTCAATTTTTACCTCCTGCGCAATAGTCATTTATGAAAATCACGCTGTTTCCCAAGCCCCGGCAACCTTATCTTTGCCCGCACCAAACAGCACTTGCCAAGCAAGAAGGTTTTCAAGATGTCCAACAGTATGGGTATTGCCAGCGCTTTCGTTTTGTCCTCATTGATCCTGTCGCCGATGGCGATGGCTGAAGAGTCCCAGGCGTTCGTTGCGCACAACAGCGCTCGGGCCCAGGCGTACGATCAGCATCAGACAGAAATGATGGCCAAGGCCAAAGACGCGACGCAGACACCTCAGGCTGCAGCAACCCAGGCTCAAGCCTCCGAGAAAGACAGCTGAGTCGCACATCGCTCCGTTTCCCTCGACGCGGTTGTTTGGCTCTTCCCGTTCAACCGTCGTCATTCCAGGCCGCTGCCTTTCAGCGGCCTTTTTTCGTTGTGGTCTGAAAGCTGTTTGGTGCGTCTTTTACAACAAGAAACATTTCGCGCCTCGGAACATTGAGGTGCCGTTGACCCAAGGAGCTTTACCGCACGTGCGTTACCCAGTCCGTTTCACTCCACTGTTCATTGCAATTGCCGCAACGATTGCCCCCGCCGTTCACGCTGATGAGCCCGCGCCAGAAGGTTTTATCGAAGGCTCGAGCCTTAACCTCAACGCCCGCAACTACTACATGAATCGCAACCGCCTGCAGAAGGCGGACGACAACATCGAGTGGGGCCAGGGTTTTCTCGGGGTATTCCAGTCGGGCTACACCCAAGGCACAGTCGGTTTCGGCATTGATGCCCACGCCATGCTCGGGCTGAAACTCGACGGCGGTGGCGGCACGGACGGCTCCAGCATCCTGCCGATCAGCGATGGCAACGGCAAGGCACCGGGCTCGTTTTCAACAGCCGGCGGTACTTTGAAAATGCGTGCGTTCGACACCGAATTGAAGGCTGGTGACTTGTTCCTCACCAACCCGGTGATTGCCGGCGGCGACACGCGCATGCTGCCGCAGACGTTCCGTGGCGTCAGCCTGACCAACCACAGTTTCGATGGCTGGTTGATCGAAGGTGGCCAGGCCAGTTTCACCAAGCCTTACAACCAAAGTGGTCACCAGCGCATCGGCACTTCGTACGGCACGCTGGCCGAGGGTGACGAAAGCCGACACCTGAACTGGGCCGGTGTGGCCTGGAGCGGTGTCGAAGGCTTGACCAGCAGCCTGTATGCGTCCGAGCTCAAGGACATCTGGAACCAGTATTACTACGACCTGGATTACACCTGGCAGTTGAATGACCTGGTCAGCCTCAACCCGGGCCTGCACTTCTATCACACCCAGGACACCGGCGATGCGCTGCTCGGCAACATCGACAACAACACCTACAGCCTGCATTTCACTGTCGGCATCGGCAGCCATAGCGTCACCGCCGCTTACCAACGGGTCAACGGCAACACGCCATTCGACTACATCAGCCAGGGCGACAGCGTTTACCTCGACAACTCCCAGCAATACTCGGACTTCAACGGCCCGAACGAGCGTTCGTGGAAACTCAAGTACGCCTACGACTTTGCCGGTGTCGGCGTACCGGGGCTGACCTCGGCAGTGTCTTACTCCCGGGGGACGGTTGACTTGACCAAGGCTGACCCGCGTAGCGTGGGGTATTCCAATTGGTACAGCGCCGACGGCCGCAACGCCAAGCATTGGGAACGCGATCTCGATTTGAAGTACGTCGTACAAAGCGGTCAGGCGAAAGACCTGGCGGTGCGCCTGCAGTGGGCCACCCATCGCGTTGGCAACGGTTATGGCGTAATTGATTCGGACACCGATGAATACCGCGTGATCGTCGACTACCCGATCAACGTCTTCTAAGATCGGCGCGACAAACACAGTCTAGAATTTAATGATGCACACTGTGGGAGCGAGCCTGCTCGCGAAAGCGGTCTTCCAATCGACATCCGGTTGAATGACACATCGCTTTCGCGAGCAGGCTCGCTCCCACATTGGGAATCGTTTCTGGCTTTGGCTGCTGTGTTTGCCCTACTACGCTTATAAGACTCCCCAACCGATAACCCCACCATGATCGCGAGCCGTACCCCACCTGTTGCGGGCAAGACCGGACGCCCCGAGCGGCTATTGATTTTCGGCAGCCTGCTGAGCGTGATCGCGATCGTGTGCATTGTCACGTTCCTGTTGATTCGTGAGCACGCCAGCGCTCAGGAGTCAGGCACCCGCAGCGCCGCCACCATCGCCCAGTTGATCGACGCCGACGTACTGCGCACCGTCGAGTTGTACGACCTGACGCTGCAAGGCCTGATCGCCACGTCGCAGCGTGATGACCTGCGTGACCTGACCCCGCAGATCCGCCATCTGGCGCTGTTCGATCGCTCGGCCACTGCACGCTTCAAGGGCGATATCCTGTTGCTCGACAAGCTCGGCAATGTGGTTGCCGACTCATCGCAGCTCGTGCCGAAGCCGGGCAACTTCGCTGACCGCGATTACTTTCTCGCCCATGCTTTCAACCGCGATGTCGGCATGTTTATCAGCCGGCCGTTCAAGACCCGTTGCGACTGCGACGAGGCCAATCAATGGCGCCTCAGCTTCAGTCGACGTATTTCCTCGGACACCGGCGAGTTCGTCGGCGTGGCCGTGGCATCGTTGAAGCTCGATTACTTCGACCAATTATTCAACAGCCTCGACATCGGCAATGGCAGCACACTGAACATCATCGACAACGATGGCGTGTTGCTGGCGCAGAAGCCGTACCTGCAAAGCGACTCCGTCGGTAAAAGTTTCGGCAATCGACCCAATGTGGTGCGGATTCTGAACGACAGAAGTGGCAACGGCAGTTTTACCAGCACGTCGAGCATGGATTATCAGCAGCGGCTCTACACCTATTCGCGGGTCGGTAACCTGCCGCTGACGGTGATCGTCGCGTTGTCCAGCGACGAGGTATTCGCCGCCTGGCGCCGCACCGCAATACTGATCAGTGGCGCCACCGGCGTGCTGTGCCTAGGCCTGCTCTGGCTGACCTGGCTGCTTGTCCGTGAACTGCGCCTGCGTCACCGCGCCGAACACGAACTGGCGCAATTGGCCGCCACCGACGCGCTTACCGGGGTGGCCAACCGGCGGATGCTCGATCAGTCGCTGCGCCATGAATGGTTTCGTGCCCAGCGCTCGGGCAAACCGCTATCGGTGATGATGATCGACGCCGATCACTTCAAGGCGTTCAACGACCGGCATGGGCATCAGGCAGGGGATCGGGCGTTGCGCGAATTGGCCAAAGTGATCACGGCGAATGTGCGACGACCGACGGATCTGGTGGCGCGTTACGGCGGCGAGGAGTTTTCGGTGATTCTTGCCGAGACCGACAGTGCGGGCGCGCAGCAGATTGCCGAGCATATTCGGGTAGCGGTGGAACAATTGCCGTTGGTCGCAGGGGCTGAGTCGCCGATGACGGTGAGTATCGGCATCGCTTCGTGGACGACGGCGAGCGAGATGACGCTGGAGCAGTTGCTGTTCGCGGCGGACAAGGCGTTGTATCAGGCCAAGGAAGGTGGGCGCAATCGGGTGGTGGTGGCTGCCTGATTAATGCTTTGCCCTTACCGGCCCCATCGCTGGCAAGCCAGCTCCCACAGGTTTATGGATGAGACACAAATCTCCAGCACACCTCAAATCCTTGTGGGAGCTGGCTTGCCAGCTCCCACAGGTTTATGGATGAGACACAAATTTCCGGCACACCACAAATCCTTGTGGGAGCTGGCTTGCCAGCGATGAGGTCAGCTCAGGCAACACAAAAACACCAGGCATAAAAAAAGGCCATCCGAGGATGGCCTTCAAAAAACTAGAGAGGTTTTTTACTTACACCGCCGCAACAGGGCGCATGTAAGAGATTGGTGCGGTACTGGCGTCTTCGAACGTCACCACTTCCCAGGCATCTGTCTGCTCAATCAATTTGCGCAGCAGCTGGTTGTTCAGTGCATGACCGGACTTGAAGCCCTTGAACTCACCAATCAGGCTATTGCCCAGCAGGTACAGATCGCCAATGGCATCGAGGATTTTGTGCTTCACGAATTCGTCTTCATAGCGAAGGCCGTCTTCGTTCAGTACGCCATCGGCATCGACCACGATTGCGTTTTCAACGCTGCCGCCGAGTGCGAGGTTGTGCTTGCGCAGGTACTCGATGTCACTCATGAAACCGAAAGTACGGGCGCGGCTGACTTCTTTTACGAACGAAGTGCTGGAAAAATCCACGCTTGCACTTTGGGTGCGGTCCCGGAAAACCGGGTGATCGAAATCGATCTCGAAGCTCACCTTGAACCCTTCGAAAGGGACGAAAGTGGCGCGCTTGTCGCCGTCTTCCACTGTCACTTCACGCAGGATGCGGATGAATTTCTTGGCGGCGTCCTGTTCTTCCAGGCCAGCCGATTGAATCAGGAATACGAAGGGTCCAGCGCTGCCATCCATGATCGGGACTTCGGACGCGGAGAGCTCGACGTAGGCGTTATCGATGCCCAGGCCAGCCATGGCCGAGAGCAAGTGCTCTACCGTGTCCACTTTGACGTCGCCGTTTACCAGCGTCGTCGACATAGTGGTTTCACCGACGTTTTCCGCGCGGGCAGGAATCTGCACCACAGGGTCGAGGTCAGCGCGACAAAACACAATGCCAGTGTCGACAGGCGCAGGCTTGAGGGTCAGATAGACCTTCTCACCGGAGTGCAGGCCTACACCTGTGGCACGGATAATATTTTTCAGTGTGCGTTGTTTAATCATGGCTTGGGCCGCTTCAGCGCAAATTGCGAACTGGTATCAACAAAGGCTGGCGATAATAGCAGACCGAGCCTTTGCTGAACACCAATCACCTTCATAGCCCTGATACATTCCATCAATCGGCCTGACGACGCAGGAAAGCCGGGATGTCCAGGTAGTCCAGGTCATCTTGCGGATTCATCTTCGCGGCAGCCGCAGCACCGGCCTGAGCCTGGTTGCGCATGACGGTCGGACGGTCCAGATCACGGTAGTTCACCGCAGGTGCTTCCTGACGGGACGGAGCCGGTTGCTGAACCTGAGAAGCTGCCATGGACGTGTGAACGGTGTTGTCGATGACCTTGACAGGCTTCTCGATTTTCGCGCCCAGACCGGTGGCAACGACGGTGACGTGCAGCTCGTCACGCATGTCCGGATCGATAACGGTACCGACCTTGACCATGGCGTGTTCGGATGCGAAGGCTTCGATGATGCTACCCACGTCGGAGTACTCACCCAGGGACAGGTCAGGACCGGCGGTGATGTTCACCAGGATGCCGCGTGCGCCTTGCAGGTTCACGTCTTCGAGCAGCGGGTTGCGAATCGCCGCCTCGGTGGCTTCACGTGCACGGTTAGGACCGCTGGCGCAGCCAGTGCCCATCATCGCCATGCCCATTTCGCTCATCACGGTACGTACGTCGGCGAAGTCGACGTTGATCATGCCCGGACGCTTGATGATGTCGGAGATACCGCGAACGGCACCGGCCAGTACATCGTCGGCCTTGGCGAAAGCCGACAGCAGGCTCGCGTCTTTACCGAGGATGGTCAGCAGCTTCTCGTTGGGAATGGTGATCAACGAGTCGACGCTTTCAGACAGCAGACGGATACCTTCGTCGGCGATCTGCATGCGCTTGCGGCCTTCGAACGGGAACGGACGAGTCACGACCGCAACGGTCAGAATGCCCATTTCCTTGGCCACTTCGGCGATGATCGGCGCAGCACCGGTACCGGTACCACCGCCCATGCCCGTGGTGATGAACACCATGTTTGTGCCCTGCAGGACTTCGGCAATGCGCTCACGGTCTTCGAGAGCGGCCTGACGACCTACTTCAGGGTTGGCGCCAGCGCCGAGACCTTTGGTCACGCCGGTGCCCAGTTGCAGGATGGTCCGCGCGCCGATGGATTTCAGCGCTTGAGCATCAGTGTTGGCGCAGATGAATTCAACGCCTTCGATGTTGCTCTTGACCATGTGATTGACAGCGTTGCCGCCGCCACCGCCAACACCGATAACTTTGATTACCGGGCTTGCGGGGATGTTGTCTACGAGTTCGAACATTTTCCCTCTCCTTACATTCTCTAGTTTTTTCGCCTACTGCTGTTTGTTGCGGTGTATCTACTGCTGTTGCTTGCCGCTTGAAGCTTGTCGCTTCGCGCTGCTTTTAAAAATTGCCCTGGACCCACTTTTTCAGTCGGTCGAGCAGCGGCGCCTGAGGCTCTTCGCTGCTGTAGCTGTCGCGGCTGCCGATGCCGGAGAACGAAACTCCGTCGGACTGCTTTTGCAGGCCGTACATCAACAAGCCAACGCCAGTGGAATAAATCGGGTTGCGCACCACGTCATCCAGACCTTTCACACCGTGCGGGACACCGAGGCGTACCGGCATGTGGAAGATTTCTTCGGCCAGTTCGGTGGCGCCTTCCATCTTCGACGTACCGCCGGTCAGGACGATGCCGGCCGGGATCAGGTCTTCGTAGCCGCTGCGGCGCAGTTCGGCCTGGATCAGGGTGAACAGTTCGTCGTAACGCGGCTCGACCACTTCGGCCAGGGCCTGACGCGACAGTTCACGCGGGGGACGGTCGCCAACGCTTGGCACTTTGATGGTTTCGCCGGCGCCAGCCAGTTTGGCCAGGGCGCAGGCGTAACGGATCTTGATCTCTTCGGCGTACTGGGTCGGGGTGCGCAACGCCATGGCGATGTCGTTGGTCACCTGATCACCGGCAATCGGGATCACGGCCGTGTGGCGGATAGCGCCCTCGGTGAAGATCGCGATGTCGGTGGTACCGCCGCCGATGTCGACCAGGCACACGCCTAGCTCTTTCTCGTCATCGGTCAGCACCGAATACGCGGACGCCAGTTGCTCCAGAATGATGTCGTCGATTTCCAGACCGCAGCGGCGCACGCATTTTTCAATGTTCTGTGCGGCGTTGACGGCGCAGGTGACCACGTGAACCTTGGCTTCCAGACGTACGCCGGACATGCCCAGAGGTTCGCGAACGCCTTCCTGGTTATCGATCACGTAATCCTGCGGCAGGGTATGCAGCACACGCTGATCAGCCGGGATCGCCACAGCCTGGGCGGCGTCGAGCACACGCTCAAGGTCGGCCGAGCTGACTTCGCGATCACGAATCGCAACGATGCCGTGGGAGTTCAGGCTGCGGATGTGATTACCCGCCACGCCGACGAACGCCGAGTGAATGCGGCAGCCCGCCATCAGTTGGGCTTCTTCGATCGCGCGCTGGATCGATTGCACGGTGGACTCGATATTCACCACCACGCCTTTTTTCAGGCCGCGGGACGGATGTGTACCGATACCGACGATTTCCAGCGTGCCGTCGTCCGAGACCTCGCCTACCAGCGCCACCACCTTGGAGGTGCCGATATCCAGACCGACGATCATTTTGCCGCTTTGCACGTTTGCCATGGGTCCTGCCTCTTCTTAATTCTTTGCGACAGCGGGTTGGGCTGCCGTCGGCGCTACTGGTTCCCGCCAGCCAACAGCAAGGCCGTTGGCGTAGCGCAGATCGATGCGCGCAATGTTCGTAATCTGTTCTTTAAGCGTCTTGTCATAGATGGCGATAAAGCGGCGCATCTTTTCCACGAGGTTGCCGCGTCCCAGCAGCAACTCGATGCCGGGACCGGAACTGCCGGCACCGGTGGTCAGGAACCAGCTACCTCGCTCACGCAATTCCAGGCGTGCAATCGAGAAGCCCATAGGCCGGAGCATCTGGCTCAGCACCTGGTATTGCTGCATCACTTGCAGCTGAGCCCGTTGTGGGCCGAACAGTTGTGGCAGGTGTTCGTAGTTCGCCAGCTCCCTGGGCGTAAACGCCTGGCCCTGGTTGTTGAGCAATGACTCGTCGCCCCAACGCGCTATCGGCAGTTGCTCTTCGAGGCGGATCACCACTTGATCCGGCCACACCCGACGCACTTCGGCGTGGGCAATCCACGGCATTTGCTCAAGCTCTTTGCGCATGCTGGCCAGGTCGATGGTGAAGAAGCTCGACGCGACGAACGGGGCGATTCGCTGCTGCACCGCTTGCTGGCTGATGTAGCTCAGGTCGCCCTGCACGGCGATTTTGGCGATCGGCCGGTCGGCGTAAGGCAGCAACCGCTGGGCACCTTCGTAAGTACCGAACCCGAGCACCACCAGCAGCACTGGCCAGAACAGGCTTTTCACAAAACCGAAGTTGGCTTTTGGCAGGCGCGCGGACATCGGCTCTTTGGCCACCATTCGGCTGGCACCCCGCGGCACCGGCTTGCGGCCGGGTGCGGGTGGCTGATGTCTGAGCTGTGCGCCTTGCATCGTCTTAACCTCGCGCCTCTTCTACGCTGGCAGCCAGAATGGCCAGTACCAGTTGCTGGAAATCCAGACCGGCAGCACGGGCCGCCATCGGCACCAGACTGTGATCGGTCATGCCCGGTGCGGTGTTCACTTCCAGGAACCAGAACTGCCCGTCGGCGTCCTGCATCACATCTGCCCTGCCCCAACCGGCGATACCCAGCGCCTCACAGGCCTTGGCCGTGAGATCCATGAGTTCTTTTTCCTTGGCGGCATCCAGCCCGCACGGAATGCGGTACTGGGTATCGTTGGCGATGTACTTGGCGTCGTAGTCGTAGAACGTGTGCGGTGTACCCAGGGCGATTGGAGGCAACACCTGGTCACGCAGGGTGGCGATGGTGAACTCCGGACCTTGAATCCATTGCTCAACCAACACTTGCGAATCGTAGGTACTGGCCGCTTTCCATGCGTCGATCAACTCGGACGCAGAACTCACTTTGGCCATCCCGATACTTGAACCTTCATGCGCCGGTTTGACGATCAAAGGGAAGCCCAGTTCCGTCGCTGCCGAAATACAATCGGCTTCGCTGCACAGCACGGCGTGACGCGGCGTCGGAATCCCGAGGCTGTGCCAGACCTGCTTGGTGCGCAGTTTGTCCATCGCCAGTGCCGAAGCCAGAATGCCGCTGCCGGTGTATGGAATGCCGGCGACTTCGAGCAGGCCCTGCATGGAGCCGTCTTCACCGCCACGACCGTGGAGAATGATGAAGGCGCGGTCGATTTTTTCACTCAGCAGACGCTGCAGAATATCGTCGCCGACGTCGATGCCGAACGCGTCCACGCCAGCGCTCTGCAGCGCCTCGAGCACGGCGTTACCGGATTTCAACGAAACCTCACGCTCGGCACTCAGGCCACCGAACAGCACGGCGACACGGCCGAAGTCTTTCGGCGCGATGGTGGAGAACAGATTGGCGTAGGCAGCAGTCATTTCAACTTCCCCTCGACCGGCGCGGCCACGGCGCCAGCGAACAATTCACTTTTCAACAGCTTCGGCGCGAGACCGCCGATATCACCAGCGCCCTGGCACAGCAGGATGTCGCCGGCGCGCAACAGCGGCTTGACCAGCGGCGCCAGATCGACGCCACGCTCGATGTAGATCGGGTCGAGCGCACCGCGCTGCCGGATGCTGTTGCACAGCTTGCGGCTGTCGGCGCCCGGGATCGGTTCTTCACCGGCCGGATAGACTTCCATCAGCAGCAAAACGTTGGCGTCAGCCAGTACATTGACGAAGTCGTCGTACAGGTCGCGGGTGCGGCTGTAGCGGTGCGGCTGGTAAACCATCACCAGCCGGCGCTCCGGCCAGCCACCCCGCACGGCTTTGATCACGGCCGCGACTTCGGTCGGATGGTGGCCGTAGTCGTCGACCAGCATCACGCTGCCGCCGTCCACCGGCAGTTCGCCGTAGACCTGGAAACGTCGACCAACACCCTGGAAGCCCGACAGACCCTGAACGATGGCTTCATCGCTGACGCCCTCGTCGGTGGCGATGCAGATGGTTGCCAGCGAATTGAGCACGTTGTGGTTGCCCGGCATATTCACCGAGACATCCAGCGGCTCGCGATCAGGGCGCAGCACGGTGAAGAAGGTCTGCATGCCTTGCTGACGCACGTTGATCGCACGGATGTCGGCGTCTTCACTGAAGCCGTATGTCACGGTTGGACGTTTGACCAGCGGCAGGATTTCGCGCACGACCGGGTCGTCCAGGCACATCACCGCCAAACCGTAGAACGGCAGGTTGTGCAGAAATTCGACGAAGGTTTTCTTCAGTTTGTTGAAGTCACCGCCGTAGGTCGCCATGTGATCGGCGTCGATGTTGGTGACCACGGCCACCAGCGGCTGCAAATGCAGGAAGCTCGCGTCGCTTTCATCGGCTTCGGCGATCAGGTAACGACTGGTGCCGAGTTGCGCGTTGGTGCCGGCAGCGTTCAGACGCCCACCGATAACGAACGTCGGATCGAGACCACCGGCGGCGAACACGGAAGCAATCAGGCTGGTCGTGGTGGTTTTGCCGTGGGTACCGGCAACGGCGATGCCGTGGCGATAGCGCATCAGCTCAGCCAGCATTTCGGCACGCGGCACCACCGGGATGCGGCGTTCCAGTGCAGTCGCCACTTCCGGGTTGGAGGTATTGACGGCGCTCGACACCACCAGCACATCGGCGGCAGCAGCGTTCTCGGCACGGTGGCCGATGAAGATCTTGGCGCCGAACGATTCCAGACGCTCGGTGACCGGCGAAGCTTTCAGGTCGGAACCGGACACTTCATAGCCCAGGTTCAACAACACTTCGGCGATGCCGCACATGCCCACGCCGCCGATACCGACGAAGTGGATGCGACGGATGCGGCGCATTTCCGGTTGCGGCATGGCTTTCTGATTCTCAACCATGGACCACCTCCAGACAGGTATCGACCACGCTACGGGTGGCATCGGGTTTCGCCAGACGGCGGGCCGCTTGGGCCATTTCTTCGAGTCGTTGCGGTTGCATCAAGACCTCTGTCAGGCGCGCGGCAAGGTCCGCGGCACCAGTCGTTCTTTGCGGCATCAGGAAGGCAGCGCCTTCACGGGCCAAATAATCGGCGTTGCGGGTCTGGTGATCGTCGATCGCGTGGGGCAAAGGCACCAGCATCGAGGGCAGACCGGCGGCAGCCAGCTCACTGATGGTCAACGCGCCTGCACGGCACACCACCAGGTCAGCCCAGCCATAGGCCTGGGCCATGTCTTTGATGAACGGCTGCACCTGCGCTTCCACGCCGACGGCGCGGTAGCGCTCTGCAGTCACTTCATCGTGGTTTTTGCCGGCCTGATGGAACACTTCCGGACGCAAATCGGCAGCGACTTGCGCCAGCGCTTCAGGCAGCAACTTGTTCAACGGCTCTGCGCCAAGGCTTCCGCCCAAGATCAGCAAACGCGCTTTGCGACCGGCCAGAGCAGGTCGCGGTGTTTCGAGGAACAGCTCGCTGCGCACCGGGTTACCGGTGGTACGGCGGCTGTCCGACAGAGTAAAGGTGTCGGGGAACGCTTCACACACTCGGGCGGCGAACGGCACCAGCAACCGATTGGCGGTGCCGGCGACGGCGTTCTGCTCGTGAACGATCACCGGCACACCGGCCAGTTTCGCCGCGAGACCGCCGGGGCCGGTCACGTAGCCACCAAAGCCGACCACACACACCGGACGCAGCCGACGAATGATCGCCCGCGCCTGCCAGACCGATTTGAGCAGCATGAACGGCGCCTTGAGCAGCGACAGCTTGCCCTTGCCGCGCAGGCCACTGGCGTTGATGCGGTGCAGTTCCAGCCCTGCGGCCGGTACCAGCTCGTTCTCGATCCCGCGTGGCGTGCCGAGCCAGTGCACGGTGTAGCCGCGCGCCTGAAACTCGCGGGCACAGGCCAGCGCCGGGAATACGTGGCCGCCGGTTCCGCCGGCCATGATCAATACGTTAGCGCCCATGATTCGGCTCCTCGGCGAAGTCGCTCTCATGGAATTCCATCTCTTCACTGCCCAAATGGGTTCGACTCTCCCACTCGATCCTCAGCAACAGGCCAAGGCAGGCACAGCAGATCACCAGCGAGCTGCCGCCGTAACTGAGGAACGGCAAGGTCAGCCCCTTGGTTGGCAGCAGGCCGACGTTCACACCGATGTTGATCAGGAACTGACCAATCCACAGGAACGACAGGCCGTATGCCACATAAGCAGCGAAGAACTGCTTGGCTTTCTCGGCCCACAGACCGATGTACATGCCGCGGATACACACGAAGACGAACAGGGCCACGGTGCACAGCGAACCCACCGCGCCAAGCTCTTCGGCGAGTACCGAGAACACGAAGTCGGTGTGCGCTTCCGGCAGGTAGAACTGCTTTTGCACGCTGTTGCCCAGGCCCACGCCCAGCCATTCACCACGACCGAACGCGATCAGCGCTTGCGACAACTGATAACCGGCGCCGAACTGGTCGGCCCACGGGTCGGCGAAGTTGGTCAGACGCGCCATCCGGTAGGGCTGCATCTGAATCAGCAGGACCACGGCCCCGACCGCCAGCACCACCATCAGCGAGAAGCGGAACAAGCCCACCCCACCAAGGAACAGCATCGCCGCCGCCGCCCCCATCATTACGACGGTGGCACCGAAGTCCGGCTCCATCAGCAACAGGCCCGCCATTGGCAGCAGCACGATGAACGGCTTGAAGAAACCCATCCAGCTCTCGCGCACTTCTTTCTGGCGACGCACCAGATATCCGGCGAGGTAAATCACCACGAATACCTTGGCGATCTCCGAGGGCTGCACGTTGAAGAAGCTGAAACCGATCCAGCGCATCGAACCGTTAACCTCACGGCCGATCCCCGGGATGATCACCATGATCAGCAGGCCGAACGCACCCAGCAGCATCAACCAGCCAAGGCGTTGCCAGGTGGCGATCGGAATCATCATGGTGATGATGCACGCGCCCAACCCCAGCACCACATAGATAAGGTGGCGGATCATGTAATACAGCGGACTGCCCGACTGCGCGGCTGCCACTTCGGTGGAGGCCGACGCGATCATGATCAGGCCCAGGCCGAGCAGCGCCAGGCAACCGGCGAGCATCGGGAAGTCGAGATCGATACCGCGCCCGGTAATCAGCGGCGACGGGTACGGCTTGATGATATTTCTCAGGTTCATGCCAATTCCTCCACGGCGCGGACGAACTGGTGACCACGGTCTTCGTAATTCTTGAACATGTCGAAACTGGCACAGGCCGGCGACAGCAGCACCACATCACCCGGTTGGGCGGCGGCGCGGCATTGCGCGACAGCATCAACCAGGGAGGTTGCGCGAATCAGTGGCACGCCATCGCCGATGGCCGCGCCGATCTTGTCGGAGTCGCGGCCCATCAGGATCACGGCGCGGCAGTTGGCTGCCACCGGATCACGCAGGTCGTTGAACTCGGCACCTTTGCCATCACCACCGGCGATCAGAATGACCTTGCCGTCGATGTCCGCACCCAGGCCTTCGATGGCCGCCAGTGCGGCGCCAACGTTGGTGGCTTTGGAGTCGTTGTAGTAAGCGACACCGTCCAGATCACGCACCCACTGGCAGCGATGTTCGAGACCGGCGAAGGTGCGCAGGGCCGCAAGCATTGCGTCGAATGGCAGGCCGACCGCATGGCCGAGCGCCAGCGCCGCCAGTGCGTTGGACTGGTTGTGCGCGCCACGAATTTTCAGCTCACGGACCGGCATCAGGTTCTGGAATTCGAAGGCCAGATACTTCTCGCCCTCTTCTTCGCGGATACCGAATGCCTTGAAATCAGGTTTGCTCAGGCCGAACGTCCAGCATGGCTGGCCCTCGCCCATCAGTGGACGGGTCAGTGCATCCTGACGGTTGACCACGAACTGCTTGGCACCACGGAAGATCCGGTGCTTGGCCAGGTGGTACGCCGGCAGACCACTGTAGCGATCCATGTGGTCTTCGCTGATGTTCAGCACGGTGGCCACTTCAGCGTTGAGCTGATCGGTGGTTTCCAGCTGAAAGCTCGACAGTTCCATCACGTACAACTCGACGTCGTCGCTGAGCAGATCCAGCGCCGGGGTACCGAGATTGCCGCCCACCGCCACACGTTTGCCGGCCGCAGCCGCCATCTCGCCGACCAGGGTGGTAACGGTGCTTTTCGCGTTGGAACCGCTGATGGCCACAATCGGCGCCTTCGCGTTACGCGCGAACAGCTCGATGTCACCGGACAGTTTCACGCCACGGGCCGCAGCGGCTTGCAGGGCCGGGGTCGCCAGCGCCAGGCCGGGGCTCACGTAGAGCTCGTCGGCACGGCAGAGGAATTCAACGTCCAGCTCGCCACAACGCACTTCCACGTGCGGATAGTCACGCTTGAGCGTGGCCAGTTCCGGTGGATTCTCCCGCGTATCGGCCACGGCAAACGACGTGCCCCGGTTCGCCAGGAAGCGAACCAGGGACATGCCGCTCTTGCCGAGGCCGACAACGATGCGGAAGTGGTCAGAAGCGATCAGAGACACTCGTTCTACCTCAGCTTCAGGGTGGCAAGGCCAACCAACACGAGAATCACGGTGATGATCCAGAAACGGACGATCACGCGCGGCTCGGGCCAGCCCTTGAGTTCAAAGTGGTGGTGTATCGGTGCCATGCGGAATACGCGGCGACCGGTCAGCTTGAAGGATGCAACCTGGATGACCACCGACAGGGTTTCCATCACGAACACGCCGCCCATGATGAACAGGACGATTTCCTGACGGACGATCACCGCGATGGTGCCCAGTGCAGCACCCAGCGCCAGTGCGCCGACGTCGCCCATGAAGACTTGGGCCGGATAGGTGTTGAACCAGAGGAAACCCAGACCGGCACCGATCAGCGCGCCGCAGAACACAATCAGTTCGCCTGCGCCCGGCACATACGGGATCAACAGGTATTCAGCGAATTTCACGTTACCCGACAGGTAGCAGAAGATGCCGAGACCACCGCCGACCATCACGGTTGGCATGATCGCCAGACCGTCGAGGCCGTCGGTGAGGTTGACCGCGTTGCTCGAACCGACGATCACGAAATAGGTCAGCACGATGAAGCCGAAGCCCAGCGGAATGCTGTAATCCTTGAGCATCGGCAGGATCAGCGTGGTTTCCACCGGCGTCGAAGCGGTCATATAAAGGAAGATCGCCGCGCCCAGACCAAACACCGACTGCCAGAAATACTTCCAGCGGCTTGGCAAGCCACGCGAATTCTTCTCGATGACTTTGCGGTAATCGTCGACCCAGCCGATGGCGCCGAACAACAGAGTCACCAGCAACACAGTCCAGACATAGCGGTTGCTCAGGTCAGCCCAGAGCAAAGTACTGACGCCGATGGACGACAGAATCAGTGCGCCGCCCATGGTCGGGGTACCCGACTTGGACAGGTGCGATTGCGGACCGTCGTTACGAACGGACTGGCCGATCTGACGGTTCTGCAGAGTGCGGATCATCCACGGGCCATAGCACAGCGACAAAACCAGCGCGGTCAGCACACCGAGGATCCCGCGCAGGGTCAGGTACTGAAAGACCGCGAAGCCTTTGTGGAACTGTTGCAGATACTCCGCTAGCAGCAGCAGCATTAATGTTTCTCCAGACTGGACCCACACAGAGCCGCAACGATGTTTTCCATCGCTGCACTGCGCGAACCCTTGATCAAAATGGTGGTGTTTGTGTCCTGCTCGGCGTCCAGGGCCTGGATCAGTTCGGCCTGTGTGCCGAAGTGATGCGCCTGCTCACCGAATGCGTTGACGGCGTGAACCATGTTCGGCCCGACCGCGTACAGCGCGCAAACCTTGCCCCGGGCGTATTCGCCCACGTCGCGGTGCCCCTGCTCCGCCCAATCGCCCAACTCGCCGATATCTCCGAGCACCAGGACGGTGCGGCCGGAAAAGCCGGCGAGTATATCAACGGCCGCGCACATCGAGGTGGGGTTTGCGTTGTAAGTGTCATCAATCACGCGCATGCCGTTTTTCGCCAATTGCGCGACGGTGCGGCCCTTGACCGGTTGCACCGCGCCAAGGCCAGTGGCGATGCCGAACAGCGACACACCCAAAGCGTGGGCAGCAGCGGCGGCGGCCATGGCGTTGGCAACGTTATGGGTGCCGAGCAGGTTCAGTTGAACGCGCTCGCTACCTTCGGGCGTGTGCAGATTGAAGGCCGGGCAACCGCGTGCATCAGTGCTCAGGTCGCTGGCGTAGAAGTCCGCTTGAGTGTTGCTCAGCGCGAAGGTCAGCACTTTGCGACCGGCAGCGCGGGTCTTCCAGATACCAAAGGCCTTGTCGTCGAGGTTGAGCACGGCGATGCCATCGGCCGCCAGCCCTTCGATGATTTCGCCTTTGGCTTCGACGATTTTTTCCGGGCCACCGAACTCACCAACGTGAGCGGTACCGGCATTGTTCAGGATCGCTACGTGCGGCTTGGTCAGCCCGACGGTGTAGGCGATTTCGCCCAGACGCGAGGCGCCCAGTTCGATCACGGCGGAGGTGTGTTCCGGGGCGAGCTCGATCAGGGTCAGCGGAACACCGAGGTCGTTGTTCAGGTTGCCGCGTGTTGCCAGCACCGGACCGCGCGTGCGCAGGATGCTGGCGAGCATTTCCTTGACCGTGGTCTTGCCGCTGGAACCGGTCACGGCCGCCACCGGCTGAGTGTACGCGGCACGGTTCAAGGCACCCAACTGGCCCAAGGCCTGACGGGTATCCTTGACCAGCAATTGCGGCAAGGTGCTGTCGGCGACTTCGCGCTCGACCAATGCAGCAACGGCGCCTTTGCCGGCGACGTCGTTCAGATAATCATGACCGTCGAAACGCGGGCCAGTCAGGGCAATAAACAGTTGGCCGGGTTTGATCCCGCGGCTGTCGATGCTCACGCCGTCGAAACTGGCATCGGCGCTGATCAGGCGTGCGTCGAGCGCGTTGGTCAGCTCGCTGAGTGTCAGGGCCTTAAGCATGGGCCACCTCCCAAGCGGTCAGCGCGTGATCGGCTTCGACCAGGTCGGAGAAGGCATGACGCTCGCCGTTGATTTCCTGATAGTCCTCGTGACCTTTACCGGCCAGAACGATCACGTCATCCGCCGAAGCGTCGGCAATCAATTGCGCGATTGCCTGACCACGACCGGAGACGAAGGTGACTTTATCCACAGCCGTGAAACCGGCGCGAATGTCATCGAAAATCACTGCCGGGTCTTCGGTGCGCGGATTGTCATCGGTGACAAGCACTTGATCGGCCAGACGCTCGACCACTTCAGCCATCAACGGACGCTTGCCGCGATCACGATCACCGCCACAGCCGAACAGGCACAGCAACTGACCTTTGACGTGCGGGCGCAAAGCCGTCAGGACTTTTTCCAGAGCATCCGGGGTGTGCGCGTAATCGACCACCACCAACGGCTGAGTGCCGCCGCCAAGACGCTGCATGCGTCCGGCCGGGCCTTCGAGTTTCGGCAGTACCTTGAGAATTTCGTCGAGCGCGTAATCCAGGCCGAGCAAGGCGCCAACGGCTGCCAATACGTTGCTCAGGTTGAAACGGCCGAGCAGCGTGCTGCGCAGATGATGCTCGCCCTGCGGCGTGACCAAGGTGGCGCGCACGCCATGATCGTCAAACTGCGCTTCGCGGCAGTACAGGTAAGCGCTGCTGTCGAGCAGGCTGTAGGTGATCAAACGCGACTCGCGTTTTTCGGCGGCCAGTTGCCGGCCGAAATCGTCGTCGAGGTTGACCACACGGCACTTCAGATCATTCCAGGCGAACAGCTTGGCCTTGGCCTGCGCGTAAGCCTCCATCGTGCCGTGATAGTCCAGATGATCGCGGGACAGGTTGGTCATCACGGCAACGTCGAACGCCAGCGCGGTGACGCGCCCCTGATCCAGACCGTGGGACGACACTTCCATGGCCACGGCTTTGGCGCCAGCCTTTTTCAGGTCGCCCAGAGTCGCTTGCACGGCGATCGGATTCGGCGTGGTGTGCAGGCCGCTTTGCAATGCGCCATAGAAGCCGGAACCGAGGGTGCCGACAATGCCGCAATGCTGGCCGAGCAGATCCAGCGCCTGCGCAACCAGTTGGGTCACGCTGGTTTTTCCGTTGGTGCCCGTCACCCCCACCAGGTTCAGGTGATGGCTTGGCTCACCGTAAAAACGCCCGGCAATGTCCGACAGCTGCGCTGCCAGACCCTTGACCGGAATCAGCGGCACATCGGTGATTGGCAGCACAGTGGCGCCTTCCACTTCATAGGCCACAGCAGCGGCGCCACGTTGCAAGGCATCGGCAATGTGCGCACGCCCATCGAATTTGCCGCCCGGCACCGCGAGGAACAGGTCGCCCGCACGTACGTTACGGCTATCCAGCGCCAATTCACGAATCAACAGATCGTGGCCGGCGTGGGGGAATATCTTGTTCAGACTTAATGACATCAGCCGCGCCCTCCATTGGCTTTCAGCGGAACGACCGGGGTCGTGTTGGCCTGTTGTGGGGTCGGCAGGTTATCCGGGGTCACGTTCATCAAGCGCAGGGTGCCGGACATCACACGGCTGAACACCGGCGCGGAAACCAGACCACCGAAGTAACCGGCCTTGCTTGGTTCATCGATCACCACAACGATGGCGTAACGCGGATCGCTCATCGGGCCGAAGCCGGCGAACAACGAACGGTAGGAGTTTTCGGCGTAGCCCTTGGTGCCCACTGAGGTCTTGCGCGCCGTACCCGATTTGCCCGCCACGTGATACGCCGGCACCTGAGCACGGAACACACCGCGCGGGGCTTCGATCACTTGGGTCAACATGCCCTGCATGGTTTTCGCGACAGCTTCCGGCAGCACTTGTGTGGTTTGCGGCATTTTGTCGGTTTTGATCAGCGTCAGTGGTGCGAGGCGACCGTTGTTGGCCAGCGCCGAGAAGGCGTGAACCAGTTGAATCGCAGTGACGGAAATACCGTAACCGTAGGACAGCGTCGCCGTCTCTGCCTTGCGCCATTCGCGGTAGTTCGGCAGGTTACCGACACGCTCGCCCGGGAAGCCGAGGCCGGTGTCCTGGCCGAGACCGACTTTCTGCGCCAGGCGGAAAATCGTTTCACCGCCGATATCGAACGCGACCTTACTCATACCGACGTTACTGGAATTGATCAGGATGCCGGTCAGGTCGAGCACCGGACCTTCGGACCTCGAAACGTCCTTGATGGTGTATTTGCCGATCTGCAGCGTGCCTGGGTAAACCTCGACGGTATCGCTCGGTTTCCAGCGACCGGTTTCGATCGCGGCGGCCATCGAGATGGCTTTCATGGTCGAACCCGGTTCGAACACGTCGATCATCGCGCGGTTACGCATCATCGCCGGTTGCAGGTTGCGACGGTTGTTCGGGTTGTAGGTCGGCTGGTTGACCATCGCGAGGATCTCGCCGGTCTTCACGTCCACGATCACCAGGCTGCCAGCCTTGGCGCCGTTCTCGATGATCGCGTTACGCAGCTCGCGGTTGGCCAGATATTGCAGGCGCAGGTCAATGGACAACGCCAAGGGCTTGCCGGCCTTGGCGTTTTTGGTGACCTGGACATCCTTGATCAGCCGACCGCGCCGATCCTTGATGACTTGTCGCTTGCCCGGCACGCCGGCCAGCCATTCGTCATAGGCCAGTTCGACGCCTTCGCGCCCATGATCATCGATGTCGGTAAAGCCGACCATATGCGCGGTGACCTCACCGGCAGGGTAGAACCGGCGGAATTCTTCGATGCCGTAAACTCCCGGCACTTTCAGGTCGAGCACGGACTGGCCCTGCTCAGGGGTTAGCCCGCGCACCAGATAAATGAATTCTTTGTTGGCCTGCGCCTCAAGGCGTTCGGTCAGGGCTTTCGGGTCCTGACCCAGCGCGGCGGCCAGTGCTGGCCACTTCTCTTTGGCCGTCTGCATTTCCTTGGCGTTGGCCCACAGGGTGGTCACCGGGGTACTGACGGCCAAAGGCTCGCCGTTACGGTCGGTGATCAGACCACGGTGAGCAGGAATCGGGATGTGACGAAGACTGCGTGCATCGCCCTGACCTTTGAGGAAGTCACGGTCAACCACTTGCAGGTCAATGATGCGCCAGCAGATCGCAGCCACCATCAAACCGAGCAGCGTCACCATCAGGCGGAAGCGCCACGGGAACAGTGCGCCTTCAAGTTTCATCATGGCGCCACCATCTTCACGTCAGCCGCGCCAGGGATATGCATTTTCAGTTGTTCGGTGGCCAGCACTTCGATCCGGCTGTGTGCGGTCCAGGTGCTTTGCTCGAGAATCAAGCGGCCCCACTCGGCCTGCGCCTTGTCGCGCACGCTGAGTTCGTTGTAAAGATTGTTGAGCAGCTGGCGGTTCCAGTGCGCGCTGTAAGACACCGCGATGGCCGACACGAGCACGGCAACAAACAGCAGCAGCATGAAAAAGCTGCCGCCGGGCAGTGGCTTGGCAAAAAGCTTGCTCAACGCAATTTCTCCGCGACGCGCATGACGGCGCTACGGGAACGTGGGTTGGCTTTGAGTTCGGCGTCGGAGGCCGTCTGCGCTTTGCCATGGACTTTGATTTTCGGCTCGAACGCCACATGGCGAACCGGCAGGTTGCGCGGCAGGTTATCGGCTTCGCCTTTCACCAGCTTGCGCATGAACAATTTGACAATACGGTCTTCCAGCGAATGGAAGCTGATCACGACCAGACGGCCACCCACTTCCAGGGCTTCCAGCGCCGCTTCGAGGCCGGCTTCCAGATCGCCCAATTCGTTGTTGACGTGAATGCGCAAACCCTGGAACGCACGGGTGGCCGGATTCTTGCCCTTTTCCCATGCCGGGTTGGCAACCTTGAGCACTTCGGCCAGATCGGCGGTACGCTCGAAAGGTTTGATATCGCGACGCTCGGCGACGGCACGCGCCATGCGGCCGGAGAAACGCTCTTCACCGTATTCCTTGAACACCCGGGCGATTTCTTCAGCCGGCGCGGTGTTGACGAATTCAGCGGCGCTGATGCCGCGAGACGGATCCATGCGCATGTCCAGCGGACCGTCGTTGAGGAAACTGAAACCTCGCTCAGCGTCATCGAGTTGCGGCGAGGACACGCCCAGGTCGAGCAGAATACCGCTGACCTTGCCGGCCAGACCGCGCTCGGCGATTTCCGAACCGAGCTCGGCAAAGCTGCGCTGCACAACGACAAAGCGGCCGTCTTCGGCCGCTAGCGTTTGCCCGGTGGCAATCGCTTGAGGATCCTTGTCGAATCCGATGAGTCGACCGTCCGGTCCGAGCTGGCTGAGGATCAACCGACTGTGTCCGCCGCGCCCGAACGTACCGTCCAGATAGCAGCCATCAGGACGTACGGCGAGAGCCTCGACGGCTTCGTCAAGCAGTACGGTGATGTGGTTAAAGCCGCTATCAATAGTCACAAGATCAAATCACGCAGTTCATCAGGCATCGCGCCCGGTTGTTGAATGGCAGCAAGGTCAGCGGCAGATACCGCGTTCCATGCATCCTCGTCCCACAATTGGAACTTGTTCAGTTGGCCCACCAGCATCGCTTTCTTATCAAGCTTTGCGTATTCGCGCAGACGCGGCGGAACCAGAAAACGACCACTGCCATCGAGTTCGAGGTCGACGGCATTACCAATCAATAAACGCTGCAAGCGACGGTTCTCTTCACGAAGCGAAGGGAGCGCGCGCAACTTGGTTTCAATAATTTCCCACTCGTCGAGCGGGTAGACACAAAGACACGGATCAACGGCATCAATGGTGACGATCAATTGGCCGGAACTACGCGAATCCAGCTCGTCACGGTACCGGCTCGGCATAGCGAGACGGCCCTTTGCATCGAGACTGATAGCGTTAGCTCCGCGAAACACGTCTGCGTTTCTCCAATTTTTATCGTTTTGAGCTCAAAAAACCCACTTCATGCCACTTTCCGCCACTTGTGCACACTATAGGAATGCGGCCACCACACCGTCAAGGCGCGGATTAAAGGAAAAGCCTTACAGAACGGAGATTTAGGAGCATAAAAGGAGGAGTAACGAGAATCTGACGGAGACTTTTGACCCATAACTTGATGCAGCACTGAAAGCTGCGCTCGAAAGTTAAAGTAATTTGTTAAGAGTAAGATTTTTTCGGTATTACAAAAGCGCTTCTGCTGTTGATTGAAGCAAGGTGGGAAAAGGCTATTACTGCAATTGCCGCTGCCGAACTTTCAGAGCAGGCCTGCTGATATTACACAGCCCCGATGCCATTGATTCAAGCAGGGAAAGAAAAAGGTGGAGAGTCGATCTGTAAGCCGGGTTCTGTCTTGAACAGTCATTCGTCTACGATGGCCATCACTGGACATCTTTAGCAACCTACCCGGTCCCAGCGCGGGCCACGCCTTGGGACCCTATTTGGTCTTGCTCCAAGTGGGGTTTACCTAGCCACGAACTGTTGCCAGACGCGCGGTGCGCTCTTACCGCACCTTTTCACCCTTACCGGCGCCGAAGCGCTTAGGCGGTTATTTTCTGTGGCACTTTCCGTAGGCTCACGCCTCCCAGGCATTACCTGGCACTTCGCCCTATGGAGCCCGGACTTTCCTCCCCCCCCTAATTTTCATAGAAGGCAGCGACTGTCCGATCGACTCTCCGCCGCGAAGGTTAACGGCAGAGCGAGCGAAGAACAAGCGCTAAAAGCCTCAAGACCGCTATGGGCGACGGCTTACACGTCCTTCTGTTTATCCAGCGCGACCTGATAAAGGACGTTTTTACGCTCACCGGTGATCTGCGCTGCCAGCGCGGCGGCACGCTTGAGCGGCATCTCTTCAAGCAACAGATTGAGGATGCGCATGGCTTCGCTGCTGACCGCGTCCTCGCTATCAGGGGCCGTCCAGCCGGCAACCAACACCACGCATTCGCCGCGCTGCTGATTGCTGTCGGACTCGACGAATGCGCGCAATTCAGCCAGTGGCAGCCCCTTGAGCGTTTCAAAGGTCTTGGTGATTTCACGGGCCAGCAGTGCCTGCCGTTCGCCACCGAACACTGCTTCCATGTCCTGTAGACATTCCAGAATGCGGTGCGGGGCTTCGTAGAAAATCAGTGTACGCGGCTCTTCCTTGACTGCTTCGAGTCGCGCCTTGCGCCCAACCGACTTGGCCGGCAGGAAACCTTCGAAGATGAATCGATCAGACGGCAGGCCCGCTGCCGACAATGCTGCGATCAACGCGCAGGCACCCGGCACCGGCACCACATTGATCCCGGCAGCGCGAGCCTGACGCACCAGGTGATAGCCCGGATCGGAAATCAGCGGCGTGCCCGCGTCGGAAATCAGCGCGACGCTATCTCCCGCCAGCAGACGGGTGATAAAGCGGCTACCTTCATCTCGTTCATTATGTTCGTGGCAAGCGGCCAACGGCGTCGAAATACCGAAGTGCTGCATCAGTCGTTGCGAGTGACGCGTATCCTCGGCAGCGATCAGCGCCACTTCACGGAGGATTTTCAGTGCCCGGGCGCTGATGTCGTCCAGGTTGCCGATGGGCGTCGCCACCACATAAAGCGAGCCGGCAGCGGAATTCAGGGAACCTGGAGCAGTCAAAGCGCACACCTCATGATCGGTAAAAACCGGCATTGTAACGCGTCACGAGGCTTGCGACGTCCTCTGCTGGCCTGCGGTTTTTGCGCGCAGTCCTGCGACGCCGCAACATTTACTTCAGCTAAATTGACCGATTCACGCCAGCAACATCGCGCCCCGGCCAGTGCTTGGGTACAATTCCACGCTAATTTGATCGAGTATCAGGAACACTTACATGATCGCTTGCCTGCGGCTGTTCACTGCCCTCTGCCTCGCTGCCCTTTTGGCGGCTTGCGCCAGTTCCCCTTCCTCCAGCCTTGGCGAACTTCCACGGACTCCGGACGCCAGCATCGAGCAACTGCTCGAACAGGCTTCCCAGGCTAAAACCCCGGAAAAAGCCGCCCTGTTGCGCCTGAGCGCAGCAGACCTGGCCTATCGCCAAGGCAATGCCGGGCAGTCTGCGCAGATCCTGCAACAAGTGCCGGTGGAGCAACTCAAGCCGGGCCAGCAGATTTTTGCCAATACGCTGTCCGCCGAACTCGCGATGACGCGTAATCAGCCGAAAGCGGCGCTGACCGCCCTGAGCCATCCAAGCCTGCAGAAACTGGGTGAAATGCCGGAAGAGCAACAAGTCCGCACCGGCACCGTTCATGCTCGCGCCCTCGAAGCCGATGGCCAGACCCTGGCTGCCGCCCGCGAGCGCATCTTCATTGCGCCGATGCTGAAAGACGAAGCTGCGAGCAAGAACCATGAAGCGATCTGGACTTTGATCGCCTCGCTGCCGACCGATCAACTGCAACCGAACACCACCGATGACCTCGGCGGCTGGATGGGTCTGGCGCTGGCCGTGAAAACCGCCGGCACGCTCGAACAGCAACAAGCCGCAATCGATACCTGGCGCGCGCAGAATCCAAAGCACCCGGCTGCAATCAATCTGCCGCTGCCGCTGACCAAGCTCAAGGAACTGGCCAGCCAGCCGCTGAGCAAAATCGCCCTGCTACTGCCACAGGACGGCCAACTGGCGTCGGTCGGCAAAGCACTGCGCGAAGGTTTCATGGCTGCGCACTATCAGGCCCAACAGGCCGGGCAGAAGCCACCAGCGATCGAGTTCTATGACAGCTCGAAACTGACCTCCATGGACGAGTTCTACCGCAAGGCTCAGGCCGACGGCGTGCAACTGGTCGTCGGCCCACTGGAAAAAACGCTGGTCAAACAGCTGAGCACTCGCCCGCAACTGCCGATCACCACCCTCGCACTGAACTACAGCGAAGGCGATCAAGGTCCGGCGCAGCTGTTCCAGTTTGGCCTTGCCGCTGAAGACGAAGCCCGCGAAGTATCCCGCCGCGCCCGCGCCGACGGCCTGCAACGCGCCGCGATCATGGTGCCGAAAGGCGAATGGGGCGACCGCGTCCTGCGTGCGTTCAGCCAGGATTGGCAAGCCAATGGCGGCAGCATCGTTGCCACCGAGCGTGTCGACCAGCCAGTGCAACTGGCCCAGCAAATTGCCGACATGTTCCAACTGCGCCAGAGCGAAGCCCGCGCCAAGAGCCTGCAAAATGCTGCAGGCACCAACGTCGCCGCTCAGCCATCGCGCCGCCAGGACATCGAATTCATCTTCCTCGCCGCGACTCCGCAACAGGCGCAGCAGATCAAGCCGACCCTGAATTTCCAGTACGCCGGTGACGTCCCTGTCTATGCGACCTCGCACGTTTACAGCGCCAGCGGCGATGTGAACCAGTACAACGACATGAACGGCATCCGCTTCTGCGAAACGCCTTGGCTGCTGGAAACCAGCGATCCGCTGCGCCAGCAAGTCACCGCGCAGTGGCCACAAGCCGCCGGCAGCCTTGGGCGCCTGTACGCCATGGGCGCCGATGCCTATCGTCTGGCACCGCGTCTGGGCCAACTCAAAGCCCTGCCGGACAGCCGCATCGAAGGTCAGTCGGGCAGCCTCAGCATGACCCAGACTCAGCGCATTGTGCGTCAGCTGCCTTGGGCTCAATTCGTCAGCGGCCAGGTTCAGCGCCTGCCGGACACCCAGCGCTAATGCCTGACAGGTCACGCTCGCAAAGCGGTAAGGATGCCGAGCGCAAGGCGCTCGAACATCTACAAAATCAGGGACTGCGCCTGCTGGCGCAGAACTGGTTATGTAAACGCGGCGAGCTTGATCTGGTCATGCTTGATGGCGATACAGTAGTATTCGTTGAAGTTCGCTACAGAAAAAACACTCAATGGGGTGGTGCGCTCGCTAGCATCGATGGGCGCAAGCAGCAGAAACTGATTTTCGCTGCACAGTATTTTCTTCAGCGCGAGTCGCGTTGGGCCAATTCCCCCTGCCGCTTCGACGTGGTGGCCATCGACAGCCATCCGAGTCAGCTGAACTGGTTGCAGAATGCTTTCGACAGTTGATTGCCTGCCGCCAACCCGGATATTTCCACCCGACAACTTTTGCTCTTTGCTTTGCGGGCTGCACATTCATGTGCCGAACAGCCGCGCTACTTAAGGTCACACAGATGGACATGCAATCGCGAATTCGCCAGCTTTTTCAGGCCAGTATCGACACCAAGCAACAGGCGATGGACGTACTTGCACCGCACATCGAGCAAGCCAGCCAGATCATGGTCAACGCCCTGCTCAACGAAGGCAAAATGCTTTCGTGCGGCAACGGTGGTTCTGCCGGCGACGCCCAGCATTTCTCCTCGGAACTGCTCAACCGCTTCGAGCGCGAGCGCCCGAGCCTGCCGGCCATCGCCCTGACCACCGATACGTCGACGATCACCTCGATCGCCAACGACTACAGCTACAACGAAGTGTTCTCCAAGCAGATCCGTGCACTCGGTCAGCCAGGCGATGTTTTGCTGGCGATTTCGACCAGCGGTAACTCGGCGAACATTATTCAAGCGATCCAGGCCGCACATGATCGCGAAATGATTGTCGTAGCTTTGACCGGACGCGATGGCGGCGGCATGGCGTCACTGCTGTTGCCCGAGGACGTCGAGATTCGCGTACCGGCCAACGTCACTGCACGTATTCAAGAAGTCCACTTGCTGGCGATCCATTGCCTCTGCGATCTGATCGACAGCCAACTGTTCGGGAGTGAAGAATGACCCCTAATCGCCTTGGCCTTCTGGCCTTGACTCTGTGCCTCGGCATCAGCGGCTGCACTTCGGTGGTGAATGCCAGCCGTGAAGCGCCGATTGATGACGACCGCGGCACTCGCACCTTCGGCAGCAAGATCGATGACTCGCTGATCGAAACCAAAGTGGGCGTTAACGTGGCCAAGGCCGACCCGGCGCTGGACAACGACTCGCACGTGGTCGTCACCAGTTTCAACGGCGTCGTGCTGCTGGCTGGCCAGACACCGCGCGCAGACCTCAAGGCCAAGGCCGAACAGGCCGCTGCCAACGTTCAGCGCGTGAAGAAGGTGCACAACGAGCTGCAAGTGCTGCCACCCTCCTCCCTGCTGGCGCGTCAGAACGACACGTGGCTGACCACCAAGATCAAGACCCAGATGCTCACCGACGCCAGTATTCCCGGCTCGCGCATCAAGGTCGTGACCGAGAATGGCATCGTCTATCTGCTGGGTCTGCTGACCAAGCAGGAAGCCGCTCAGGCGACCAACCTGGTGCAGGGCGTATCCGGCGTGCAGAAGATTGTGAAGCTGTTCGAGTACATCGACTGACCTCTTCCTCGTAGGAGCAGCCTTCGGCAGCTCTTACAGGTTTAAAGCAGGCAATAAAAAAGGCGATCCATCCGGATCGCCTTTTTTATTACTTCACTACCTTCAGACTTGGCCGGCCGCTTGGGCGCGGTGGCTCGCTGTCCGGTGGCGGCAGGTCATCGTCCTGCTCGATATCGTCTTCGTCACCCATCGGCGACTCGATATCGAACACCATGCCCTGACCGTTCTCCCGGGCATAAATGCCCAGGATGGCGCTGATCGGCACGTACAGACTGTGCGGGACACCACCAAAGCGACCTTCAAAGGTCACCACGTCGTTGTCCATGTGCAAATGACGCACAGCACTTGGCGAGATGTTCAGAACAATCTGCCCGTCACTGGCGAAACCCTGCGGCACCTGCACGGCTGGATACTCGGAGTTAACCAGCATGTGCGGGGTGCAATCGTTATCCACAATCCACTCGTAGAGCGCGCGGACCAGATAAGGTCGACTGGAGTTCATAGCGGCTCCTTAAGCCTTAGCGCATGTCGCGTTCGACACCAGACAGACTCGCCTGGAAAGCCTCACGCGCAAACGAGCGCTCCATGTAATCAAGCAACGGCTTGGCAGGCCGCGGCAGTTCAATACCCAGAATCGGCAAACGCCAGAGTATTGGCAATAGGCAGCAATCCACCAGACTTTGTTCCTCACTGAGGAAAAACGGCTTGTCGGCAAACAGCGGCGACACGCCAGTCAGGCTTTCGCGCAATTCCTTGCGCGCCACGACGCGCGCGGCCTCCTTGCTTTTAGGATCCAGAATCAGATCCACCAGACCACACCAGTCACGCTGAATGCGATGAATCAGCAGTCGGCTGTTGGCACGTGCCACCGGGTAAACCGGCAGCAACGGCGGGTGCGGGTAACGCTCATCCAGATACTCCATCACCACGGTCGACTCCCACAACGCCAGGTCACGATCGACCAGCGTCGGCAGACTTCCGTAAGGGTTCACCTCAATCAGTTTAGGCGGCTGGCGACCAGCTTCCACATAAATGATTTCGGCGCTGACACCCTTCTCTGCAAGCACGATGCGCACTCGGTGGGAATAGTGGTCGGCGGGGTCGGAGTAGCAGGCCAACCGATTGGTCACGCCCATGGCGATCCTCCTCGCTTGTTGAAATTATCGGAACCGGAAAAACGCGCGCGCCCAGAGGGCGCCTCCCGCAACACCTGGCTTACCAGGCGCTACGTTGTCGGAGGCGCCCTTGGGCGCGCGCGATTAACAGCAATGCTTGAAGCGTATCAGTGCACGTCTTTCCAGTATTCACGCTTGAGCAAATAGGCGAACACAAAGAAGAACGCCAGGTACAGCAAAACGTAAGTACCGATGCGCTGATGTTGCAGCTTAACCGGGTTAGCCGAGTAAGCCAGGAAGGTTACCAGATTCTTGACCTTCTCATCGAACTGCTCTTCATTCAGAGCACCGGATTTCGGCACGATGGTCAGTTGATCGCACGCTTCGTGAGTCAGAGGCGTACCGGTCAGCGGATCATATTGCTTCTTGCCGTCCTCGACGATCTGCACCTGTTTGCAACCTACGACCTGACGACCTTGCAGGCCGACCAGCACGTTAGGCATGCCGACATTCGGGAAGACCGTGTTGTTCACGCCCCATGGACGTGTAGGGTCTTCGTAGAACGACTTCAGGTAACCGTAGAGCCAGTCAGTGCCACGAACGCGAGCCACCAGCGTCAGATCCGGCGGCGCTGCGCCGAACCAGGTCTTGGCGTCGGCCGGCTGCATGCCGATGTTCATGTGGTCACCGATCTTGGCGCCAGTGAACACCAGCTTCTCCAGCATCAGTTCGTGGGGTACGCCAAGATCATCGGCAACCCGCTCGTAACGCTGAAACTTGGCACTGTGGCAACCCATGCAATAGTTGGCAAAGGTACGCGCACCATCCTGCAGAGCAGCCTTGTCGCCGACGTCAATGTCGACTTTTTCCAGTTCCGGACCACCGTGCGGTGCCGCGAAAGACAGGACAGGCAAAGCAGCAAAAATCAGAGCAAAAAATAACTTTTTCATCAGCCAGTCACCCTTTCCGGAACCGGTTTGGTCTTCTCGAGCCTGGTGTAGAACGGCATCAGAATGAAGTAGGCGAAGTACAGGAAGGTGCAGACCTGCGATAGCAACGTACGACCCGGGGTTGGCGCCAGAACGCCGAGAATGCCGAGGATCACGAACGAAATGCAGAACACCACCAGCCAGATTTTGCTCATCCAGCCTTTATAGCGCATCGACTTGACCGGACTGCGATCGAGCCATGGCAAGACGAACAGCACTGCAATGGCCGCACCCATGGCGATAACACCCATGAGTTTGTCCGGGATCGCCCGCAGGATCGCGTAGTACGGCGTGAAGTACCAAACCGGCGCAATGTGCTCTGGCGTCTTGAACGGGTTGGCCGGTTCAAAGTTCGGCTTTTCGAGGAAATAGCCACCCATTTCCGGGAAGAAGAACACGATAAAGCAGAAGATGAACAAGAACACCACAACACCGACAATGTCTTTCACGGTGTAGTACGGATGGAAAGGAATGCCATCCAGCGGAATGCCGTTCTCGTCTTTGTGCTTCTTGATATCGACGCCGTCAGGGTTGTTCGAACCCACTTCATGCAGCGCCAGAATGTGCAGCACCACCAGACCGAGAATCACGATCGGCAAGGCCACAACGTGCAAGGCGAAGAAGCGGTTCAGGGTGATTCCGGAGATCAGATAGTCACCACGAATCCACTGGGTCAGGTCGTCGCCGATCAGCGGAATCGCACCGAACAGCGAGATGATCACCTGCGCCCCCCAGTAGGACATCTGACCCCACGGCAGCAAATAACCCATGAAGGCTTCGGCCATCAGCGCCAGGTAGATCAGCATGCCGAACACCCAGACCAGCTCACGCGGTTTCTGGTACGAACCGTAGAGCAAACCACGGAACATGTGCAGATAGACCACGATGAAGAACGCCGAAGCGCCAGTCGAGTGCAGCAGACGCAGGATCGAGCCGTACTCGACGTCGCGCATGATGTATTCAACGGAAGCGAACGCTTCTTCTGCCGATGGGGTGTAGCTCATCGTCAGCCAGACACCGGTGACGATCTGGTTAACCAGAACCAGAAGCGCCAGCGAGCCGAAAAAGTAGAAGAAGTTGAAGTTTTTTGGAGCGTAATACTTGCTGAGATGGTCTTCCCACATTTTTGTGGCAGGGAAGCGCGCATCTACCCAATCCATGAACTTGCTCATCACGCTTTCTCCGTATCGACGCCAATGACAATCAGGTCATCGGTCTCATAGGAATGCGGGGGAACTGGCAGGTTCAAAGGCGCGGGTTGCGACTTGTAGACGCGGCCAGCCAGATCGTAGTGGGAACCGTGGCAAGGGCAGAAATAACCGCCTACCCAGTCTTTACCCAGATCCGCAGGTGCCACTTCGGGACGGAAGGTCGGTGAGCAACCCAAGTGTGTGCAAATCCCGATCAGCAGGAGAATTTCCGGCTTGATCGAACGCACTTCAGGGTCGACATAGGTGGGTTGCGTGGAGTTTTTGGAGGTCGGATCGGAGAGTTGCCCCTCGATCTTTTTAAGATTCCCCAGGATTTCCTCGGTACGGCGGACAATGAACACCGGCTGGCCGCGCCACTCAGCAATCATCTGCTGTCCTGGCTCGATTTTGCTGACATTCACTTTCACCGGTGCACCAGCGGCTTTCGCCTTGGCACTGGGAAACCATGACCCCACGAACGGGACCGCAGCCCCCACCGCTCCTGCAGCACCCACCACGGATGTGGCTGCTACCAAGAAGCGACGCCGGCCTGCATTCACGCCGTCATTGCTCATTCAGTCCTCTCCCATCAGCTTTTGTGGCCTGTTAAATCAGGCATCTACTAAATAAATCAATGTTACTTATAAAAATTTTGCCGAATGGTAATGAAAAGCCCCAATTCTGACAAGGGAATTACCCGGAGCTCTCACCCTCAAGCCTTGCAGTATAGGGGCTCTACGAATGTGGCAAGTTGTCACAGCGCAATTCTTTTGATAAATCGCAGGCAAAAAAAACGCCCGCTTCCGTGAGGAGGCGGGCGTTCTTTTGAACGCGGAAGCGGAATTAACGCTTCGAGTACTGCGGACGCTTACGCGCTTTACGCAGACCAACTTTCTTACGTTCAACTTCACGGGCGTCGCGAGTAACGAAGCCAGCTTTGCGCAGAGCGCCACGCAGGGTTTCGTCGTAGTCCATCAGAGCGCGAGTGATGCCGTGGCGGATTGCGCCAGCCTGACCACTTACACCACCACCGATCACGGTGACGTAGATGTCGAACTTCTCGACAGTCTCAGTCAGCTCCAGCGGCTGACGAACTACCATGCGGGCAGTTTCGCGGCCGAAGAAGTTTTCCAGCGAACGGTTGTTGATGGAGATATTACCAGTACCCGGACGCAGGAAAACGCGTGCGGTTGCGGTCTTGCGACGGCCAGTGCCGTAATTTTGAGTCGCCGACATAATGTACTATTCCGTTAAAACTTCAGTTCTTGGGGCTGCTGAGCAGTATGTGGGTGTGCAGCGCCCGCATAGACTTTCAGCTTACGGTACATGTCGCGACCCAGCGGGTTTTTAGGCAGCATGCCTTTAACCGCGGTCTCGATCACGCGCTCAGGGGCTTTAGCGATCAGCTTTTCAAAGTTGATCGACTTGATGCCGCCCGGGAAACCGGAGTGGGAGTAGTACATTTTGTCAGTGGTTTTAGCACCGGTAACACGAATCTGCTCAGCATTGATTACGACGATGTAGTCGCCGGTATCAACGTGAGGAGTGTACTCAGGCTTGTGCTTGCCACGCAGACGGCTCGCGATTTCGGTGGCCAGACGACCCAGGGTCTGACCAGCAGCGTCGACGACAAACCAGTCGCGCTTTACTGTTTCTGGTTTAGCAGTAAAAGTTTTCATTCTTTATAGCCTCAGGGGCCGCCCTGTAAATTAGACGGCGGATCTTACTGAATAGTGCGTACTTTGACAAGTCAAAGGCAGCCGGATACAGACGCTTTCGGGGGCTCGGGTCGGCGCGTCCGTTCAACGGCAAGATTCTTCGGCGGCGGCGCATCACTTCCACTGCAGAAAGAGGTCGGCAATTATGCAGATTGCGAAAAATATTTCAACCTGCTTTTATGATTGTTTTGCCCAAGGAGCACCCGATGGACTATCGCCAGCTAGGCCGTACCGACCTGAACGTGAGTGCAATCTGCCTCGGCACCATGACCTGGGGCGAGCAAAACACTGAAGCTGAAGCCTTCGCCCAGATCGAACGGGCCAAAGAGGCCGGGATCAATTTCATCGACACCGCCGAGATGTATCCGGTACCGCCGAAAGCCGAAACCTACGCCACCACCGAGCGTTATATCGGCAATTACTTCAAAAGCCGTGGTGATCGCGCCGACTGGATCCTGGCCAGCAAGATCGCCGGCCCCGGCAACACCATCGACTACATCCGCGACAAAAACCTGCGCCACAACCGCCAACACATCACGGAAGCGGTGGATGCCAGCCTCAAGCGTCTGCAGACCGATTACATCGACCTCTACCAATTGCACTGGCCGGAGCGCAGCACCAACTTTTTTGGACAACTGGGCTACAAACACAAGATCGAAGCCAACCTGACGCCACTTGAAGACACCCTCGAAGCACTCGACGAGCAAGTGAAGGCCGGCAAAATCCGCCACATCGGCCTGTCCAACGAAACGCCGTGGGGCACCATGCGCTTCCTCGCCCTGGCCGAAGCACGGGGGTGGCCACGCGCCGTGTCGATCCAGAACCCGTACAACCTGCTCAACCGCAGCTTTGAAATTGGCCTGGCAGAAATCGCCATCCGCGAACAATGCGGCTTGCTCGCCTATTCGCCGCTGGCGTTCGGTTTCCTGTCCGGCAAGTACGAAGGTGGCGCGCGCCCACCAAAAGGTCGTCTGAGCCTCTACAGCCGCTTCAGCCGCTATTTCAACGCGCAATCGGAAGCGGCGTGCAGCCGTTATGTCGCACTGGCCCGTGAACACGGTCTGGATCCGGCGCAAATGGCCTTGGCGTTCGTGACTCAGCAGCCGTTCGTCACTAGCAACATCATTGGTGCGACGACGCTGGAGCAGCTGGACAGCAACATCGCCAGTTTCGATCTGAAACTGTCGGATGAAGTGCTGGCGGGGATCGAGGCGATTCACAAGGATCATCCGAATCCTGCGCCGTGATCGTTTGATGCACCGCTTTCGCGAGCAAGCTAGCTCCCACAGGAGATCACCGTACCTGTGGAAGCGAGCCTGCTCGCGAAGGGGCCTGTCAACTCACTGCAAAACTCAAAGCGACCGCGCAATGATCTCCTTCATGATTTCATTGGTGCCGGCATAAATCCGCTGCACCCGCGCATCCGCCCACGCCCGAGCCACCGGGTATTCCCACATGAACCCGTAACCGCCGTGCAACTGCACGCATTCATCGAGCACCTTGCATTGCAGGTCAGTGCCCCAGTACTTGGCCATCGCCGCCGTCGGCACGTCGAGCTTGCCTTGCAGATGCAGCTCAAGACAGCGATCAACGAACACACGACCGATCTGAATTTCCGTGGCCATTTCCGCCAGTTTGAAGCGGGTGTTCTGGAAATCGGCAATCGCCTTGCCGAATGCCTTGCGATCACGGGTGTAATCGATTGTCCATTGCAACGCTGCTTCTGCCGAAGCGAGACCACCAATCGCCACGGTCAAACGCTCTTGCGGCAATTCCTGCATCAGGTAAGCAAACCCTGCCCCGGCCTGCCCCAGTAAATTTTCCTTCGGCACGCGTACGTCCTGGAAGAATAATTCCGACGTATCCTGGGCCTTCATTCCGACCTTCTCCAGGCGTTTGCCCTTCTCGAAGCCCGGCGTATTCGCCTCCACCAGAAACAGACTCGTGCCCTTGGCGCCTGCCTTTGGATCGGTCTTGGCGACGACAATCACCAGATCAGCGAGAAAGCCGTTGGTGATAAAGGTCTTGGAGCCGTTGATCACGTACTCGTCACCGTCCAGCACGGCGGTGGTCTTGACGCCTTGCAGGTCGGAACCCGCGCCGGGCTCAGTCATGGCAATGGCCGTGACCATCTCGCCCGACACCAGTTTCGGCAGGTATTTATGCTTCAGCGCTTCGCTGCCGTAATGCAGGATGTACGGCGCAACAATGTCTGAATGTAACGAAAAACCGATGCCGGTCAGGCCCAATCGCCCAACCTCTTCGATCACCACCGCACTGTAAAGAAAGTCCGCCCCCAAGCCACCGTACTCTTCCGGCAGATGCGAGCAGAGCATCCCCGCCTCCCCTGCCTTGTTCCAGAGTTTACGGTCGATGTGGCCTTGTTTCTCCCATTGCCCGTGAAACGGCACGGCCTCTTTTTCGAGGAAGGTTCGTACGCTGTCGCGGAACAATTCGTGCTCGGAACTGAACAAGGTTCTGGGGATCATGCGGCACCTTTCTTTCTTGTTGGAGGGCTGTGTCCTTCAGAGACTAAGCCTCCCCTCCGATAGAGGACACTGGACACATCCGACAAAAAATAAGACGATCCAGCCGTCTGGTGACCACTTTCCCTTATAAAAACAAAACAAAAGTTGAATTATGTCCAAGCACGTCTCCACGCCCTTGCGGCGCGTCAGCATCCTGGCGATCGACCAGGTTTTCGCCTACACACTCATGCAAGCCAAGGACTTCTTCCATGTGGCGAGCCTGCGTTACGGCAAACAACTGGGCCAAGGCCTGACTCCGGCGTTCGAAACCCGCCTGGTCAGCCCCGATGGCAAGCCGGTGAAAAGCTTCAGTAATGTGGTCATGCCAGTGGACGGCGGCCTGGAAAATACCGATATCATCATCCTTCCGGCGTTCTGGGACGATTTCGACACGCTGTGCACCCGCTACCCGCAAGTCCTGCCGTGGCTGCGTGAGCAACATGCTCGCGGAGCCGTCCTGTGCGGCGAAGCCACCGGGGTGTTCTGGCTGGCCGAGGCCGGCCTGCTCGATGGCAAGGAAGCTACGACCTACTGGCGTTTTTTCAACGCTTTCACCGAGCGCTTCCCGAAGGTCTACCTCAATCAGGACAAACACCTGACCGACGCAGACAATCTCTACTGTGCCGGCGGTACCACCTCGGCCTGCGACCTCTACATCTACTTGATCGAGCGCTTCTGCGGCGCCAACGTCGCACAGGCTGTAGCGCGCGACATCCTCTACGAAGTGCAGCGCAGCTACTCGCCGGGCCGCATCGGTTTTGGCGGGCAGAAGCTGCATCAGGACGTGATCATCCTGCAGATCCAGCACTGGCTCGAAGAGCATTTCGCCGACAAGTTTCGTTTCGAGGACGTCGCGCGCGAGCACGGCATGAGCATCCGCAATTTCATGCGCCGCTTCCAGACCGCCACCGGCGACAAACCCCTGCACTATCTGCAACGCCTGCGCATCGAAACGGCCAAGGGCTTGTTGTCCGCCAGCCGCAAGAGCATCAAAACCATCAGTTATGAAGTCGGTTATGACGATGCGAGCTTCTTCGCGCGGCTGTTCCGTCAGCACACCGAATTGTCGCCGAACCAGTATCGGCAGCAGTTTCAGCAGGCTGCATAAACACAGTCAGACAGACGTCCATGTGCGAGTAGCCCTTTCACATGGACGGCTCCTGGCGTGTTTTTTCCCACATAAACCAGCGAAAACAGATCGGCTTTCCGACCTTTTTTACGACTGTCCATACATAGGTTCGCCGTACAGACTCCTTCACATGCACATCGCATCAAGGAAGATGAACAGTGACCATCGGATCCAGTTACAACTACCCATCACAAGCCGCTGGCGTTGAGGTTCGCAAAAAACGCTCAACGCCATCCAAATGGAAGCCCCGCTTTCCCAATCCTCCTGACTTGTGCTTTGACTATCGCGCATTGGTCGAGCAAAAAGACGGCATCGCTCGCGCCACTGACCCACAACACCGGATCTGCATCATTGGCGCTGGCGTCACCGGTCTCACCGCCGCCCGAGAGTTGCTGCGCTGCGGCTTCAGGCATATCACGCTGATCGAACAATCCTCCCGCATAGGCGGCAGGCACCTGACCGTTCCGGGAAGCCCTCAATCCAGCGCGAGTCATACCCCGTTTGAAATGGGCGCGATGCGCATGCCTCTGTTCAACCGCGAAGGCGAGTTGCCGACTGAGGGTCGATCGCTCATGGCCTACTACGCGAAGACCTTTGACTTGTCGCTGTCGGACTTCGCCAACCCTGGCAGCCAATGGGTCAAATCAACCGGCATTTACCTGCGCGAGGGCCGTCTGGCGGCAGAAGCTGCACCGCAAATGCTGATCTGGAAAAATACTGACGGCCAGACGCCGCCTCCCAGCGATGAACTGCAAGCGGTGTACGCCAAGTGGAGAGCTTTCGCCGACCGCATGACCCGGCATGTCGCCGAAATGTACGCGGGCGAGGACTGGGAAGCCGTCTGGGCCGCTATCGTCGAAAAATACCACGCCGTATCCTTCCGCGAACTGGTTGGCATGCCTGCCTTGCAGCGCTGGAATCGCGACGCCCCCGGTGACTTTGGCGGGATGGGCATGTCGGCAAAGGAGTCGGCCATTTTCTATGCCATCGGGATTGGCGACGGTAGCTGGGGAGCCTTCTATGACGTGTGCGCGTTATATCCTCTGCGCACCGCCATATTTGGTTTCAGCAGCCATTTGCAATTAGTGCATGGCCGAGTGGATGAACAAGGCGACCCGCTGCCTGACTCACCCCTTGTGAACAGCAATGCGGTTTTCGATTCGACTGGCCTGCAGTTTGATAAACCACGCTATCTGGGGCTCGCTGCGCTGAGTGAATGCCTGATGTTCATGCAGCCCGACGAGTCCACCCAATCGTTTTATGAGCACTGCCAGCAAAGCAGTGAAGGCCTGTTGACCGACTGCGCCGTCAGCAGATTGAAAAAACTCGGCAGCGGAAAAATCCGCGTCTATTTCAACCGCAAACATAGCCAGCCCGAGTTGGCCCAGGAACACTTCAATGACTTTGATTCAGTGATCATGACGCTACCCTCATGGTTGATCGAGACCCGAGTCAAGCTGGAAGACTTCACGCCTCAGATGCTGCCGTTCGAAACGATTAACGCGTACAAAACCGCGCACTGGGAAACTAGCTGCAAGGTCTTCGCACCGCTGAAAAAATCCTTTCTGTCGGGCAATACCAACATTCCCCAAGCGATTGTCACGGACAGCTTTATCCATGACGTTTATACCTACCGCTACAACGAGAACTACAGCTACGACTGCATTCTTTTGAGTTACACCTGGGAGGACGACGCAACCAAACTGTCCTGCTTCAGCGACAAAGAACTGATCGCAAAGTGCGCAGAAGAACTGGACAGAATCCTCATGAACTCCAGCAATATTCAACAACGTATTTCCCCGTACATTGGCCTGCAACAAGCCGTCGTACAGCGCTGGATGACCGATAAAAATTCGCTGGGGTGCGCCAAGCTTTACCGTCCCGGGACTTACCACGATGCCGTCCGCCTGCTGAAATACAACCGAGACTATTCAAAGGCTTCGGGCCTGTATCTATCGGGGGAGTCATTTTCGGTTGATGCCGGTTGGACCGAGCCCTGCTTTCGCGGTGCCGTCGATGCAGTCATTCATATTTGCGACAAGACCGATGCGCGTTTCAACGGCGGCTTCACCATGGATGACTACCCGCATTTTCACCACGCCACCTGACTTTCTGAGCACGCCATCCACTGTTCACGAAGGGTCCCGGCAGCAGGCCGAGGACCTTGCGTTAACGCAGGACTACGCTTCCTAGGAGAAGGCCTACAACTTAACCGGAAACCGCCGACTTACGCTTTGCTCCCGACTCGACTCTTATGACCCCGCCATTCAACGGCGTGAAAACAATAATAAGAGGTCATGAAAAATGAGTGAGTCCACAAGCCCCGTTCGTGTTGCGGTCGTGCAATTCGATCCGCAGGTCGGCACGCAAAACCGCGCGGCAAACTTGAGTACCAGTCTGGAGTTGGCACTGGAAGCGGTTAACAACGGCGCAAACCTTATCGTTTTGCCCGAGCTGACCAGCACCGGTTATTTCTTTCAGAACCGGCAGGATGCGTTTGACCATGCCGAAGCGGTTCCAGATGGGCCGAGTGTTGGCAGTTGGGAAGATTTCGCCCGTCATCATCAGGTTTATCTGGTAGCCGGGCTGACCGAGCGCGAGGGATCGAGGCTTTACAACACTGGCGTGCTAGTGGGACCTGACGGGTTTATCGGCAAGTACCGCAAGGCTCATCTCTGGAACCTGGAAAAGCTCTGGTTCACTGCCGGCGACTCGGGATTCCCGGTCTTTGACACGCCTATCGGTCGCATTGGATTGCTGATCTGTTGGGACATCTGGTTTCCCGAGGTCCCGAGGATCCTGAGCCAGCAAGGCGCAGACATCATTTGCAGCCTCAACAATTGGGTCTGGACTCCGCCACCGTTGTTCGATGACGCCGGCAAATGCATGGCCTCGTATCTGACCATGACCGCCGCGCATGTCAACAATGTGTTTATCGCGGCGGCGAGTCGAATCGGCGAAGAGCGCGGCGCTCGATACCTTGGATGTTCGTTGATCGCCGGCACCAACGGCTGGCCGATCGGCCGCGTGGCATCTGCCGACCAGCAGGAAATTCTCTACGCCGATATTGACCTGACCAGCGCTCGCAGCGCGCCTATCTGGAATGACTTGAACGACCTCCATCGGGATCGCCGCTGCGATGTCTACGACCGAATGCTCGGCTACACCGAGCATCCGTGCCTTCCGCGCTAATCGGGGGGCCAAGCAATGGGAACTATCCACGCAAAACCACGGAAACAAGTCGCCGCCAGAACAATGTTCGACAGCATGATCATTGGATTGCTGCTGAGTGCTACAGCGCTGATTGTCTGGCTCTCGATGAACAATCACTCACTTTGGTCAGCACGCTGGCCGGATTACGGCCACATGGTCTCGAATCTTCCCGAGCCGACCGCCTGGCTGCGCTGGGTGTTGGGAGATATCAGTGAGGTGGCATTTTATAAACACGAGTTCGCATCCATTGGCCTTTTGGCAGGTGCTTATCTGGGTTACTGGGCGAATCGAACGGGAAAATCCTGGCAAGGCTTTACCATCTGTTACGGCAGCGGACTATGGCCGTGGCTCGTTACCAGCTCTTTACTGGGCCTGGTACTGAGCAATCTCGTGTGGGGCTGGACCGTCACCGCCACGAGCTGGCAGCCAACGTTTGCGGCATTTGTGTCGTTGCCCGCGGCGATGGTTCTGATGTTTGGGGGTGGCTGGAAGGTCGCGATCAATGGCGCAATCATGGGAGCCCTTTTCGTGACGCCCATGTGCATGCTGATAGTGAATTACGTCTGCAACCCCCTCGGCCTGCCCGTGGTGATCGGCAATGTATCGGGCATGGCAATCGCCAGCATCGGCGCCTTCGTACTCTGCCGCTGCGTGCCGAGTCTGGTGACATCCGCGGCGCCCGAACAGGTCGCCGAGGAGGCCAGCATCCCGGTGACCGCCAAAGCTCCCGATTATGGTGTGGTCTGGAGCATTCGCCGGGTCTTGGCGGACTTCTCCGAAGCGCCTTTTTTCGGCAATGAATGGGCCAGTCTTGGGCTGATCGTCGGCGCATTGCTGGCGTTTACCCTGAACCCGATGAGCCCTGTCTATGGCACCGGTTTGTTGCCACAACTACTGGCGGGCCAGGCATTGACCTCGGCACTGGGCGTGCTGATCTGGCGCAAACAATGGATAGCCCGAGGCTGGTACCCGACCTATGTGCCGCTGGTATCAGTCGTTCCGGCAGCTATTTTGACCTACGGCGGCGACTGGCAAGTGATTGTCTCAAGCGCATTGCTCGGTGCCCTGATCGCCCCACCGCTGGCTTGCGCCCTCGCGCAGCGAGTGCCGGGGCACATGCACGGTTTCATCGGGAATGTGTTGTCCATGGCCATCAGCACGCTGCTGATCCTTCCGCTCGTCGGCTGGCTGGCAAGCCACTGACGCCCCCCTTCCCGGCTGGCGCTTGAATTCGATTCAGGAGCCGCCGGTTTCCTTTGCGAGGTATCACATGGACTTGCCCAAACTGGCGATTGCCGCACTCGGCGGTACTGTCAGCATGCAATCGCTTCAAAGCGGCGAAGGAGTCGTTCCATCGGTGTCAGGCGAGGCGCTCCTGAACACGGTGCCGGAACTGAAAACACTTGCGCAGTTGACTGTAGAGACGCTCGGACTATTGCCCGGCGCCTCACTTGATTTCGAATATCTGCTGAGCGTGTTGTGCTGGGCGAACTTTCAGATCAATCAAGGTGCGGCAGGCGTCATCATTGTTCAAGGCACGGACACGCTAGAGGAATCCGCCACTTTTTTTGATTATCTGTGGGACCACGACGAACCGCTGGTGCTGACTGGTGCCATGCGCTCGGCGGCCCAGGCGGGTGCCGATGGTCCGGCAAACCTGCTGGATGCCGGCCGCGTCGCACTGGCGCAAAGCAGTCGGGGACGCGGCGCCCAAGTGGTTATCCACGGGCAGATTCACCGGGCGAACGCCGTGCGCAAAGTCGACTCCATGGCGCTGCACGCGTTCGCATCGCCTGTGACCGGTCCTGCCGGCGTTCTAATGGAAGGTGTTGTGCGTTATTTGCTGCCGCCCGTTGCACGTCAAGTCTTGCCTCTGCCGCAAAACACCAACCAGACGATCGCCTTGCTGGAAGCATCGCTCTCTGCGGACAGTCTGCTGCTGGAAAATGTCGTCGAGCTGGGCTATGACGGGCTGGTGATCGCCGGATTCGGTGCCGGACATGTGTCCGCACACTGGGCCAAAGTCATCGAAACCATCGCCCGACACATTCCGGTAATCATCGCGACACGCACCGGCTGTGGCTCCACGGCACGGTCAACCTACGGCTTTGAGGGCAGCGAAATCGATTTGCAGCGCAAGGGTGCCTTGATGGCTGGGTTCGCCTGCCCGCGCAAAGCGAGGCTTTTGCTCTGGTTGCTGGTCGGGTGCCGACAGCAAGAGCATCTGGCGTCTTACCTCGATCAAACCGGTTAACCAAACGCGCAAAAAAAGGGCCTGCAATTGCAGGCCCTTTTTCTGAATTCGAGATCTGCTTAAGGCTTATGGGCCCGCGACAGGAATTCGTGCGACTGCATCTCCAGCAGGCGACTCAGCGTGCGCTGGAACTCGAAGTTCAGGCGCCCGCCGGTGTACAGATCCTTCAATTCGACTTCAGCAGAGATGATCAGCTTCACATTACGGTCGTAGAACTCGTCGACCATGTTGATGAAGCGGCGAGCGATGTCGTCGGTGGTGACGCTCATCTGCTCGACACCGCTGAGCAGCACGGCGTGGAAGATTTTGCCCAGTTCGATGTAGTCGTTCTGGCTGCGCGGGCCGTCGCACAGTTCGCGGAAGTCGAACCAGGCCACGTCATCACACGTGCGCAGGGCACGGATCTCGCGATTTTCAATGATCAGCACGTCGTTTTCCACCGCCGCCGTGCATTCCGGTGTCAGTGCCTTGAAGCTCTTGCGCAGGCTTTCGTGAGCGGCTTCGTCGAGCGGATAGTGGAACAGTTCCGCCTGCTCGAGGTGACGCAAACGATAGTCGACGCCGCTGTCGACGTTGACGATTTCGGTGTGCTGCTTGATCAGCGCAATGGCCGGCAGGAAGCGCGCGCGTTGCAGGCCGTCCTTGTACAGACCATCGGGAACGATGTTCGAGGTCGCGACCAGGGTCACGCCGTTCTTGAACAACTCTTCCATCAGCGTGCCGAGGATCATTGCGTCAGTGATGTCGGAGACAAAGAATTCATCGAAGCAGATGACCCGCGACTCAGTCGCAAAACGCTTGGCGATGATGGTCAGCGGGTTTTTCTCGCCGCCGAGCGTTTTCATCTCTTCGTGCACACGCTTCATGAAGCGGTGGAAGTGCGTGCGGGTCTTTTCCTTGAACGGCAGCGCTTCGAAGAAGGTGTCGACCAGGTAAGTCTTGCCGCGACCCACGCCGCCCCAGAAGTACAGACCCTTGACCGGCGTCTGATCCTTTTTGCCAAACAGCTTGCTCAAAAGACCCGGCTTGTTCTGATCGGCGGCGATCAGATCCTCGTACAGGCGCTGCAAATGACGCACAGCAGTTTCCTGCGCGGCGTCATGGAAGAAGTCCGGGCGTTTCAGATCAGCTTGGTATCGTTCTAGGGGCGTCATAATTCGTTAGCAAGGCAACAAAAACGGGCCGTCACTGTAGCGACGGCCCATGGGAATGGCAATCAGCCCTTGGTCGGGCCGAGCCGCTGATTATTCCTGTACCGGGGTCAACGCGATGCGCAGGGCCTCGATGGCCGCGTCCCGCGCCGTGCTGTCAGCGAATGCCGGGCTGTCGCCGATGCACTCGCCTTCCAGCCACACGCTGAAGCTCAAGTCTTCGCTGCGCACGTCCAGAGACTGACCGGATTGCAGTTGCTTGGTCACCTGGCCAGCGGTTTTGCCATCAGCGAAGTTGCGCGACAGCAGCAATTGCTCGCCATCGGCCGCCAGCAGACGGAAACGGAAACTGCCGTCGTCCTCGCGGAAACTGACGAAACGTGCGGCTTTTACGGCTTTCTTCTTGGTGGTCGCAGCCACCTGAACCTGATTGACGAACGAACGCAGGCCCACGGCTTCACGCAGTTCGTTGAGGAACGGCGTTGCCACGGCACGGGCCTTTTTCGCGCCTATCTGCAGGATGTCTTCCAGATCTGCCGGACGCTCGATCAACTGGTGATACTTGTCGCGCGCCTCGCCCAATTCGTTATCGAGCAACTGGAACAGGCGGTTCTTCGCCTCGCCCCAACCCAGGCCACCGAGCAGTTCACTGCGGAATTCGTCAGCCTGTGCTGGCGTGGCGAAGGCCTGAAACAGAGTGAACAGGTGCGAGTTGTCCGGATCCTTGGCTTCGCCTGGCGCTTTGGAGTCAGTGACGATTCGCGAGATCGCGTCCTTCATCTCTTTGGCGCTGGAGAACAACGGAATGGTGTTGTCGTAGCTCTTCGACATCTTGCGACCGTCGAGGCCAGGCAACGTCGCCACGCTTTCTTCGATCAGCGCTTCAGGCATGGTGAAGAATTCTTTGCCCTGGCCAAACAGGTGGTTGAAACGCTGGCCGATGTCGCGGGCCATTTCCACGTGCTGGATCTGGTCACGACCGACCGGCACCTTGTGCGCGTTGAACATCAGGATGTCCGCGGCCATCAGCACCGGGTAGCTGTAGAGGCCCATGGTGATGCCGGCATCCGGGTCTTCACCGGTTTCGACGTTCTTGTCCACAGAGGCCTTGTAGGCGTGCGCACGGTTGAGCAAGCCCTTGGCGGCGACGCAGGTCAGCAGCCAGGTCAGCTCGGGGATTTCCGGGATGTCCGACTGACGGTAGAAGGTCACGCGGTCGACATCCAGGCCACCGGCCAGCCAGGTCGCAGCGATTTCCAGACGCGAGCGCTGGATGCGCAGCGGGTCATCGCATTTGATCAGGGCGTGGTAGTCGGCCAGGAAGTAGAACGAATCGGCATTGCTGTCGCGGCTGGCGAGGATCGCCGGACGGATGGCGCCGGCGTAGTTGCCAAGGTGTGGCGTGCCGGTGGTGGTGATGCCGGTGAGGATGCGGGTACGGTTCGTCATGGGTAATCGCTTGTCAGACTGCAATCAATTCGAGAGACGCGGCAGGATCAGATCCTTGAGATCGGTCAACTTGCCATGAAAAAAGTGTCCGCATTCTGCCACTTTCAGCAGCTCATGGGGGCGCTGGAGTTCGTCCGACCAGTCATAGACCAATTGCGGATCGATGACTTCGTCGGTTTCCGGCTGGATCACGGTCAACTCGACATGCGCTGGCAGTTGATCCTGCTCGCCCAGACGCATCACCGCCGGCGCAACCATGAACAGGTGCTTGAGTTGCACGCCCTGGGCTTCGAGACGGCCGCCGAGACTTGCTGCAACAAATCCGCCGAAGGAGAAACCGAACAGGGTCAGTGGCAGATTCGGGTGTTTTTCCAACAGCCATGCGGCGGCGGCTTGAGCATCGTCGACCTCACCGGTGCCCATGTCGTGGCTACCTTCGCTGGCGCCGACGCCGCGATAATTGAAGCGCAGGGTGATCAGACCGGCGTCGCGGGCCGTGCGCTGCAGGGTCGAGACGACCTTGTTGAGCATGGTGCCGCCCTGCACCGGGTTCGGATGGCAGATCAGCGCGATGCCGCGCGGCTGCTCGTTATCCAGGTAAAGAGCTTCAATTTGGCCGACTGGGCCATCAATCACTACAGGGGTTTCACGCATCAGCAAGGAAGGAACTCCGTGACCTCGAATCGGGTCGACTCGTCTAGCAAATTGTCTGTGCCAATCTATTGCGAGTGAATCGCGGTATACAGCGCAGGTTCGAGCCGTTAACGTAAAGCAAAGCCGTTTATAGAGGAAGGACTCGTGGAACACTCGCTCTTAGTTTGGTTGTTACCGACTCTTGCCCTGGTTGTGGGTGTCGCCATTGGATTCCTGATCGCGCGCGTTGCGCCGAACGCTGCGCCGAGCCGTACGCAGCGTCAACTGGATGATATCCAGGAGCGTTTCGACAGTTATCAAAACGAAGTGGTCACCCACTTCAACAGCACCGCGATGCTGGTCAAGAAACTGACCCAAAGCTATCAGGAAGTGCAGGATCATCTCGCCGAGGGTGCCAATCGTCTGGCCCTGGACGAGCAGACTCGCCAGCGCTTGCTCGCCTCGTTGCACTCTGAATCGGTGCAGGCCCCACGCGAGCGTCTGACGCCACCGCGCGATCAGGAGCCGCCACGCGATTACGCGCCGAAGACTCCGAATGCGCCAGGCATGCTCGATGAGCATTATGGTTTGAAGAAGTAATCAGTCGCAGCGACAAGCAAAAGCCCCCGGACAATTCCGTTGTCCGGGGGCTTTTTTGTGCCTGAGGATTTTACGGTGAATGCACCGGCCCCATCGCGGGCAAGCCCGCTCCCAAAGGTTTCTTTGGTGTACACAAAATCCGTGTTCCACACATAACCCTGTGGGAGCGGGCTTGCCCGCGATGGAGCCAGCACCGGCCACAAAAAAATGCCCGATCACAGGATCGGGCATTTTTTCATTCAGGCAATCAGTTACGGATACTGCTGAACCGTGCCCGGCTGTTGCTGAGCACCATACTGCTGGCCCGGAATCGCCTTCAGGTTGACCTCAACGCGACGGTTCTGTGCCCGACCATTGACGTCGCCGTTGCTGGCAATCGGATTATCCGGACCGGCGCCACGGGCCGACAGGTTGGCACCGCTGACACCTTGCGACGTCAGGTAGGTCGCCACGCTCTGCGCACGACGCTGGGACAGGTCCATATTGTGCTGGCGGCTGCCGGTGCTGTCGGTATAGCCGACGATTTCGATCTGGTTCTGACTGAACTCCTTCAGGGAGCCGGCGAGATTGTTCAATGGCTGATAGAAGCTGGAGGCGATATTCGCCGAATCGGTGGCGAACGTGATGTTACCTGGCATGATCAGTTTGATCTGATCGCCCTGACGCTGCACTTCAACCCCGGTATTGGCCATGCTGGCACGCAGTTTCTTCTCTTGCTGATCGGCGTAGTAACCGTAACCGGCCGCCGAAGCACCCACCACGGCAGCACCAATCAAGGCACCCTTGCCACGGTTATCGTGACCGATAGCGGCACCAGCCAGTGCACCGGCCAGAGCGCCGAGGCCGCCGTACTTGGCGGTTTTGCTCATGCCTTGGGAGCCGCCGTCGGCCTGGCCCTGATTGTCATAAGGGTTAGGCGAGGCGCAGCCGGACAACAAGGCCACGGCAGTAGCGACAATAATCAAACGACGCTTGGTGAACATGAAGAGCTCCTACTTTTCTGCATTCTGAGGTGCAGCGGCCGGTTGGCAATAAACCTCTGCGGGCGTTGGATCATGACAATGGACAAAAATTCCGCCGCCCACCCATGACAAAATATTTACGCCCGCACAAAAGGGTTTTCGCGCATTTCATCACCCAGACGCGTATCCGGACCATGCCCGGTAACCACCGTTGCATCTTCGTCCAGGGTGTACAGCCGCTGCTTGATCGATCGCACGATGGTCGCCTGATCGCCACCCCATAAATCCGTGCGCCCTACCCCGCGACGAAAAAGTGTGTCGCCGGCAATCAACAGCTTAGCCTCGGAAAACCAAAAGCTCATGGAACCGGGCGTATGACCCGGCGTATGCAGTGCCACCCCGCAACCGCAAGCCAGCTCCTCATCGTCCGACAACCAGCGATCCGGTGATGGCACCGGAACGTAGGGCACGCCGAACATCTGGCATTGCATCTCGAGGTTGTCCCAGAGGAACTGATCTTCCTTGTGCAGATGCAGCGTCGCGCCGGTTTTTTCTTTCATCTGCCCTGAGGCGAGGAAGTGATCGAGGTGGGCGTGGGTATGGATGATGCTGACCACTTTCAGGCCCAGCGCATCGAGGCGGGCCATGATCAGGTCGGGACTGCCACCCGGGTCGACGACGATGGCTTTTTTTGTGACCGGATCGCCGATGATCGTGCAGTTGCATTGCAAAGGGCCGACGGGGAAGGTTTCGCGAATGAGTGCTGGATTTTGAACGGTCATGTGGATCCTGAGGTAACGGCTAAAGATGGCTTCAAGATTCTACTTCACACGCCGATACATACAGCCCGGGTCAGTTTTTTGGCGCCACTAATCGGAAAGTAGTGGCCATATAATGTCAAAGCAGTTTTTTTTCATGCAAAATCATAACTTGTAGCGGCCACATTTCGGGAAGGGCCGCGGTTTACCTCAGGAATCGTTATGCCTCGCCCTACTGGTTACACCAACACCTGGATTGCCTCACTGACCGGATCAGCCCCCATCGACAGCCTCATTTCTGGCTATAAATGGGAAAGCACCAAATGGTATTCCCCTGGTGCGGTGACCAGTCTTACCTACAGTTTCATCGTCCCTGGTGTATCGGTCTTCGCTCCGAACTACAGCTTCGACAATGAACCAAAAGCCGCCTATGCACTGACAGACACTCAAAAAGTCGCGGCGATGGGTGCGCTGAGCAGTTGGGCAGCAGTGGCTAATATCACGTTCCAGTTGACCGGCGAATCCTCGACAAGCGTGGGTGACCTGCGTTTTGGTGGCTATTCGCTGCTGGACAGCGATGCGGCGGCCTGGGCTTACACTCCTTCCGAGAAGCCTAATGGTGGCGACATCTGGATCGGCCCAAACACCAGTCAACTGTTCCCGGACAAGGGAACGTATGACTTCATGACATTCATTCATGAGATCGGTCATGCCATCGGCCTGAAGCATTCGTTCGCGCCATCCGCCACCAACGCCGTCACGCTCGATCCGGCGTTCGATGACGTCGGCTATACCGTCATGAGCTATAACAACAATTATTCCTATCTGCCGACCACTCCGATGGTGCTCGACATCCTGGCGATCCAGAGTCTTTATGGCGCCAATAACCAGTGGATGACCGGTAACAACGTTTACTCGTGGACGCCAACACAATCGGTGTTTGAAACCATCTGGGATGCTGGCGGTGTCGATACTATCGATGCGAGCAACCAATTGGCGGCCGTCAGCCTCAACCTCACCGAAGGACAGTACAGCAAGATCGGCCAGGCTTTTACTGATCAGGGCGGCAATGCCTTCAATCAGGGACTGGCAATTGCATACGGCGCGAAGATTGAAAACGCCACTGGCTCGGCATTCAATGACACTCTGATCGGCAACGCACTGGACAACACCCTTATCGGTGGCGCAGGTGCAGACTACATGGAAGGTGGTGCGGGCAACGACAGCTATGTCGTCGATAACGTCGGTGACGTCGTCATCGAACAAGGCCCATCGGCCAGCGATATCGACTCGGTCTACTCCTACATCGACTACACGCTGGGGGCCACCCTCGAGAACCTGAACCTGGTGGGTAACGCAGTGAATGCGACAGGCAACAGTCTCAACAACACCCTCAGGGGCAATGACGGCGATAACGTGCTGGACGGTGGTGCGGGGGCCGACATCATGATCGGAGGGCTGGGCAACGATACCTACATCGTCGACAACAGCGCCGATGTCATCAGCGAAACCAGCTCACAGGCCAACGAGATCGACACCGTTCGCGCGTCGGCAAACTACGCGCTGAACGCCAACCTGGAGAACCTTTACCTGACCGGCACCGGTAACATCTACGGTATCGGCAACGCTCAGAACAACCTTCTGGTTGGCAACGACGGTAATAACCAACTGGTGGGCGGCGCAGGCCTGGACACCATGATTGGCGGCAAAGGCAATGACGCCTACGGTATCGATCAGGTTGGCGAATTGGCCCTCGTTCAGGAGTTGGCCAACGAAGGAACTGATCTGCTGGTCATCGAATACAGCGCAACTGCACAAGCCAACATCATTGACCTGAACCAGACCAGTCTGCTGCATATCGAAGATGTGGCCATTACCGGCGCCGGTGGATTCACCGTCTACGGCAACACGTCGAACAACACCCTGACCGGCAACAGCGGCGACAACACCCTGAATGGTGGCGTGGGTGCAGACACCATGATCGGTGGCGCGGGTAATGACAGCTATGTCGTCGACAACATCGGCGACGTGGTCATCGACCAAGGCCCATCAGCCACGGAAATCGACTCGGTCTATTCCTACATCGATTACTCGCTGGGGGCGAACCTCGAAAACCTTAACCTTGTAGGCGGCGCACTCAATGCCACGGGCAACTCGCTTGACAACATCCTCAGAGGCACCGACAACGACAACCGTCTGATCGGCGGTGCCGGCCTGGATACCATGATCGGCGGCAAGGGCAATGATACCTACGGCCTCGATCAGGCCGGTGAACTGGCCCTCGTTCAGGAGTTGGCCAACGAAGGCATCGACACCTTGTTGATCGGCTACAACTCTACCGCGCAAACCAATATCGTCGACCTCAATCTCAGTAGTTTGCAGAACTTCGAGAACGTTGAGCTGACCGGTGCCGGCGGTTTCACTGTCTACGGCAACGCGATGAGCAACATCCTGACCGGCAACAGTGGCGACAACACCCTCAATGGCGGCGCAGGCGCGGACACATTGATTGGCGGTGCCGGCAACGACAGCTATGTCGTCGACAACGTCGGTGACGTGGTTATCGAACAAGGCCCATTGGCAACTGATCTCGACTCGGTCTATTCCTACATCGATTACTCGCTGGGCGCCAACCTCGAGAACCTCAACCTGGTCGGCAGCGCCGTCAGCGCAACCGGCAACTTCCTGAATAACATTCTCAGGGGTACCGACGGCGCCAACGTACTGGACGGCGGTGCGGGTGCAGACCTGATGATCGGCGGCAAAGGCAATGACACCTACATCGTCGACAATGTAGGCGATGTCATCAGTGAAACCAGCTACCAGCAGGGTGAAATCGACACTGTCCTCGCATCGGTCAACTACAGTCTGAGCGCCAACCTTGAAAACCTCACGCTGACCGGCACCGGCAACATCTACGGGGTAGGCAACGAGCAGGACAACATCATCATCGGCAACGACGGCAATAACCAACTGGTTGGCGGCGCCGGCATCGATACGCTGATCGGCGGTAAAGGCGATGACGCTTATGGCATCGACGAGGAACGTGAACTGGATCTGGTCCAGGAGCAGGAGAACGAAGGCACTGACACACTCGTGATCGAGTACAAGGCATTCAGCGTCCTGGGTAGTAAAGTCGACCTGAATCGTGCCAGTTTGCAGAACATTGAAAACGTTGTCCTGACCGGTTCCGGCCTGTTCACCGTCTATGGCAACGCGCTGAACAACATCCTGACCGGCAACAGTGATGACAATACGCTCAACGGTGGCACCGGCGCGGACACTTTGATTGGTGGCGCCGGCAACGACAGCTATGTCGTCGATAACATTGGAGACGTGGTTATCGAACAAGGCCCATTGGCGACTGATCTCGACTCGGTCTACTCCTACATCGATTACACGCTGGGCGCCAACCTCGAGAACCTGAACCTGGTCGGCAGCGCTCTCAATGCCACCGGCAACTCGCTGAACAACATCCTCAGGGGCACTGAAGGCAACAACATCCTGAATGGCGGCGCTGGAGCCGACTTGATGATAGGCGGTGCAGGCGACGATACTTACATCGTCGACAACGTCGGTGATGTGGTCACCGAAACCTTCCGCTGGGATGGCATCGACACAGTACGCGCATCGGTGAACTACTCCCTGAGCGAATACGTGGAGAATCTCACCTTGACCGGTAGCAGTACCATTTACGCTATCGGCAATGATCAGAACAACGTGCTTATCGGTAACGACGCAGACAACCAACTGGTGGGTGGCGCAGGACTGGACACCATGATTGGCGGCAAAGGCAATGACGCCTACGGTATCGATCAGGTTGGCGAACTGGCTCTCGTTCAGGAGTTGGCCAACGAAGGAACTGATCTGCTGGTCATCGAATACAGCATGTCCGCACGAAACAAAATCATCGACCTGAACCAGACCAGTCTGGTGAATATCGAAGATGTGGCCATTACCGGCGCCGGTGGATTCACCGTCTACGGCAATGCACTGAACAACACCCTGACCGGCAACAGCGGCGACAACACCCTGAATGGTGGCGTGGGTGCAGACACCATGATCGGTGGCGCGGGTAATGACAGCTATGTCGTCGACAACATCGGCGACGTGGTCATCGACCAAGGCCCATCAGCCACGGAAATCGACTCGGTCTATTCCTATATCGATTACTCGCTGGGGGCGAACCTCGAAAACCTTAACCTTGTAGGCGGCGCACTCAATGCCACGGGCAACTCGCTTGACAACATCCTCAGAGGCACCGACAACGACAACCGTCTGATCGGCGGTGCCGGCCTGGATACCATGATCGGCGGCAAGGGCAATGATACCTACGGCCTCGATCAGGCCGGTGAACTGGCCCTCGTTCAGGAGTTGGCCAACGAAGGCATCGACACCTTATTGATCGGCTACAACTCTACCCCGCAAACCAATATCGTCGACCTCAATCTCAGTAGTTTGCAGAACTTCGAGAACGTTGAGCTGACCGGTGCCGGCGGTTTCACTGTCTACGGCAACGCGATGAGCAACATCCTGACCGGCAACAGTGGCGACAACACCCTCAATGGCGGCGCAGGCGCGGACACATTGATTGGCGGTGCCGGCAACGACAGCTATGTCGTCGACAACGTCGGTGACGTGGTTATCGAACAAGGCCCATTGGCAACTGATCTCGACTCGGTCTATTCCTACATCGATTACTCGCTGGGCGCCAACCTCGAGAACCTCAACCTGGTCGGCAGCGCCGTCAGCGCAACCGGCAACGCCCTGAACAACATCCTCAGAGGTAACACCGGCAACAACATCCTGGACGGCGGTGCAGGTGCAGATGTGCTTGTCGGTGATACCGGAGCGGACACCTTCGTTTTCCGCGCAGTCAACGAAATGGGCATCGGTGCCGACCGCGACGTCATCTCTGACTTCAATAGCCTGCAAGGCGACAAGATCGACCTGACGAAATTCGATGCCAATCTGCTGACTGCTGGCTTCAACGGATTCAGCTTCATTGGCGCAGCCGACTTCACTGGCGCAGGTCAACTGCGCTTCGTTGATCACGTGCTGTCGGGTAATGTCAGCGGCAACACCGGTGCGGACTTCGAAATCCAGCTGGTCGGTGTGAACAGTTTCAGCGCCAACGACCTGGTCGCCTGACGCTCTGTCGCAGTTAAACCCGGTTTGTAAAATGACCGGGCAATAATCAAAAACGCCCCGACTGGTTCGGGGCGTTTTTTATGGGTGGACGTGTGTTGCGTCTAACTCAGGACGCCCAACTCCTTCGCCCGCGCCACTGCCTGCGTACGCCGCTCAACCCCAAGTTTGCTGTTGATATGGCTGGCGTGGGTTTTAACGGTGTGCAGCGAGATGAACAACTGCTCGCTGATTTCCTGATTCGAGCAGCCCTGAGCAATCAACCGCAGTACCGCCAGTTCGCGACTGCTGAGCTGTTCGGTAGTACTTGATTCCACGGCCGGACGGGGCGCGGCTGGCGGAAAGTGTTGCAGCAATTGCTGTCCTGCCAGCGTTGGCGACGTCAGCAATTGTCCGCGCAACCAGTCCACGTGTCCCTTGACCAAAGCCTCGAACGGTTGCAGCACGCCCCCGGCCGCTGCCTCCAACGCCTGATTCAGCGCTTTGCGCGCCTCCGCCTCGCGCCCGCTCGCCAACAGCAACGCCACCTTCTGCGTCAACGCCATCACGCTGAGCAACTGACGCCCGGTTTGCTGGCCGTTTTCGTGCAATACGTTCAAGCGCCCTTCGGCGAGCATCGGTTGCCCTTGAATCACATCGAGCAGTGCCTGTTGCAGTTCGACATGCAAAGGCAGTTGTGGATGAAATTCCGGCGGCGCCGCCGCACGTTCGCCCGTATAAGTCTGGCCCAACCGCGCCAGCCAGGCTTCGGCCAGATCGGTGCGGCCCTGCGCCAGCCACAGTTCACATTTGACCAGAGTGATCATCGCCAGATAGTAGATAGGCGGCACGTCCCAGATGTGCATCAGCCGCTCGGCTTCGGCGAGTTCGGCGAAGGCTTTGGCGAACTCACCGCTGGCGCCATCCAGACGCGCGATCACGCAGTGACCGATCAACACGCTGATGTCGCGACAGGCCCGTGCTTCACTGAGCCCGGCCAATAACCGCACGCGTGCGAGCTGCGGCTGCAAGCGCATCGCCAACAGAAAACCTTCGTACAACGTCAGCCGCGCGCGCACGGCATACAGGCGCTGTGGGGAAAGTCCGCGCAACCGTTCCAGGCCCTGATGGACTTCATCGAGCGAACGCAGAATTTCACCGCGAGCCTGCAAAACGCGGGCGCGATCGTAATGCGCCAGTGCTTCGAATAACGGATTACCGACGCGTTGCGCCAACTCAAGGGACTCGCGATTCAATCCCCGCGCGCGCCACAGATCACCGTCGGCAATCGCCAGGTTGGATAACGTCGACAAGCACATCAGCCGCTGGCCGTAGCGCTTGGCCGGCAGACTTTCGAGCGCTTCGCTGCAGTATTTGAGCGTCAACTCGCGATGACCGCGTCCGCGCGCGATGATCCCGCTCAACGCCAGCCATTGCGCCAGCATCGACTTTTGCGCCGTGGCCGATGGCGCCGGCAGGAAGCGGCTCAGATGGCTGGACAATTCTTCGGCCGCATCGAGCTGACACGCCAGCCCCAGCGCCCAGCTGTACAGCACGATCAAGCGCGGCGTGCTGATCAACAGGCTGTCGGGCAAGTCCATTTTCCAGCGCAGCAACATGCCGACATTCTGCTCGGCCAGCAGTTGTTCCTCCGACAGGTTCTGCACCAGATTCGCCGCCACGTCGAGGTGGCCGGCACGCAACGCCTGCTCCACGGCCTCATCGAGTAAACCCTGAGCATTGAACCAGCGACAGGCGCGCAAATGCAGCGTTCCGGTGGGCACCATGGCCTGTGCAACCGGGCGACTGCGCAACAGGTCGGAAAACAAATGGTGATAGCGATACCAGTGCCCGTGTTCATCCAGCGGCACCAGAAATACTTGATGCGCCTGCAGGAAACGCAGGATCTCGGCGCTGTCATGGGCTTCGCGCACGGCATCGCACAGTTCGCTGCAAAAGCGCTCCTGCGGTGCGGTGTCGTAGAGAAACGATTGCACTTCGATGGGCAGGCAATCGATGACTTCTTCAAGCAGATAGTCGCGGATCAGCCCTTCCCCGCCGTTCAGCGCTTGCGGCAATGCGGCTTCACTGCCGGCTTCGGATGCTGCCAGCAGCCAGAAACGCAGCCCGGCGACCCAGCCTTCGCTGCGCTGGATAAGGTTTTCCAACGCTTCGCCGCGCAGTGAAGTGCTGTGGCGATCAAGCAAGGTCAGGGCTTCGTCATGGGTCAGGCGTAAATCCTGCTCGTGCAGTTCCAACAGTTGCCGCGACAGTCGCAAGCGCGCCAGGTGCCAGTCAGGGCGCTGCCGACTGGTGACCATCACCAGCAAACCCTCGGGCAAGTGGTTGAGGAAAAACTGCAGGCAACGGTCGAGCACCGGGCCTTGGGCGAGATGATAATCGTCGAGCACCAGCAACAAGGGTGTCGCCGGATCAAGGTGCTGCGCCAGCTCGTCGAGCAGACCGTCGAGCCATTCTTCAAAGGCAAACGGCTGGTGGCGTTGACGCATCTTCAGCAGGCCGAGCGCGCGGCTGCCCAGTTCGGGGAAATAGTCTTGCAGGCCTTCGAGCAAGCGCTCGAGAAAGCGACCGGGGTCGCTGTCCCGTGGGCTCAGGCCCAGCCAGAGACTTTGCCAATGCGCCGGCAGACTTTGGCAAAACTCCACGGCCAGCGAACTCTTGCCGAAGCCTGCGGGGGCGCTGACCAGCAACAGCCGTCCACCGAGTCCTGCTTGCAGGCGCTCGCAAAGGCGTGGTCGCAATACGTGTCCGTCAGGCAGCGGCGGGCGAAAAAAACGCCCGTCCAGTGCCGCGACGGCAACGCTTGCGGGACCCGGAAGTGGGGACAGATCAGTCATGGCCGGCTCTTGTTCGAATTGCTGTTGGCGGCGTTGCAGATGTCCGCAGACTAGCCTTAAACGAACCGGTTATGAAGGTAGTTGCTACAAATGGCTACAAAAAGGCTACAACGACCTGCACGCCAAATCCTGTAGGCGCTGCCGAAGGCTGCAATCTTTTGACGAGAATGTTTCTGAATCCAAAGCAGGATCAAAAGATCACAGCCTGCGGTAGCGCCTACACAAGGCGGTACAAAAATGAACAGTAAAAAAAACGCCCCGAACCAGTCGGGGCGTTTTCACGAGGATGCGGCCTCGGGTTTACAGCGGTTTAACGAACACCTTCCTGACGCAGAGCGGCCGGGGTGAAGTCGCTGGTGGTCGCGGTGAAGCCGAAGTCATACGCACTCTTCTCTTCGTTCTTCATGCCCAGCGCCAGGTAGCGGCCGGATTGCAGGTCGTAGAGGGTTTCCAGGGCATACCACGGCACTTGTTTGTCGTAGTAGTTCTCGGCATGCGCCTCGGCCACACGCCACAGCTGACCACGACCGTCGTAATGGTCGATGACCGCTGCTTGCCAGGTGTCCTCGTCGATGTAGAAGTCACGTTTGGCGTAGATGTGGCGCTGACCTTCCTTCAGGGTCGCAACCACGTGCCAGACGCGGCGCAGCTCGTAACGCGCCAGATCCTGGTTGATGTGGCCGGCCTTGATGATGTCGGCGTATTTCAGTTTCGGATCGTCGAGCTTGTAGCTGTCGGAGGCGATGTACATCTCTTTTTTGCCTTCGAGCTTCCAGTCGTAGCGATCCGGCGCGCCGTTGAACATGTCCAGGTTGTCGGAGGTACGCAGACCGTCCGCCGCAGTACCCGGGCCGTCATAGGACACTTGCGGTGCGCGGCGCACACGGCGCTGACCGGCGTTGTAGACCCACGCCGAACGTGGCTCTTTAACCTGGTCGAGGGTTTCGTGCACCAGCAGCACACCACCGGCCAGACGTGCCGGCGCAGTCACTTTCTGCTTGAAGTAGAACAGGATGTTGCCTGGGTTCGCCGGATCGTAGTCTTTCATCTTGTCGCGGAACACGAACTGATCCTGGAAATACACCAGGCTGTACGAGCCATTCGGTTGCGGCGTGGCCTGGGTCACCAGACGCGTCACGCTGCCGCCACGATAGCGGGTGATGTGGTTCCAGATGACTTCGACGCCGGTTTTAGGAATCGGGAACGGCACAGCCGTTTCGAAGTTTTCCAGACCGTTACCGCCCGACACCAGCGTGGTGGTAGTGGCGTTTTTCTTGATGGAGGCGAACACCTCATCCGGCACGGTAGCGCCGCGATGCGATGGATAGACCGGCATCTTGAAGGTTTCCGGGTAGCGCTTGAACATCGCGTACTGGCCCGGCGCAAGTTTGTCCTTGTACTTGTCGACATCCTTGGCGGTGATGGTGAACAACGGCTGCTCACTGGCGTAAGGGTTGGACAGGAAACCACGCGCATCGACCGCACCGGCATTCTTCGGCAACGGCTTCCAGGCCGGGATCGAGCCATCGGCGTTACCCGCCATTTCTGCGCCCATCGGGGTCAGGCTCTTGCCCAGCTTGTCCGCTTCGCCAGCAGGCACTGCGGCCATGACGCCGGTCGCCAGCAGCGACAGACCCAGAACACCGGCGTGGAACAGACTTTTTGTTATTTTCATAAATTCGTTCGTCCTGAAATGCAGTGCTTAGAAGTTCACGCCGAAGCTGAGCGCAACGAAGTCGCGGTCATCCACAGTGGTGTACTTGCCGTCGAAGAAGTTGGTGTAGGCCAGGCTCGCGGTGTAGGTGTTCTGGTACTCGGCATCGACGCCCAGACTGACCGCTTTGCGACCTTCCTCGAAGTTGCCGCCAGGGCCAGGCGAGTAGCCGCTGACGTCATGGGACCAGGCTACGTTCGGCTTGAGGTTCACACCGGCGAAGACGTCGTTGTAATCCCAGATGGCCCGACCGCGATAGCCCCACGACATCGATGTGGTGAAGCCGTCGTTGTCGCAATTGCGGCTGCGGTTGTTCTGCGGCGAACCCGGCCCTGCACCATTGATGGTGCTGGCGTTGAGAATGTTGGCGCAGGTATTGATACCGCCAGTGGCCGGCAACTCACCCGGGCCATAAACCGGATCCCGGCCATAACGCTTGTCGGAACGGCTTTCCAGACCGCCCACGTAGGTCATGCCCGCTTCACCCACGAGGGTCAGACGGCTGGCGCCCATGACCTGATCGAAGAAGTGCGTGAAGGTCGTCTGCAGTTGGGTGATTTCCTTGCGCTCATAGCCGTGCAGATCCTGACCAGGAACGCCATTTAGCAGCGAGGCGTTGGTCAGTGCGCCGCCCAGCGGACGAACACCGGCGAACAGGATGTCGGTGGAGTTCAGTTGTACGGGTGCATTCGGGCGATAGCTGATCTCACCGCTCCACGCCGTACCGGTAGGCAGGGTGGTAGAGAAGCTCAGGCCGTAGAGGCGAATGTCCTCAGGGTATTCAATAAAGTAATTCGAGTTGCCCGCCACCAGCAGTGGTGCGAGAGCTGCGAACGGCCCGGGCAGACCGGCTGCAGTGTTGTAGACCGACCGCGGCGCACCGGTTGCGCTGAAGATCGGCGCACGGCTGTGGTAGTTCATGAAGTACGCGCCGAACTCGGTATCCAGAGGCTCGAACATGTACTTCAGGGACGCGCCCCACTGACCGCTGTCACGGGCATCGCGATCCGGACCACGGCGTACCAGAACGCCTTCCTGATTGACATCGACGCCGTTGGCGGCCAACGGCCCCAGTGCAACGGCTGGAATAGTCGAACGCTTGTTCAGCACGCGCAGGTTGTCGTTGCAACCGTCGGCGACAATGTCCGGCTGCGAAAAGAAGGTGCCGCAGTTATCGACAACGGTCTGGTCCCATTCCAGCTGATAGAAGGCTTCGGCCGACAGATTGTCGGTCAGGCTCTGAGACACGTAGAACATGTTGACCGGGATCAGGCCTTCCTTGATCTCGGCACCTGGACGACGGAATGCAGACACGTCGATCGGGTTGATCGAGTTGATGCCGCCACCGATGAAGGTACTTTCACCCCAGCTCACTACCTGCTTGCCCAGACGAACCGAGCCCGGCTGATCGGCGATGGCGTAGTTGTGGTAGACGAAGGCGTCGAGGATCTGCCCGCCGGAAGACTTGGCGCCTTCCTTGCGATTGCTGTCGCTGATGTCCTTGAACTGACGGCTTTCGTCCTTGAGTTCGAAGTCGTACCAGTATTTGCCACGGACGAACACGCCGGTGTCGCCGTATTTCAATTCAAGGTCATGGATGCCCTTGAAGATCTTCGAAAAGGTTTCGCCGCTCTTGAAGTTGGCGTGGCCATCGTCAGAAGTCTGCGACAGGCCGTGACCACCGTTGTTGACGCCGATGAGGTTCTTGTTCGGGCTCTGGGTAGACCAACTTGCGCCGATCGACAGGGATGAATCGAACTGACCTTCGATTTCACCAACGTTGAAACTGACGCCGAATGCAGGCCCGGCGAGCGAAGAAGCAAGACTGACCGCCAGAGGCAGTTTCGCCCGGCGCCAGAACTGGTTTACTGAGGTCATCGACGCTACTCCATGTGCATTATTGTTATGGCAGTGAGTACTTTTAAAAACGTCTGAAGGACCGGATGCCAAAGGCTGTCCGACGTCACTCCAAAGATGCATCGCCCCATCTTGTGCGTGTGCCACGTTCTTAAAAATCCTTAAGTGGACTATAGCCAGCAGGTTGTGGAGCTTGATCCCTCTAAAGTGTGATTTGCAGCTGCCGACCACTCTGGAACAGTCCTTTCGCCAGGCCGACACGTGTCGGCATGGCAAGGATGGCTGAAATTTTCGATTTCACAAGGCAAGCGCTTGCTTGGCGGGTCTGGCGCGCCGTTTTCGGCGCGCCAGCAGGGACTTAAAGGGTCGAGAGGAAGGTGCTGTTATTGGCCTGCCATTCAGTGATGTCGAGACGGATGCGCTTCTTGTCGAGCTTGCCGACGCTGGTCTTGGGAATTTCCGTAACAAGAGCGATCTGACTCGGAATCGCCCACTTGCTCAGATGCCCCAGCTCCACAAATGGCTTGAGGTGCTCCTTGAGCTCCCGCGCCCCGATTTCATGCCCTTCACGGATCACCAGCAGGGCAAACGGGCGCTCGCCCCACTGCGGATCGGCGATGCCCACCACTGCTACTTCGCGTACCGCGACGTGACGGCTGATCAGGTCCTCGAGGTCCAGTGAGGAAATCCATTCGCCACCGGTCTTGATCACGTCCTTGATCCGGTCACGGATGTCGATCACGCCCATGCTGTCGAGCGTCGCGACGTCGCCGGTGTGCAGCCAGCCGCCGGCCCACAGTTCGGCGCCTTTTTGCGGTTCGTTGAAATAACCTTCGGTCAGCCACGGTGCACGCAGCACAAGCTCGCCCTGAGTTTCGCCATCGGCCGGGAGGAAGTTGCCCTCGGCATCGACAATCGCGGCTTCCACCAGCGGGCCCGGCACACCGGCCTTGATTCGATAAGTGGTGCGTTCGTCCTCCGTGCCGGCCATCAGCTCGTCGTTGAGGTGTGCGCACGATACCAATGGTCCGGTCTCGGACATGCCATAGGCGGCGGTCAGTTGAATGCCGCGAGCCTTGGCGGTTTCGTACAAGGTACGGTTGAGTGCGCTGCCGCCGATGACGATTTTCCAGCCGGCGAAATCGGTTTCCTGCGCACCTTTGGCGTTGAGCAGCATTTGCAGAATGGTCGGCACGCAATGGGAGAACGTGACCTTCTCCTTGCGCCACAGCTCCACCAGAAACTCCGGATCGTAGCGGCCCGGATAAACCTGTTTGAGCCCGAGCATGGTCGCCACATAAGGCAGGCCCCACGCGTGAACATGGAACATCGGCGTGATTGGCATATAGACGTCGTTGGTGCCGAGCAGGCGCACGCTGTCGATGGAGCCCATGATCGTCGACACGCCCATGGTGTGCAGCACCAGTTGCCGATGGGTGAAGTACACGCCTTTCGGGTTGCCGGTGGTACCGGTTGTATAGAACGTGGTGGCGACCGAGTTTTCGTCGAAGTCCTCAAAGATGTACTGCGGGCTGGCGGCGGCCAGCAGTTGCTCGTACTCGCCCACCAGATTCGGCAGCTCGGCGGTTTTTTCCGGCAGATCGGTCAGCAGCAGGGTTTTCTCGACCGTGGTCAGGTGCGGCGCAATCGCCTGGTACAGCCCGACGAACTCGCTGTTGACCAGCACGAAGCGGTCCTCGGCGTGGTTCATGGTGTAGAGGATCTGTTCCGGGGACAGGCGCACGTTGATGGTGTGGATCACCGCGCCGATCATCGGAACGGCAAACATGCATTCCAGGTAACGGTGACTGTCCCAATCCATCACCGCCACGGTGTCACCGGCCTTGACGCCGGCAGCCGTCAACACGTTGGCCAGCCGCGCCACGCGTTCGATCAGGGTCGGGTAGCTGTAGCGCAACTGGTCACGGTAGATGATCTCGCGGGTTTTCTCGTAACGGGCACCGGACATCAGCAGCCGTTTGATCAGCAATGGATACTGGTAGGCCCCATCGGCTGGGGGAATGACGCGAGTCTGCAACATAAGAATCCCTTTTCTGACGGCTCGGTGTTGGCGTAGAGATTTGTACTCTAAAACCCTTATACGCCAGCCAAATCAGCCAAAGGAATGATTTGCAAAGCCGTACAAATGCTAGCTTTGCGCCAGTATTTGCAGGATGGAAGGGGAAAGTCATGAACGAGCCCTTTGTAGGAGCTGCCGAAGGCTGCGATCTTTTGATGTGTTTTTAAGATCAAAAGATCGCAGCCTTCGGCAGCTCCTACAGGATCGCGGTCATCCAATAGCCCGCAGCCGGCAGGCTCTCGCCGGATCAATGCATCTCGGTGAACGCGATTTTCACACCGAGGGCGATCAGCACAGCGCCCATGGTGCGGTCGAACCAGTGGCCCATGCGGGCGAAACCGGCGCGTACGCGTTGCTGGCTGAACAGCATGGCCACCAGGCAGAACCAGAAAGCGGTCGCGACAGCGAGGTAAACGCCGTAGCCGGCCTGCATCGCCAGGGGCGTGTGCGGGTTGATCACCACGGTGAACAACGACAGGAAGAACAGTGTGGCTTTCGGATTCAGGCCGTTGGTCACGAAGCCCGAAGTGAACGCACCACGGGCGGTGCGCTCGCCCGCTTCCTTGTGCAGATCATCGCTGACGGCTTTTGCCGGTTGCGCACGCAAGGCCTTGAAGCCGATGTACAGCAGGTACGCCGCCGCCGCCCATTTCAGCGCGTTGAACAGCACAATCGACTGCGACACGATCAAACCGATGCCCAGTAGCGAATAGCCCACATGCAGGAAAATCGCCGTGCCCACACCCAGCGCCGTCCAGGTACCGGCGCGTCTTCCGTGGGTGACGCTCTCGCGCACCACCACGGCAAAGTCCGGGCCGGGGCTGGCGACGGCCAGCAGGTGGATCAGTGCAACGGTCAAGAACTCGGTCCAGTACATGGGGGCTCCTCTGGAGTTGATCAGTCAAATCGGACTCAAGGCGCAGGTGCTCGCTCCTACAGGATTCTGGAGCACCGCAGCCACCGAGTAACCAATTGTTTCATCTGGTAGGCTCGGCAGATTACGCCTTCCGTTCACAGCACAAAAGGTACAGTTGATGACGAACCCGCGCCGCGCCGTATTCCTTGATCATCCTTCACTGGATCTTGGCGATCTCGACCTCAGCCCGTTGCGCGCCTGCTTCAGCGACTTGCAATTGTTCGCTCAGACATTGCCTGAACAGGTTGCCGAACGCCTGCAAGGTGCCACCGTGGCGATCAGCAACAAGATCCTGATCGACGCCGCCGCCATGGCCGCCAACCCTGACCTGAAACTGATCCTGATCACCGCCACTGGCACCAACAACGTCGATCTGGTGGCCGCTCGCGCCCACGGCATCACGGTGTGCAACTGCCAGGGTTACGGCACGCCATCGGTGGCGCAACACACCATCATGCTGTTGCTCAACCTCGCCACCCGCCTGGCCGATTATCAAAAAGCCGTCGATGAAGGTCGCTGGCAGCAGGCGAAACAGTTCTGCCTGCTCGACTACCCGATTGTCGAACTGCAAGGCAAAACCCTCGGCTTGCTCGGTCATGGCGAACTCGGCGGCGCCGTCGCGCAACTGGCCGAAGCGTTCGGCATGCGCGTATTGCTCGGACAGATTCCAGGGCGCCCTGCCCGGGCGGATCGTTTGCCGCTGGATGAATTGCTCCCGCAGATCGACGCCCTGACGTTGCACTGCCCGCTCAACGAACACACTCGCCACTTCATCGGCGCTCGCGAACTGGCTTCGATGAAACCCGGCGCGTTCGTGATTAACACCGCCCGCGGCGGACTGATCGATGAGCAGGCGCTGGCCGATGCCTTGCGCGCCGGTCATCTAGGTGGCGCCGCCACTGACGTGCTGAGTGTCGAGCCGCCCACTCAGGGCAATCCGCTGCTGGCCGCCGATATCCCGCGTCTCATCGTCACGCCGCACAACGCCTGGGGCAGCCGTGAGGCGCGGCAGCGCATCGTCGGTCAATTGACCGAAAACGCCGAAGCGTTCTTCAGCGGTAAGGCGCTGCGGGTCGTCAGTTGATAAACTGCGGCACTTTTTTTGAGGAGCAGATATGGATCCGCGCAGTGAAGTACTGCTTCGTCAGCCCGAGTTATTCCAGGGTTCGCTGTTGTTGGCCGGTTTGCCTGCCGACGATTTGCTCGGTCGCCTGCCCAACGCGTTTGGCTGGTGCTGGCATGCCGGTGATCAAAACGCCCTGGAGGCGCGCTTCGAAGGCCGCAGCCATTTCGGCGTGAACATCCCCGAGCGCGAGTTCGACAGCGCCGTGGTGTTCCTGCCCAAGTCCAAGGACTTGACCGACTACATCCTCAACGCCGTGGCCGCGCGCCTGGCCGGGCGCGAAGTATTTCTGGTCGGGGAAAAACGCAGCGGCATCGAAGGCGCGTCCAAGCAACTCAACCCGTTCGGCAAGCCGCGCAAGCTCGACAGCGCGCGGCACTGCCAGCTCTGGCAAGTCACGGTAGCCAATGCCCCTGAAGTGAAGTCGCTGGAAAGCCTGGCACAAACCTATGAATTGCCGCTGGCCGAAGGTCCGCTAAAAGTCATCAGCCTGCCGGGCGTGTTCAGCCATGGTCGACTGGATCGCGGCAGCGCGCTGTTGCTGGAGCATCTGGACAAACTGCCGAGCGGCCACCTGCTGGATTTCGGCTGTGGCGCTGGAGTGTTGGGGGCTGCGGTAAAACGTCGCTACCCGCACAATCAGGTCACGTTGCTCGACGTCGATGCTTTTGCCGCCGCCAGCAGCCGTCTGACGCTTGCAGCCAACGGGCTGGAGGCTGAAGTGCTGACCGGTGACGGTATCGATGCTGCACCGATGGGCCTGAGCGCGATTCTGAGCAATCCGCCGTTCCATGTCGGCGTCCATACCGATTATTTCGCCACCGAGAACTTGCTGCGAAAAGCGGCCAAACATCTGAAAAACGGTGGCGAACTTCGCCTGGTTGCCAATAGCTTCCTGAAGTATCAACCGCTGATTGAAGAGCACCTCGGGATCTGTGCGATCAAGGCTGAGGGTAACGGTTTCCGGATTTACCGGGCCAAGCGCGGCTGAAAATTTGTTCTTGCTCTATCGGATTTGCGAAGGCAGAATCCGCTCCGTCCTAGGGGAGTAGTCTCCCACGAGCACCAAGCTCGTCCGGCATACGTCAACATACTTGATCCTCAGATCATGGCGTATGCGACCCAAGCGTCCGCATCAGACGGATCGCAGGGTTTGACAAGACCTATGACACGCACACCTTACCCGGGGCGGGAAGGCTGTACGTGTCATAGCCGTGTCGACCCGCCCCTTAGGAAAATCCTGATGCTGGACTCATTACTCGTTCCCACCGCAATCGTTGCCTTGGCCGAAATCGGCGACAAGACGCAACTGCTCGCGCTGATTCTGGCCGCACGCTTTCGCAAACCCTGGCCGATCATTGCCGGCATCGTTGCTGCGACCCTGGCCAACCACGCAGCAGCCGGTGCGGTAGGTGCCTGGTTTGGCAGCTTCTTCTCCGACTCCGTGTTGCACTGGATTCTCGCCGCAAGCTTCGCAGCCACTGCACTGTGGACATTGGTCCCGGACAAAATGGATGACGATGAAGCCAGTACCGCGCGCAAGTTCGGGCCGTTCCTGACCACGCTTATCGCGTTCTTCCTTGCTGAAATGGGCGACAAAACCCAGGTTGCGACGGTGATGCTCGCCGCGCAATATCCGGAGTTGTGGCTGGTGATCATCGGCACCACATTGGGCATGCTGATTGCCAACGTGCCGGTTGTACTGGCGGGTAATTTTGCCGCGGACAAACTGCCGCTGACCTTGATCCGACGCCTGGCGGCCTCGGCATTCCTGATTCTGGCGCTCGTTGCGGTTTACAAAGCGATGCAGAGCAGCGGCTGGGTTTAACGGCACAAGTCGATAGACCGTGTCATCGGTCTTCGCGAGCAGGCTCGCTCCCACAGGGATTTACGGCGCTCACAGATTGTGTGAGCACTACCGAACCTGTGGGAGCGAGCCTGCTCGCGAAGGGATCATCAGCCTCGCTGAAAGATGATCAGGACTTCGGAGCTTTTTCGTAAAGCGGCATCACCTTCGGAATCGCCGCCTGCAACGAAGCAATCCGGCTGGTCGACGCCGGGTGTGTACTCATGAACTCTGGCGGCGAACCTTCCGACGCCTTGCTCATCTTGTTCCACAGGGTGATCGCGGCGTTCGGGTTGTAGCCGGCGCGAGCGGCCAGCTCCAGGCCGATCAGGTCGGCTTCGTTTTCGTTGGCGCGGCTGTTAGGCAGGGTCATGCCGTAATTGGCCACGGTATCGGCCAGCGCCAGGCTGTCCTGGCCAAGACCGAGCAGTGCGCCCGCGCCCTGTTTGGCCATTTCAATGCCATAGGCCTTGGACATCGCTTCACGACCATGCTCGCGCAGAGCGTGGGCGATTTCATGGCCGATGATTGCGGCGATTTCATCGTCGGTGAGTTTCAGTTTGTCGATCAGCCCGGTGTAGAAAATGATCTTGCCGCCAGGGCCGCAGTTGGCGTTGAGCTCGTCGCTCTTGATCAGATTGACTTCCCACTTCCACTGCGCCGAATCCGGGCGGAAATTCGGTGCTTGGGCAATCAGACGGCTGGAAATAGCCTGAACCCGCTTGGCGTCGCTGCTGGTCTTGTCCAGCACACCCTTGGTCGACGCCTCGCCCACGGTCTTCTGATAGGACTGGGCATACATCTGATCGACCTCTTGCGAGGACAGCATGCTGAACATGTATTGCTTGCGCTCCACACCCACGGCGCCGCCGCTGGTGGTGTTGACCGACTGACAACCGGCCAGCAACAGCGCTGCGCTCAGTGCACTTACAACCAATGTCTTGTTCATTCAAAAGCTCCCTGAAAACCTGTCGCGTATCGTAGGTGGGTAATTGTATTGGCGCCAGATACAACGGACGTATTGCAGCGACTTTCAGATATATTCCGCAGAGCAAAAGCCCCCCAGCCCTCTCCCTGAGGGCTGGGGTGAGAGGCTTTTGATTCAACCCGGAGTCAGACACTCCGGCCCATTGAGTTTCGGATCATTGACCATGTTCGCCAACACCCGCTCGCGCAACGCGGCCGGTTCACTGGCGAGCAAGGCTTGCAAGGCATGCAGCGGCGTCGCGGGATCAAGCCACGCAGCCTGCCCCGCCTCATCCAGAATCAACGGCCGGCGCTGACTGGCCGCTGATTGAGTGATCACCGCCGTGCTCAACCACACCTGCTCCTGCACCGGGTACGCTTCCCAGATCGCCGCAAAAAACAGCGAAGCCCCCTCGCCCGGCGTCAGCCAGTAAGGGCGCTTGCGCTGGGTGCCGCGCCATTCATAAAAGCCGTTGGCCGGCAGCAGGCAGCGACGCAAACGCAGCGCCTCGCGAAACATCGGTTGCTCGGCCACGGTTTCGGCGCGGGCATGCGCCGGAGTGCGTGACAAGTCCGTCAACCACGGCGGCGTCAGCCCCCAGCGGGCGCGGGCCAGCGTGCGCTCGCCGTCTTCGCCGGCACGCAGCATCAACACCGAATCGTTGGGGGAAATGTTCCACTGCGCCAGTTGATCGGCAGGAAAACCTGGCAGGGCCGCGAAGTCGCGGTTCCAGCGAAACAGGGCATAACGTCCACACATGGGGCAACACGACTCAAAAAATAAAACGAACGCCAGCCTAACAGACCAGCGTACCGAGGAAGCTCTCCGGTTCGTCGCCGGGCAGCGGCAGCGCGGCATTGTACGCGGTGATCAGTTCGAGGGCGTATTGGGCCTGATCGTTATCGACCGACAGCCCCAGCAACCCGAAAATCGGCAACTCGCCCGCGCCGCCGAGCAAATCCCGGCCCACCAGATGCGCCTCGATACCTTCGCTGGCGAGCATGCCCTTGAGCATTTCGCCTTCCAACAGGTTTTCCGGTTCGTAGATCCGCTGCATGGGCGCCCCTCACTCGTTTTCGCTGAACACTTCCAGATGCCATTCCTCACCGTGAACCTGCAATACAAACGTGATCGGGCGACAACACACCTGACAGTCCTCGATATAAGTCTGATCGCCGCCGGACAAGTCCACTGACGTCTCGACCTGCTCCCCACAATAAGGACATTCATACAGTGCAGCTTCCAGCATCGCGGTCTCCCAAGTGACTTGTGCGTATAATCGCCGGTCTATTTGCAGGGCTATTTTTGTCTGGCTATTTTTTCAGACCGTGCCCCGTTGGTTTTCGATCAAAACCTTTACTTACCCTAGCCGTTTCCAACAAGAGAGCATGATGGGCGAATTCGATGCCATCCGACCTTACGACGACAGCGAAGTACCCGTGGTACTGGCAAGACTGCTCGGCGACAAGGCGTTTCTAGATATCCTCACCCACTTCCGCTTCCCGCGTTTTGCCGGTCCCTTCGGCTGGATGCTCAAACCACTTATAGCCCATCGGCTGCGTCGTGAGTTTGCCGACGTGACATCGGTGGCAACTTTGCAGGACAAAATCGAGGCGTACGTCGACCACACCATCGAGCGCGCCACCGACGGCGTGACCTACACCGGGGTCGAGCAATTCAAGTCCGGCAGCGCGTATCTGTTCATCGCCAACCACCGTGACATCGTCATGGACCCGGCCTTCGTCAACTACGCCGTGTACCACGCCGGCCTGCCGACGCCGCGTATCGCGATTGGTGACAACCTGTTGCAGAAGCCGTTTGTCAGCGACCTGATGCGCCTGAACAAGAGTTTCATCGTGCATCGCTCGATCACCGGCCGTCGCGAGAAAATGGCCGCGTATCAGTTGCTGTCGGCGTACATCAACTACTCGATCCGCAATGATTGCGCCTCGATCTGGATTGCACAGGCCGAAGGCCGGGCGAAGGATGGCGACGACCGCACCGAGTCGGCGATCCTCAAGATGTTCCACATGAGCCGCAAGGACGAGCCGTTCGGCGAAGTGATTCAGTCGCTGAACGTCACCCCCGTGTCGATCAGCTACGAATACGATCCGTGCGACCAGGCCAAGGCCCGCGAGCTGTACATCCGCGCCACCACCGGCACCTACAGCAAAGTGTCGGGCGAAGATGACGTGAGCATTGCCAAGGGCATCACCGGCTATAAGGGCCGGGTGCACGTGAACTTCGCCGCGCCCATTACCGAGCTGTTTGAAGACACCAAGCAATTGGCAGTCGAAATGGACAAGCAGATTCTCGGCGGCTACCGGTTGTTCCCGGTGCATTACCTGGCGTATGCGCAGTGGGCCGATGCTGATCCGCAACTGAATGTGCCGAAAGCTGCCGAGGTGTTCCCGGCGGATGAGCTGGCCAAGGCGCAGGAAGAGTGGCAGTCACGGCTGGACGCTTGCCCTGAAGAGCATCGTCCGTATCTGGTGCTGCAATATGCAACGCCGGTGCGTAACCAGTATCGGGTCAAGGCTGGGTTGCCGTTGTAAGCGGCTTCGATCCGACGCAAAAACGGCGCCCCTCGGGCGCCGTTTTTTTGCCTGACACCACGTGACGGTGGCGAAGGGTTTTGCATTCAATTCAGAATTGGGTGCTGATCCAGGAAATGACCAGCGCCAAGCCCAGGCAGGCAAAACCGAAGCGATAGAAAAAGCGGTTCATGCGCAACGTCGACCAATCGAGGATCGGTTCAGCGTTCGGCTGAGCCTGGCGCTGCGCGGCGATGCTGGCCGATGCGCGTTGTTCGCGGCGGCGGGTCGCGTGCAGCAGCCAACTGCCGGGGAACGCCAACAGCAGCGCCAGCAGATTGATCAATTTGGCGGGATGGTTGGTAAACAGCGTCATCAAATGCAGCGACATCACAGACCTCAAACTTAATCAGTGTGGCAGACGCCAGACAGACGACCGCGCCAGGATTCTACCGAAACCTGTCCCCGACGCCTCTCCTTTACGACAAATAACCCGGCAATCGACCGATGGCTGTCCTGTGTCACGGCTTCGTCATGTGGATGCACCACCATGCGCGCCTCGAAACACACATGGAACGCGTCATGCTTCACGCTGAAAACCAGGATCGTCTGTACCTCATCACCCCCTACGACGAGCAGCAAAGTCTCGTTGGCAGCCTCGCCTTCAATGTTCAGGATCGCCATTGGCTGGTGTATTGCGCGCTGGGCGGGCATCAGCATGCGGATTTGCCCGAGACGGATTTGCTGACGGGAGTTAGCGTTCTCGATTTTTATTCGCAGGCTGCCTGAACGATACGCCCCCTGTAGGAGCTGCCGCAGGCTGCGATCTTTTGATTTTGACTGTTTGAAAACAAGATCAAAAGATCGCAGCCTTCGGCAGCTCCTACAGGGATGGGGGTTATGCAGGTAGAGACGTAGGCATGAAAAAGCCCGGGACCATCACTGGTCCCGGGCTTTTTCACATCAGGCGACCCGCTTATTCAGCCAGAACCTGACCCACGGTCGGATCCTTGAACAAACGCGTCAGCGCATCGCTCAACACATCGCTGACCAGTTTGGTATTGGTTTCCTGGTTCGGCGCCATGCCGAAGCGCTGGTCCAGCGAAGCACCGTAACGGCCGCTGTAGCGACGGTTGGCGTTCTGCACGTCAGAGCGGAAGGTCGCGCCGATGGTCGCCTCAGTCACGTACATGCCTTCTTTGGGCGACTGATACTTCAGTTCGGCCAGGGTCACAGTCAGTTGCGGAGCGTTGGGCGCGTTGTTGGTCGGGGTGAACCCGAGCAAACGCACGGCGGCTTCAGCCTGAGCCTGCAACTTCGGCAGGATCTGCTCGCGCTGTACAGTAATGGCACTGGTCTCAGGATACAGACCGCCACGGGTGCCCAGAGTTGGCGACGGACGACCGTCAACCACACGCACGACGACTGGCTGGCCACGGCCGACCGCAGGCAATTGCGTGGTCAGCTTCGGTTCCGGACTCAGTTGTTGCGGGCTGTGGGCGCAGCCGGCCAGAGTCAAACCGGCCACAGTGATCAAACCGAACAACAGGCGTTGCAACATGCTTTTCTCTCCAGAATCAGGCACAAACAGGCCGGCAGTATAGCGGTGGGCCACTGCGGGTAACCAGCGCCGCACAATGAATACTGAAATGTCTGACAAACCCCGTCGAAAGCGGTTCCTGTCACAGATTCTTCACCCGCCATACATGTACACGTCACGGCTGGTCGGCATCCTTCAAATCAGTCCTCCAACCAGGTGCTCGGCCATGCGTTATCTGATCTCGTTGTTCGCGCCACGCCCGCTGCATCGCAGCTTTGCCCTGCTCGACCGCAACGGTCACTGTCAGGCCTTCAAGCAGTGCAGCCTGCAGCCGATGGGCGATGGCTGGGTGGAAATAGAAGAAATCCGCCTTACCTGGTTGAACCAGCCGCTGCCCGCCAGCGCCCGGGTCGTACCGCGTCAAATGCGCGCACGGGCGCAGGTGCAGTTGAGCATCTGACCGGATGCCTAATAAAAGTCATTAAACTCGACCAACTCCGCGCATTTCTTCGATACAATCTCCCCCCGATTATAAGGACGTCTCCTGATCGGGCCCCGCAACACCGTCAATGCGCTTGCGTTGGCATCCAAAATCGCCCACAGAGAGTCGCCCACACAGATCGAGTGAAGTTGGCGCGCTTGCCTGTTCTTCCGGCAAAACCCCCGCTTTTCGCGAATCTGCAGAGCTGTCATGACGCTCGGCCACCGCGTTGTTTTGCCTTTGCGGGCAGGGTGCCAGGCTTGGACAGCCCTTTTTTGAGGTTCACGTCTTCAAAAGAGCGTGAAAAAAACGGGTTTTCACAACTTCACAAGAGTGTGGCGAGCAAATGAATAGTTTTGCGTCTGAACATGCACCATTAGCGTCTGAAACAGCCCAACGACACAGGACCGGGTATACCTCGAATACCGGAGCCTGAAGCCTGTCCGCTACGGATTTGGTTGCACAAAAACGGATGTCTCGACCATAAGTCGAATTGCCAGCCGGGCGCTGAAATGAGTTCATGGAGCTCTGGAAGCCACGCCGCACGCATCCGTCAAAGTTGCGAAAAATTGCGAAGATTCGGACATGGCGAACCTGACCACGGATAGCCGGGACATAATTGACCTGTCCCTGAATGCCTGGCAGCCATGCCGACAATTTGGTGCTGCAGATTTTGGAGACGCGTTAAATGGCGCATAACGAAGCAGTCGATGTAGTACTGGTTGGGGCCGGCATCATGAGTGCCACCCTTGCAGTGCTGCTCAAAGAGCTCGATCCGGCGATCAAACTGGAAGTTGTCGAGCTGATGGACTCCGGTGCTGCGGAGAGTTCCAACCCGTGGAACAACGCCGGTACCGGCCACGCAGGCCTGTGCGAGCTGAATTACACGCCGCAAGCGGCCGACGGCAGCGTCGATATCAAGAAAGCCGTGCACATCAATACCCAGTTCGAAGTGTCCAAGCAGTTCTGGTCGTACCTGACCAAAAAAGGCACCTTCGGCTCGTGCAAATCCTTCATCAGCCCGGTGCCGCACCTGAGTTTCGTGCAGGGCGACAGTGGCGTGTCCTTCCTCAAGTCACGCTTCGATGTGCTGAGCAAGCACCACGCCTTCGCCGACATGGAGTACACCGAGGACAAGGCCAAGATGGCCGAGTGGATGCCGCTGATGATGCCGGGCCGCTCGCCGGACGAAGTGCTCGCCGCGACCCGCGTGATGAACGGCACCGACGTCAACTTCGGCGCCCTGACGAATCAGTTGCTCAAGCACCTGACCAGCGCTCCCGACGCCCAGGTCAAATACTGCAAGCGCGTCACCGGCCTCAAGCGTAACGGCAGCGGCTGGACCGTCAGCATCAAGGACGTCAACAGCGGCAGCAGCCGTGAAGTCGATGCCAAATTCGTCTTCCTCGGCGCCGGTGGCGCGGCCCTGCCATTGCTGCAGGCTTCGGGCATCGAAGAAAGCAAAGGTTTCGGCGGCTTCCCGATCAGCGGCCAGTGGCTGCGTTGCGACAACCCGCAAGTTGTCAAACAGCACCAGGCCAAGGTTTACAGCCAGGCTGCCGTAGGTTCGCCACCGATGTCGGTGCCGCACCTGGACACCCGCGTGGTCGATGGCAAGAAATCCCTGCTGTTCGGGCCATACGCCGGTTTCACCACCAAATTCCTCAAGCATGGTTCGTTCATGGACCTGCCGCTGTCGGTTCGCGCCGGCAATATCGGGCCGATGCTGGCGGTGGCAAAAAACAACATGGACCTGACCAAGTACCTGGTCAGCGAAGTGATGCAGTCGATGGAACAGCGTCTGGATTCCCTGCGCCGTTTCTACCCGGAGGCGAAAGCCGAAGACTGGCGCCTGGAAGTGGCCGGCCAACGGGTACAGATCATCAAGAAAGACCCGAAAAAGGGCGGCATCCTGCAATTCGGTACCGAACTGGTCGCGGCCAAGGATGGTTCCCTTGCGGCCCTGCTCGGCGCATCGCCAGGTGCATCGGTGACCGTTTCGATCATGCTGGAACTGATCGAGAAGTGCTTCCCGGGCAAAGCGTCCGGCGAGTGGGCTGGCAAACTGGCGGAAATCTTCCCGGCCCGCGAAAAGGTTCTGGAAACCGATGCTGCGCTGTATCGCAAGATCAACACGCAGAACAACATCGCCCTGGAACTGGTTGAAGAAAGCAGCGAGACGCCAAGCTACGCTTGATCGTGCCGCATAAAAAACGCCCCGCAGCTCAGTGAGTGCGGGGCGTTTTTTTATGCCTGCCAAAAAGCAAAAGATCGCAGCCTTCGGCAGTTCCTACAGGGTGAACACTAATCCTCTGTAGGAGCTGATCTTGTCTTTAGACCTTAACCGCGAGCCTTGTCGATCAGCTCGATGTATTCCGGCGCGTTGCGTTGATCGCGGATCTGATCAACAAACGTCTGGCCCTGCTCGTCCTTGCCATCGACGTCGTACCCAGCCGCCACAAAGAACGTCAGAAACCGTTCGAAATCGTCGATTCGCAGACCACGGTAAGCCTTGATCAGTTTGTGCAACGACGGCGAAGTAGCGTCGACCGGTTCAAAATCGAGGAACAGCTTGATCTGCTCATCGCCGATCTCGTCACCAATCACTTGTTTCTTATCTTTACGCATTGCCGACTCCAGCTCGCAGACATGACACGGGGCGGGCAGTTTACCCCTGCCCTGCCGCTCGGCTCAACGCGCACGCACGCTGCCGGTGTGCAAATCGGCCCAGATATGGCCGTTGGCGTAACTGAGGAATTGCACATAGACGGTGTCGTTGCGCAGCAGATCGATCACCACACGGTATTGAGCCAGCGGATAAAACAGTGTCAGGGTTTTGCTTTTGTCGTCATAGAGCGGTTTTTTCAGGCTTTTGCTTTCGCCATCGAAGCTGACCAGCACCTGAGTGATTGTCGCGCCTTTGCTCAGGGATTTGCCCTTGAGGCGGATCATCAGTGGCGAGGTGACCGGAATCGGCTGCTGATTGGACTGACGTTGCGCGCCGACCACCACCGAATAGTCCGTGACCTGCATCAGTTGCTGATGTTCGGGCTCGGCATCGCGCAGGGTCAAATCGTCCGGCGGCAGGAACTGGCTGTGCATCGGCGCGGCGGACAAAGGCAGGCTAAGGGTGAGCAACAGGGCGGCAAGGCTGCGAATCAAGAGGTGCATGGCAGGCTCCGGAGGCGGGGCCGAGCACTCTAGCATGGGATTAAAAGCAAAAGATCGCAGCGTTCCGCAGCTCCTACAGGGTGTAATCAATCCCTTGCAGGGGCTGCGGAACGTTGCGATCTTTTGATCTTGCTTACATGCCTTTAACGGCAAAGATCCCGTTGGCGTTACGCCAGTAGCCTTTGTAGTCCATGCCGTAACCGAAGATGTAACGGTCGATGCACGGCAGGCCGACGAAGTCTGCTTTCAGGTCAGGACGTGCCTTGCGGTCGTGATCCTTGTCGATCAGCACGGCGGTGTGCACTTTGCGCGCGCCGGCGTGTTTGCAGTAATCGATGATCGCGCCAAGGGTGTGACCTTCATCGAGGATGTCGTCGATGATCAGCACGTCACGGTCAAGGAACGAGACTTCTGGCTTGGCCTTCCAGAACAGATCGCCGCCGCTGGTTTCGTTGCGATAACGGGTCGCGTGCAGGTAGGACGCTTCCAGCGGGAAATGCAGATGAGTCAGCAGCTTGCCGGAAAAAATCAGCCCGCCGTTCATCACGCAGAACACCACCGGGTTGCTCTCGGCCAGTGTTTCGTTGATTTGTGCACCGACGCGGGCAATGGCGGCCTCGACTTCAGACTCGGTGTACAGGCAGTCAGCCTCTCGCATGATTTGACGGATATGCTCGAGATCAGCGGACATGGCGCTCTCCGGGGGGGTGGTTGAAGGGGGGTATAGTCGCGAAAAGCGGGCAAAGGTACGCATCTCGCACGGCTGAATCAAGCCTTTATGGACTAACGTACTCTATGTCCTATAGGACATCACCCTCGGATAGATTAATCTAGGCCGGTTTTTTTGCCCGCCGCCGGAGCCTTTCCCCATGTCCATCCAAGAGATCCGCCATCCGCTGATCCGTCACAAACTTGGCCTTATGCGCCGCGCAGACATCAGCACCAAGAATTTCCGCGAGCTCGCTCAGGAAGTCGGTGCGCTGCTGACCTACGAAGCTACTAAAGACCTGCCGCTGGAAACCTACGATATCGAAGGTTGGTGCGGCACCGTGTCGGTCGAGAAAATCGCCGGCAAGAAGATCACTGTCGTGCCAATCCTGCGTGCCGGCATCGGCATGCTCGAAGGCGTGCTCAGCCTGATCCCGGGTGCCAAGGTCAGCGCTGTGGGTGTTGCCCGCAACGAAGAAACCCTGCAAGCCCACACCTATCTGGAAAAACTGGTTCCGGAAATCGACGAACGTCTGGCGATGATCATCGACCCGATGCTCGCCACCGGCAGCTCGATGGTTGCAACCATCGACCTGCTGAAAAAGGCTGGCTGCAAGGAAATCCGCGCGATGGTGCTGGTTGCAGCGCCGGAAGGCATTGCCGCTGTAGAAAAGGCTCACCCGGACGTGACCATCTACACCGCCTCGATTGACGAACGTTTGAACGAACACGGTTACATCATCCCAGGGCTTGGCGATGCCGGTGACAAGATCTTCGGCACCAAGCAGAAGGACGCGTGACCATGCAACAAGAGTTCAACGATCCGCTCTGGCGCACGGTGCTGTCCGGCGCCCAGATGCTGTTCGTGGCTTTCGGCGCTTTGGTGCTGATGCCGCTGATCACGGGCCTTGACCCGAACGTGGCACTGTTTACCGCAGGTCTTGGGACGATTCTGTTCCAGATCGTCACTGGCCGTCAGGTGCCGGTGTTCCTGGCGTCCAGCTTCGCTTTCATCACCCCGATCATTCTCGCCAAGGGCCAGTTCGGCCTGGCCGCGACCATGGGCGGCGTGATGGCGGCCGGTTTCGTCTACACCTTTCTTGGCCTGGCCGTGAAGATCAAAGGCACCGGTTTCATCGACCGTCTGCTGCCGCCAGTGGTCATCGGCCCGGTGATCATCTCCATCGGCCTGGCCATGGCGCCGATTGCCGCGAACATGGCGATGGGCAAGGCTGGCGACGGTTCCGAACTGATCCATTACCAGACTGCAATGATGATCTCGATGCCAGCGCTGCTGACCACGTTGATCGTGGCAGTGTTCGGCAAAGGCATTTTCCGTCTGGTGCCGATCATTTCCGGCGTGCTGGTCGGATTCGCCATGGCGTTCTATTTCGGTGTGGTCGATACCGCGAAAATTGCCGCAGCACCGTGGTTCGCGATCCCGCACTTCACCGCGCCGGAGTTCAACTGGCAGGCGATTCTGTTCATCGTTCCAGTGGCATTGGCCCCGGCGATTGAACACATCGGCGGCGTGATTGCAGTCGGTAGCGTGACCGGTCGTGACTATCTGAAGAAGCCGGGCCTGCATCGCACTCTGCTCGGTGACGGCATCGCCACCACCGCAGCCGGGATGTTCGGCGGCCCGCCTAACACCACCTACGCCGAAGTGACTGGCGCAGTGATGCTGACCAAGAACTACAACCCGAAAATCATGACCTGGGCGGCGATCTTCGCCATCAGCCTGGCGTTTGTCGGCAAGTTCGGCGCGCTGCTGCAAAGCATCCCGGTACCGGTGATGGGCGGGATTCTGTGCCTGTTGTTTGGTTCGATCGCGGCAGTGGGCATGAACACCCTGATCCGCCACAAGATCGATCTGGGCGAAGCACGCAATCTGGTGATTGTTTCGGTCACGTTGGTGTTCGGGATTGGCGGTGTGCTGGTTGGCACTGGCACCGGTCCGGACGACTTCGGCCTCAAAGGCATCGCGCTGTGCGCGGTGGTGGCGATTGCGCTGAACCTGCTGCTGCCGGGCAATGATGGCTGGAAGAACAAGAAGCCGGATGAGCCGCTGATCTAAGGCTTCAAGATGTTTATTGCCTGACAGATAGCTTTCGCGAGCAGGCTCTCTCCCACAGGGGTTCTTCAGCGCACTGAAGATCAAATGTGGGAGCGAGCCTGCTCGCGAAGCTTTTGGCTTTAAAGGGCCAACGGCGCTCTTTCGCAAAGAGTGGCCAACGCCTTCGCCCATTGCGGGTCGTCATTCAGGCACGGCACCAGCACCAACTCCTCGCCCCCCGCTTCGCGGAACTGCTCCTTGCCGCGATCACCGATCTCTTCCAGCGTCTCGATGCAATCGGCCACAAACGCCGGGCACATCACCAGAAGCTTCTTCACACCGCTTTTCGCCAACTCATCCAGCCGCGCTTCGGTGTACGGCTCGATCCATTTGGCACGACCCAATCGCGACTGAAACGACACCGACCATTTGCCGTCCGCCAGCCCCATGCGCTCGGCGAACAGTGCCGCCGTGCGCAGGCATTGCGCGCGATAGCAGGTAGCCAAAACCGCTGGGGATGCGTTCTTGCAGCAGTCTTCGTTCTTGAAACAATGCTGCCCGGTCGGATCAAGCTTGGTCAGATGCCGCTCCGGCAAACCATGGAAGCTCAGCAGCAGGTGGTCATAGTCCTGCTGCAAATGCGGCCTGGCGCTGGCGACCAGCGCGTCGAGGTATTCCGGCTGATCGTAAAACGGTTGCAGGATCGACAACTGCACATCGAGGTTCTTGGCACGGATTACACGCCGGGCCTCTTCGATCACCGTGGTCGTCGTACTGTCGGCGAACTGTGGATAAAGCGGCGCCAGCGTGATGCGCTTGTGCCCTGCCGCGACCAGCCTTGTCAGGCACGTTTCAACTGAAGGCTCGCCGTAACGCATCGCCAGGTCGACCGGGCCATGCTTCCACTGCGCCTTCATCTGCTCTTGCAAGCGACGGCTGAGCACCACCAGCGGCGAACCCTCCTCCCACCAGATCGAGGCGTAGGCGTGCGCGGATTGCTCGGGGCGCTTGATCAGGATCAGCGACACCAGCAAACGCCGCACCGGCCACGGCAGGTCGATCACGTACGGATCCATCAGAAATTGATTGAGGTAGCGGCGTACATCGGCCACCGAGGTGGAGGCCGGGGAACCCAGGTTGACCAGAAGCAAGGCGTGATCGGTCATGCAACGTCCTATTTCAGAGGCGGCTGGAGAGATCATCCAGAGCCGCGCGTAAATCCGTGAACTGGAAACTGAATCCCGCTTCCAGCAAGCGTGCCGGCGTGGCCCGTTGGCCACCCAGCAACAGCAATGACAACTCGCCAAGACCGACCTTCAGTGCCAGGGCCGGCATTGGCATGAACGCCGGACGATGTAAAACACTGCCCAGCGTCTTGGCAAATTCGCGATTGCGCACAGGTTTTGGCGCGCACGCATTATAAGGACCACTGGCCTCATCACGATGCAGAAGAAAATCAATCAGGGCGATTTGGTCGTCGATATGAATCCAAGGCATCCACTGCCGGCCATTGCCCAGAGGCCCGCCCAATCCAAGTTTGAACGGCAGCAACAGCCGCGACAAAAAGCCGCCCTCGGCCGACAGCACCAGACCGGTTCGCACCAGCACCACGCGAATGCCCAACGCCTCTGCGCGCTGGGCAGTCTCCTCCCAGGCAACGCACAACTGACTGGCGAAATCGTCGATTACTGGCGGTGAGTCTTCGGTCAACTCGCGCTCACCACCGTCGCCGTACCAGCCGATGGCCGAACCCGAAATCAGCAGCGCCGGTTTCTGCGCGCGTTTTTCCAGCCACGCCAACAAGGTTTCCGTGAGCGTGATGCGGCTGCTCCACAGCAACGCTTTACGTCGATGGGTCCACAGTCGGTCGGCAATCGGCGCGCCAGCAAGATTGATGATTGCGTCGAGGGGTTCTTCGCCAAGCTCTTCCAGCCTTGCAATGCCGCGCACCTGCGCCCCGCAGATTTTCGCGACCTCTTCCGGGCGTCGACTCCAAACCGTCAGGTGATGCCCCTGCCCCGACCAGTGTCGACAGAGTTGACGCCCGATCAAACCAGTACCGCCGGTCAGCAATATGTGCATGACATCTTCCTCGCGTGGCGTTTTACCCGGATCACTAGTCTATTTTTAAAAGCAGGGATCTTTTCTATCGGGCAGGTTCTATTGTTTAACCATAGGCCAAGCTGCCAGAACGAGAACGCTAGAAGTTATACCAAAAAACAAAATTGTACAGGTTTCAACGACGGCGTAGTCTGTACAGAAAGGTAAACGAGGCCCCTATGACTGTACCTATCGCAATCATCGGCACCGGCATCGCCGGACTCTCGGCGGCTCAGGCTCTTACGGAGACTGGGCACACCGTCCAATTGTTCGATAAAAGTCGCGGCAGCGGCGGACGTATGTCGAGCAAACGCAGCGACGCCGGTTCGCTGGATCTGGGCGCGCAATATTTCACCGCCCGCGATCGGCGTTTTGTCACCGAGGTACAGCGCTGGCAAAGTCAGGGCTGGGTCGCCGAGTGGACACCGCAGCTCTACACCTTCCAGGGCGGGCAACTGAATCTGTCGCCGGACGAGCAGACCCGCTGGGTCGGTGCGCCGCGGATGAGCGCCATCACCCGCGGCTTGCTCGAGGGGCTGGAGGTGCAATTTGCCTGTCGGATTACCGAGGTCTATCGCGGCGAAGAACATTGGCATCTGCAAGACGCCGAAGGCTTCACCCACGGCCCATTCAGTCATGTCGTGATCGCCACGCCGGCACCGCAAGCTACCGCGCTGCTGGCCGCCGCGCCGAAACTCGCCGGTGCCGCCGCCGGGGTAAAAATGGACCCGACCTGGGCCGTCGCCCTCGCCTTCGATACGCCGCTGGATACTCCGATCGAGGGTTGCTTCGTGCAGGACAGCCCCCTCGACTGGCTGGCGCGCAATCGCAGTAAACCGGGGCGCGACAACACCCTCGACACTTGGGTACTGCACGCCACCAGCGCCTGGAGTCGACAGCACATCGACCTGCCCAAGGAAGCGGTGATCGAGCAACTACACGGCGCGTTCGCCGAATTGCTGCACAGCGCGATGCCCGCACCGACCTTCAGTCTTGCCCATCGCTGGCTCTATGCACGCCCGGCGACGGGCCACGAATGGGGCACGCTGGCGGATGCTGATCTGGGCCTGTATGCCTGCGGCGACTGGTGTCTGTCCGGACGCGTCGAAGGTGCCTGGCTCAGCGGCCAGGAAGCTGCCCGCCGCTTGCATGAGCACTTGCAATGAATCGCATCAACCCACGCAAATTGCTGCTGTCGAAATGGACAGCAGCCCACCCGCAAAACCGTGAAAAACATTTCCTGGTGACTGAGCTGATTTGCGATGAAGAGGGCACGGTGCTCGAAGTCGAGTTCCAGGCGGTGCTGACCAAGCGCGTCGAACGATTCGATTGGCATGCTTTACAAAACAACGCCCAATGGAAAATCGGCTGGCTCATGTAGGAGCTGCCGAAGGCTGCGATCTTTTGATCTTTGCTTCTCAAAACTCCCAAATCAAAGACAGGATCAAGAGATCGCAGCCTTCGGCAGCGCCTACAGAAAAACTTATACAAATGATTTGACTTGTACAGCTATGAATCTATGCTTAGGAAATGTTGTACAGAGATCAATCTCTGTACAGGTATAGATTCGAGAGGTATCCATGTCAGACCTTTCCATGTCCCGGCCGAAGATCGCCATCAGTGCCTGCCTGATGGGCGCCGAGGTTCGCTTTAACGGCGGTCACAAGGAATCACGCCTGTGCAGCCGCACCCTCGCTGAACATTTCGAATTCGTGCCGCTGTGCCCGGAAGTCGCCATCGGCATGGGCATCCCCCGCGAACCGATCCGTCTGGTTGGCGATCCGCAAAGCCCGCAAGCCGTCGGCACTGTCAATCCCTCGATCAACGTTACCGCGCCTCTGGCCGAGTACGGCGAGAAAATGGCCGGCGAGCTCAATGACATCTGCGGCTACATCTTCATGCAGCAATCACCTTCCTGCGGTCTGGAACGGGTCAAGGTCTATCACGATAACGGCGCGCCGGTGAATGGCGGTGGCCGGGGCATCTACGCACAGGCCTTCTGTGCACGGCACCCGGACTTGCCGGTGGAAGAAGCCGGACGCCTGAATGATCCGGTGCTGCGTGAAAACTTCATCACCCGGGTTCTCGCCTACAGCGCCTGGCAGCAAGTGCTTGCCCAAGGCCTGAGCCGCCGTGTGCTCACCGAATTCCACTCACGCTACAAATACCAGCTGATGGCGCACAACCCGCTCCAATACAAGGCGCTAGGCAAGTTGCTGGGCAACATGGCGCAGAGCGACCCTGCCGAACTTGGCCCGCGTTACTTCAGCGAATTGATGGCAGCGCTAAAAAAATGTGCGACCCGCGGCACCCATAGCAATGTTCTGCAGCACATCACCGGCTACTTGAAACAGGCAATCAGCGCCGAAGACAAGCAGGAGATGGTGCATGTGATCGGCCAATATCGGTTGGGCATCGTCCCGCTCGTGGTGCCGCTGACCCTGCTCAAGCATCACTTTCGCCAACATCCCGATCCGTACATTGCGCAACAGGTTTACTTGCAACCGCACCCGGAAAATCTCAGCCTGCGAAACTTGATTTGATGAACGTGAGCCCCGACACCAGCGCCCAGGAAGACCTCGGCGCCGATTTCAAGAAAGCCCTCGACGATGGCTGGTTGCCGATCCGCGAAGTGGCGCGGCAAACCGGCGTCAATGCGATCACGCTGCGGGCGTGGGAACGGCGCTATGGTCTGATCGTCCCGCAACGCACGCCCAAGGGGCATCGGCTGTATTCGGCCGAGCACGTGCAACGCATCCTGACGATCCTCACCTGGCTCAACCGTGGCGTCGCGGTCAGCCAGGTCAAGCCGCTTCTCGACACTGCGCAAGACCTCGGCGAGTCGGTGGAAAACGATTGGCAACGCTTGCGCCAGACCCTGCTCATGGCCGTTACGCAACTCAATGAACGGACCATCGACGACAGCATCAATCAAGTCATGGCGCTGTATCCCCCGCGCACGCTGTGTGAGCAGTTGCTGGTGCCGCTGCTGGCTGAACTTGAACAGCGCTGGCAGGGCCAGTTCGGCGCGCAGATGGAACGGGTATTTTTTTATTCGTGGTTACGCAGCAAATTTGGCGCGCGCATCTACCATAACAATCGTCAATTGCACACCGCGCCACTGTTGCTGATCAATCATTCCGACCTGTCACTGGAACCTCATCTGTGGCTGTGCGCGTGGCTGGTCAGCAGCGCTGATTGCCCGGTGCAGGTGTTTGACTGGCCACTGCCGTCCGGAGAGCTGGCACTGGCGGTCGAACACCTGCAAGCCCGCGGCGTACTGCTGTATTCCAGCAAAGCCATGCAGCTTGCGCAGTTGCCAAAACTTTTGGCTGGCGTCACTTGCCCGAAAATAATCGTCGGACCAACGGTTTGCATCCACCAGGCCGAGTTGTCCGCAAAAACCTTGGAAACTGCTGATTTGTACCTGGCTGAAGATCCACTTTCAGCACATCAGGCTCTCGTTCAGCGTGGGCTGATTTAATGGACGCGACGACGACCGATATGCAATTGATCTGGCTGCGCAGCGACTTGCGCCAACATGACAACACCGCACTCGCGGCTGCCGCAGCGCGCGGTCCGACTGTTGCCGTGTATCTGCTGAGCCCACAGCAATGGCAAGAACATGACGACGCGCCCTGCAAGGTCGACTTCTGGCTGCGCAATCTGCACGAACTGAGCAAAAGCCTCGGCCAACTGAATATTCCTCTGTTGATCCGTACGGCGGCGCATTGGGACCAGGCGCCGGCAGAACTGTGCAAGCTCTGTCACCAACTGAATATCAAGGTCGTGCACGTCAACGAAGAATATGGCTTGAACGAGAGCCGGCGCGATGCGGCCGTGGCCGAGGCATTGCAGGCCGAGGGCATCGAATTTCACAGTTATCTCGATCAATTGCTGTTCAAGCCTGGCACCGTACTGACCAAGACCGGGACTTACTTCCAGGTGTTCAGCCAGTTTCGCAAGGTCTGCTACGAACGCCTGCATCGCTCGATTCCGGCGTTGGTGGCCGCCCCCGGCAAACAGTCGCCACTGGGCATCGACAGCGATCCGATTCCTGCATCCGTCACCGGTTTCGCCACGCCAAACGAAACCCTGCGCGATCTGTGGCCTGCCGGTGAGAAAGAAGCCCGGCGCCGCCTCGATACCTTCGCCGACGCCCAAATCGATTACTACAAAAGCGAACGCGACTTCCCGGCCAAGCCTGGCACCAGTCAGCTGTCAGCGTACCTGGCCGCTGGCGTGGTTTCGCCACGCCAATGCCTTCACGCCGCCCTGCAAAGCAATCAGGGTGAATTCGAAAGCGGCAAAGTCGGCGCTATTACCTGGATCAATGAGCTGTTGTGGCGCGAGTTCTATAAACACATTCTGGTCGGCTATCCACGGGTTTCGCGCCATCGCGCCTTCCGTCCGGAAACCGAAGCGCTGGCCTGGCGCGACGCCCCGGAAGAACTCGCGGCGTGGCAAGAGGCGCGTACCGGACTGCCGATCATCGATGCGGCGATGCGCCAATTGCTCGAAACCGGCTGGATGCACAATCGCCTGCGCATGGTCGTGGCGATGTTCCTGACCAAAAACCTGCTGATCGACTGGCGCGAAGGCGAGCGGTTTTTCATGCGTCATTTGATCGATGGTGATCTGGCGGCGAACAACGGCGGCTGGCAATGGAGCTCGTCGACCGGCACCGATTCGGCCCCGTACTTCCGCATTTTCAACCCGTTGAGCCAATCGGAAAAATTCGACAGCGAGGGCCTGTTCATCAAGCACTGGCTGCCAGAACTCGCCGACCTCGACAAAAAACAGGTGCATGACCCGGCCAGTGCCGGTGGCTTGTTCGGCGTGGCGGATTATCCGAAGCCGATCGTCAACCTCAGTGCATCGCGGGAGCGGGCGCTGACTGCGTTCAAGAACCTGCCCTCCCGCCAACCAGCCGGGGTCGATCATGAGTGAATTCCTGCGCAGCTTCGCCCGGCAATTTTCAGCGCTGAACAAAGACAACCTGCAACGTCTGGGCGAGTTGTACAGCGATGACATTCACTTCACCGACCCGTTGCATGAAGTTCAGGGGCTGGCGCAGCTACGCGATTACTTCGGTGAGCTGTACGCCAACGTCAGCGAGCTGCGTTTCGATTTTCACGGCTACGACCAGATTGGCGAGGGTGAAGGCTACCTGCGCTGGGTCATGAGTTATCGCCACCCGCGTCTGGCCAGTGGTCGGGAGATCCGCGTCGGCGGCTGCTCGCACTTGCTGTGGCGCGACAAGGTTTATCGTCACCGGGATTATTTCGATGCCGGGGCGTTGCTGTATGAGCACTTGCCAATATTGGGCCGGGTGATCGCCTGGCTGAAAAGGAGAATGGGATGAGTCGTACACCTCCACGGCGTTATTGGTTGACGGGTGCCAGCAGTGGCATTGGCGCAGCATTGGCAGAGAGCATCCTCGCCACCGGCGCGCACCTGGCCGTCAGTTCGCGCCAGGTCGCCGCGCTCAAAGTGTTGTCGCAACGCTATCCGGGACAAGTTCTGGTGGTGCCGGGTGACCTGACCAATAGCCAGACCGTGCGTGAAATCGGTGAGCAGATCGCTGAGGACTGGGGGTCGCTGGACACAGTGATCCTCAATGCCGGCACCTGTGAATATGTCGATGCCCGGCAATTCGATTCTTCCATCGTCGAGCACGTGGTACGCACCAATCTGCTCGCCAGCGCCTACTGCATCGAAGCCGCCCTGCCGCTACTGCGCAAAGGCACCGCGCCGCATCTGGTGGGGATGGCGAGTTCGGTCACTTACCTGCCGTTGCCACGGGCAGAAGCGTACGGCGCGTCAAAGGCCGGGCTGCGCTATCTGTTCGAATCGTTGCGCATCGACCTGGCGGATGAGGGCATCGAAGTCACGGTCATCAGCCCCGGTTTTGTCGAAACACCGCTGACCGCCAGGAACGATTTCCCGATGCCGCTCAGTTGGCCTGTGGATAAAGCTGCGCGGCATATCTTCGCCAAGCTCAAGGATCGACCATTGGAGATTGCTTTCCCGGCGCTGTTCATGGCCGCGCTGTGGCCCTTGTCGAAACTGCCAACGGGTCTGCAACTGGCAATCGGTAAACGCATGGTGCGCAAACCGCCACCGCAGCGAGATCCAGTATGAAAATTGCCATTATCGGCAGCGGTATCGCAGGACTCACCTGCGCCCACCTGCTCAATCGCCGACATGACGTCACGGTGTTCGAGGCCGGCGACTGGGTCGGTGGCCACACGCACACGGTGCAGGTCAGCGTCGAAGGTCGCCAATATGACGTGGACACTGGTTTCATTGTGTTCAATGACTGGACCTACCCGAATTTCATCCGCCTGCTCGGCCAGCTCGGCGTGAGCTTCAAACCGACCGAAATGAGCTTCTCGGTCAACGATCCGGACAGCGGCCTGGAATACAACGGCAACAACCTCAACAGCCTGTTTGCCCAGCGGCGCAATCTGCTGTCGCCGGGATTCTGGGGCATGCTACGCGACATTCTGCGATTCAATAAAGAAGCCCAGCGCGACCTCAACGAGCTGCGCATCGACGCCGACATGACCCTGGATGATTACCTCAAGGCCGGCGGCTACGGCGAGCGTTTCATCCTGCATTACATCGTGCCGATGGGTGCCGCGATCTGGTCGATGCCGATGGCCGAGATGCTCAATTTTCCGCTGCAATTCTTTGTGCGCTTCTTCAAGAATCATGGCTTGTTGTCAGTCAGTGACCGGCCGCAATGGCAAGTGATCGAGGGCGGTTCCAGCGCTTACATCGCGCCACTGACCGCCGCGTTCAAGGACAGGATTCGCCTCAATTGTCCGGTGAAGCGAGTGGACCGCGACGAACACGGCGTGGTTATCCACAGCCCGGCGGGGATCGAACACTTCGACAAAGTGGTGTTCGCCTGTCACAGCGATCAGGCCCTGCAAATACTGGCCAGCCCGAGCGAGGCCGAACGCGCGATCCTCGGTGCCCTGCCCTACGCCGACAACGAAGTGGTGTTGCACACCGACACGCAACTGTTGCCCACGCGCAAACTGGCATGGGCCAGCTGGAACTATCGCCTGAGCGGTGCTGGCCATACTCACGCGGCCGTCACTTACGACATGAACATTCTCCAGGGCATCGAAAGCGATACCACGTTCTGTGTCAGCCTCAACCAGAGCGCCGGCATCAACCCAAACAAAGTGCTGGCCCGCTTCACTTATGCCCATCCGCAGTTCAGCCTCGCGGCGGTGGCGGCGCAGAACCGCTGGGCCGAACTGGATGGCGTCCAGCACACGCACTACTGCGGTGCTTATTGGGCCAACGGTTTTCATGAGGACGGTGTGGTCAGCGCACTGCGCGTGGCGGCCGCGTTCGGGGAAACCCTATGAACAGCGCCCTCTACAGCGGCTGGATCGGCCATCGGCGCTTCTCCCCGCGCCGACACGAATTTCGTTACCGGATTGGTTTGCTGTACCTCGATCTGACAGAACAGGACGCGTTGTTCGGCCTGTCGGCGCTGGCCAGCCGTAGTCGCTTTGCGCCGTTTTCCTTTCGCGAGACCGACTACCTAAAGGCCTTCACCGGCACCGGCATGCGCTTGATCGACGCCGTGCGCCAGCAGGTCGGCATCGCCATCGGCCATGAACCGCAAGGGTCGGTGTGCCTGCTCACGCAACCGCGCAGCTGGGGGCTGGCGTTCAATCCGGTGAGTTTCTTTTATTGCCATGAGACCGACGGGCAACTGGCGGCGATTGTCTGCGAAGTCACCAACACACCGTGGCGCGAGCGCTATCACTATGTGTTGCCTGCGCGCGCGCCAATCGATCCGCAGAGCGCTCATCAGCATTTTGCGGTAGCCAAGGCCTTTCATGTCTCGCCGTTTCTGCCGCGCGATCTCGAATACCGCATGAGCTTCAGCCCCGCCGCACAAACCCTCGGCGTACACATGGCCGACTGGCAGGGCGAGCACAAACTGTTCGACGCCACGCTCAACCTGCAACGCGAAACGCTCGACCGTCAGAGCCTGCACCGCTACTTGCGACGCTTCCCGTGGATGACCGCGAAAACCGCTCTGGCGATTTATTGGCAAGCCGTACGTCTGCTGTTCAAACGCGCTCCGATCTTTTCTCATCAGGCTGCTGACGGCAGCTTTCAAACCGCCACCGTGCCTACCAAGGAACACCGCCATGAAATCCTCTAGTCTGTCGGTCAGTCGGCTCAGTGCCAACGGCTTGACCGGTTCGCTGCTGCGTCGTGGCGTGCTACGGCAAATGGCCCGGCTCAAACATGGTCAGCTTGTGGTGGTCGAGGATGGCGAACGGATGCTGTTCGGCGCACCCGGCAGTGCCTTGGTGGGCGAGATCCACATACTCGACGCCGCCGCCTGGGGCATGGTCGCCAGCAACGGCTCGATCGGTGCAGGCGAGGCGTTTATCCACGGCTATTGGAGCTCGCCGGACTTGACCGCCGTGGTGCGAGTGTTCGTCAGCAACCTTGAAGTTCTCGATGCGATGGAAGGGGGGCTGGCTCGTGTCGGCCGACCACTGGTGCAAGGCTTGCACTGGCTCAATCGCAACACGCGCAAAGGCTCCCAGAAAAACATTGCCGCGCACTACGACCTCGGCAACGAGCTGTTCGAACAGTTTCTCGACCCGACCATGATGTATTCGGCGGCGCAGTTCCTGACCCCCGAAGACAACCTGGAACAGGCGCAACTGAACAAACTGGAGCGCATCTGCCAGAAACTCGCGCTCAAACCCAGCGATCACCTGCTGGAAATCGGCACCGGCTGGGGCAGCATGGCGCTTTACGCGGCGCAAAATTACGGCTGTCGCGTGACCACCACCACGTTGTCGAAAGAGCAGTACGCGTTTACCGCAAAACGCATCGAACAACTGGGCCTGCAGGATCAAGTGACGTTGTTGCTCAAGGATTACCGTGACCTCACCGGCGAGTACGACAAACTGGTGTCGATCGAGATGATCGAAGCGGTCGGCCACCGCTTCCTGCCGACCTACTTCAAGCAATGCGCGCAGTTGCTCAAGAGCAACGGCCTGATGCTGCTACAGGCGATCACTATCCGCGAGCAGCGTTATGAGCAAGCCAAGCGCGGCGTGGACTTCATCCAGCGCTACATCTTCCCCGGCGGCGCCCTGCCCTGCGTGCAGAAGATGCTCGAAATCGTTGGCCGCGACACCGACATGAACCTGCTGCACATGGAAGATTTCGGCTTGCACTACGCCAAAACCCTGCGCCTGTGGCACGAGAATTTTCGCCGCGCCCATGGCCGCTTGAGCGAACTGGGCTACGACGATTACTTCCTCAGGTTGTGGGAGTTTTACCTGTGCTACTGCGAGGGTGGCTTCCTGGAGCGCACCATCGGCACCGCGCAATTGTTGCTGGCCAAACCGGCCGCCATGCCCGCGCCGCTGCTCGGACGCTTCGATGCTTAAGCGGATCGCCAATGCCGTGCTGTTCCAGATCGGCTGGCTGGCCTGCGTGCTCGGCGGCAACAGTTTGTGGCTGTTGCTGGCGCTGGCGGTGCTGGTGATTCATCTGCTCTGGATCAGCAGTTGGGCGGCGGAGGGACGTTTGATTCTCAGCGTGGTGATTGTCGGTACGGCGGTGGACAGCGTTTTGCGCAGCCTCGGTGTGTTCGCGTTCGAGGATTCGTCACCGCTGATTCCGTTGTGGCTGATGCTGCTATGGGCGTTGCTGGCGACCACGCTGCGCCACTGTCTGCAATGGACCGCCCGGCCATGGTGGCTGGCCAGCGTGCTGGGGGCCGTCGGTGGTGCGCTGTCGTATTACGGCGGTGGGCGCCTGGCCGGCGTGCAATTTCCCTACGGCGAGCTCCCCAGTCTGATCGGCATCGGCCTGCTCTGGGCGTTGCTGTTCCCGCTGCTGCACCTGATGGCTCGACGCTTGGCTCATTGAGCGTCTGTCAGAGCGTTCACACACGCAGCATCCACTGCCTTACACTGCCGCCCATGAAGACCATTCCCCACCAACAAATCGCCGAACCGGCGGCCACCTGTTCGACCTGCGCAGCCTGCTGCTGCCAGCTCGAAGTGATGCTGATCACCGACACCGGCGTGCCTGATCGTTTTATCGATACCGATGAATGGGGCGGCGAAGTGATGCTGCGTCTGGACGACGGCTGGTGTGCGGCGCTGGATCGCGACACGATGATGTGCACGATCTATGAGAAGCGTCCGCTGATCTGTCGCGAGTTCGAAATGGGCGCACCGGAGTGCATCGAAGAACGCCGGGGCATTGCCACGGTATATCGCTGATCTTTCAACGAGCCTGTGCGATGAACCGCCATCGCTCAGCCACCTGTTTCAGGTCGATGACCGCTGGTGGCAAATGAACCAGGCAAAAACCTGCTGCCCTGCAGGTCAATCAGTTCCTACGCGTGTTGCCGTCATTTCCTGCCGCCCCTGTCTGCGTTTCTGATCTCATTCAGTATCTCCAGTCGATATCGTTCACGTCCTCGTTCGAGGGTGCTGATTGCGTCAAGACCCACCGCAAAATAACGCCGATATTCGACGGCTTTATCTCGGTATCAGTTTGAGCAGGCTGGTCGATTGCTTGCCCGTCTGGTGCGAAACGATCGACAGCAGAATCGCTCCCAACACGTCAATCGGCAGGATGCCGAAACACCGAGCCTCGCAAGCGCCGAGGGCAATTTTTCAAGGATGAAGAAATATGGCAGCAAAACCACCTCGCGGTGGCAAAACCCACGTAGAGGCCGATGTCCACGTCAGCCCCAACCGGAAATCACAAGGGGACTCAGCCGATCCTGACGGGCTGAATCAAAACGGCTTCGATCCCTTGACGTTCAAAGTGGACTCGGCAACGCGGCCCAGCTCCGTGAATGAGATCGACCTTGATGCAATTCTGCCGGCTGCGGTTGTCACGGTGCAGCAGACTTCAATGGCAACTCAAACCCGTCCCTCCACGCAGCCGCTGTTGGAGCACTACCTGATCGATGCGCAGATAAAACTGCCGCATGCCGACAGTGATGGCTTCAGGGTGTACAACAAACGCCAGTATGTGGATTTGGCCGACGGCGGCATCGTTCTTGTCGCACTCGACGCCAAAACTGGCCTGTACCGAGCCCGACGCGCAAACGAATTGCAGCCGTCCGGCCCTGAGCTGCAGCGTAATCCCGATACCGGCCGCTGGCATGTGCGCAATGACGCTGCGCAAGACACCGCACCACTGACTGAAACCCGTCTGCAGGCGTTTCGCACCGAGCTGGATTTCAGCTCGGCCGAAGCCGATAGCGACGGTCTGTATCGCCACGACGGCAAGCGCTACGCAGTAATCTTCAATCACGCGTATCGGGCGCTGCATGATCTTGATGCGTCCACACCCTCGAATAAGGTGTGGCGCATTGTTAAACCCACTGATCCCGTTGCCAGCGATAGTGCCAACATCTACCGCGCCAGCCGAAGCGGCGAGAGCCTGGCCATTACTCGCAACGAGGACAACGCCTGGATTTCTATCTTCGTGGGGTTGAGGGGAGGCATGCGGCGCAATGAGCCCGGGCCGGCCAACCCGGGCAATTTGCACCGCCCCTGGCTCGACACCACGCCAGGCCCCTCAGGCAGGCAACCCCCGGCCGTTATTGGCACCACGCGAGCGCAGGTCAAACGCTATTTTCCCGAAGCGACTGATCAACACGCCGATGACTTCATCGCGCGATTTGGTGATTCGGTGCAGGCAGAAGCAGAGCTGGAGCGGCTTCGACTTGGGCTGCCTGGACTGGTTCGCGAACTCAGCGCCTGGGTAGCGGCTTATAGAGGGGCCGATAACGACGAGCTCATCAGACGCTTTGCAATCAGTGAGACGTTGCATCGACTGTACAAATGGCAAGGCGACGCTTCGGAAAAAGTCTATCGCGATGGGCAACTGATTGGCTTCAAGCTTGAATTGGACCTGGGCAGTCGCGCCAATCTGCAGCCGCCGATTCTTTCCACTCGAGTCGACTCAATTGTGTCTCTGGGTTTGAAGGGAACTGCCGTGCAGAAACTGGATGCACTGTTTTCGGCGTTTTCTCATGTTGAAGCACTCGAAGTCCGGAACCTGGCGGGCGAAGGCAAAGAACTGTTTGGCGCAATGAACCGGCTCACCGAGCTGAAAGTACTGGAGCTTCATCAATGCACGCTCCCGTGGACACATGAATTTACGAGCTTCTCTGGATTGCCCCGCCTGCGCGAGCTGACCCTGATGGAATGCAGTGTCCACCATACTATTTCGGTGCGCGGCCTGACCGAGTTGCAGGTATTGAGAATCCGCCACAGCAACATGCAGTTTTCACCGAGGGGACTCACCGAGAGCCCCGGTCCGTCACGCCTGCAAGTGCTTGATCTGAGCAATAACGTGTATTTGGAAGAGCTGCCTGACTTTACCAATATGTCCTATTTGCGCGAGCTGGATCTGTCATTCAACACACTGAGCGGACGCCTTGCTGGATTAAACGCGAATGTCTGGCGGGCGCGGCTTGAGGTATTGAGATGCGAAAATACTCAACTGACGGGCGGCGTTTCGCTCAATGGCATGACAGGCTTGCGGGAGTTGAATCTGACAGGCACTGGAATCACTCAACTACCGACCGAACTGGGTACGCCGGACGGTCCGATGCGCCTCGAAATATTGAAGCTCGCCAGAAACAACCTCGATGATGCCCCTTCGCTAAGAGGCATGAGAGCCTTGCGAGAATTGGATCTGGCACATACCGGCATCACCCGGTTGCCTGCCGAGATTGGCCCGCAGAACGGTCCACTGCATTTGGAGATATTGAATCTGAGTGCCAATCCGCTATTTGTTGCGCCGTCGTTCAGAGGAATGACCGCGTTACGGGAAGTGGATCTTCACTCTACGCATATCGACAGTATTCCGGATGGAGTCACGTCCGAGATTCCAAAAACAGCGTTGAATCTTGCCGACAACTTCATCTCATCGATTCCCGAATCCCTGGAGCTCAGGAAGGGCATCAATCTGGCGGGAAATCCGCTTTTCGATGCAGCTTTCCAACGGCGTTTTATTGCAGCGCGCCGCCAGACAGGCACCGATATCTGGCTCGGAAATATAGATCCCGACAAAACGGCGAACCTTTGGTTACAGAGCGTGCCGCCAGCACTCACACGCGAAAGACTAGATCTTTGGGCCACCTTGCCGGCAGACACCATCGCGGACATTCGTCGACTGAGTATGACGCCGGAGTTCAGGATCGAACGTGCACTGTTGCAGCGCCGCGTCTGGGCGTTTCTTGAGAGATTCAGGAGGGGGCAGCCGGATGAACGGATTCAGTTGAGCACGATTATGAGGACTGAACCCAGTCCAGGAAAAATGCTGGACAGGCTGGAAGACGCTTTAAAGAAATTTGACCCGACGTGGCAAAACCAGCCTGCGCATCACTTGCCCAAACGGCCGGGGTTTGACTGAACGGTGTGTTGAGGTAAAAAAACTAACGGTGTCCGGGCTTGTTCGCAGAAGCGCTGTGTCAATCAACATTGATGCCAACTGACACAGCGCAAACTCGGGCAAGCCCGGCGCACGGTGCGCTTACAGCGGCATCGTGTAATGCAGCGCGTAGCTTTCTACACCATCGTTGTCGCTGGACAGGCCGGCGTTGGAATAGTGCGTGGCACGAATCCCGATCTCATGCCCGCCATTGAAGCGCACGCCAGCACCGATACGGTCTTCGAACTGGAACGAACCGCCGATATTGTTCGACTCATATTTGGTGTTGGAAAACGCTGCAACACCAATCCCCGCCTCGATGTACGGCTTCACCGACTCACCGGCAAATTCGTAAACAAACACTGGCGAGAACGACAGGCTGTTGTTGCTGGAGGTCTTGTCACCCTCCCAATAGGTGTAAGCACCGCTCCAGTAACCGGTCAGGCGACCGACGTCGCTCTGCAGCCAGCTCTTGTCCCAGTCGAAATTCATGCCCAGGCGATACGTCATGGTCGAATCGCTGGTAGCGCCAACGGCGAATTCAACGCCGGCAGCCTGTGCGGTAATACTTTGCCCCATCAATGCGGCCGCAATCGCGGCCAAGCAGAATAGTCGCTTCACTTTGAAACTTCCCTTTACGGAACGATCGTTCGGTTTTCTGGATAACTCATCGCTATAGAAGCCAGCGCTTGATCAGAAGTTCAGCTGATTTTCAGTTATTTCACATTTTTTTTACAAACTGAATTTTTGCACGTCGAACGCGGTTTGCCCCAGCAGGGGCAGGGTTTGGCTGAAATGCTTCGCCTCACCACTGGTCCAGAATCTGACTGGTTGGTCAGGCCCTGCGGCGAGCAGATCGCGTTCGGCCAAAAGGCGCTGGAGTTGTCGCGCTACAGCGGCACCGGTATCGATCAGGCTGATGGTCTCGGGGATCATCGACGCGAGCATCGGCTTGAGGAAGGGGTAGTGCGTGCAGCCGAGAATAATCGTGTCGCAACCGCTGGCCAGCAGCGGATCGACATACCCCTGCAGCAACGTGCGCAACTCGGCACTGTGCAGATCGCCGCTTTCAATCAATTCAACCAGACCGGGGCACGGCTGGGTGATCACGCGTACATCGGTGGCGAAGCGGTCGAGCAAGGCTGCGAACTTGGCACTCTGCAAGGTGCCAGTGGTGGCAAGCACACCGACCACGCCGCTGCGGGTAGCGGCAGCGGCCGGTTTGACCGCGGGCTCCATGCCGACAATCGGCCAGTCGGGAAAGTCGCGGCGCAGATCGGCAACAGCCGCCACGGTGGCGGTATTGCAGGCAACCACCAACGCCTTGGCGCCCTGCTCGCGGAAAAAACCGGCCATCACATTGCAACGCTGACGGATGAATTCCGGGGTTTTCTCGCCATACGGAATGTGCCCGCAATCGGCGAAGTACAGCAGCGACTCATTGGGCAACAAGCGCTGAATTTCAGCCAGTACCGACAAACCGCCGACACCGGAATCGAACACGCCGATCGGCGCCTCACGCATGTTGCGATCCACAGACGCTGCAACCCGGATCACGTTTGACGCGCAGTTCACGAAAGCGCGAACCCAAGGCATCGATCAGCAGCAAGCGGCCTACCAGCGGTTCACCAAAACCGACCAGCACCTTCAATGCCTCAAGCGCCTGAAGACTGCCGACCAGTCCCACCAGGGGCCCGACCACGCCGGCTTCGCTGCAGGTCAGTTCGGCTTCGCTGCCGTGCCCGTATAAACAGTGGTAGCACGGGCTCTCGGCGCGACGCGGGTCGAACACCGACAGTTGCCCTTCGAGGCGAATCGCCGCGCCGCTGACCAAGGGTTTGCGCGCAGCCACGCACGCGGCGTTGACGGCTTCGCGTGTGGAAAAATTATCCGAACAATCGAGCACCAGATCCACCGCCGCCACCGCCGCCGCGAGGGAATCCTCGTCCAGCGCCTGACGATGGGCGATCAGTTGAATCTCTGGATTGATCGCGCCCAGACGCTTGAGCGCCGAGTCGACCTTGCTCATGCCGACGCTGTCGGTGTCGTGAATGATCTGGCGCTGCAGGTTGGTCAGATCGACCGTGTCGAAGTCCGCCAGATGCAGCTCACCGACACCCGCCGCCGCCAGATACAACGCAACCGGCGCGCCGAGACCACCGAGGCCGACGATCAGGACGCGACTGTCCTTGAGCTTCAACTGGCCGTCGATGTCGATGTGTTGCAGCAGAATCTGCCGGCTGTAGCGCAGCAATTCCTGATCATTCAGCACGGCAGGCGCCCCAGGCTGATACGTTGATGGCCGCCCAGATCGGTGCGGCTGTGGACTTCTTCGAAACCGCGACAGAGCAGCAGATCGCGCACGGCTTCGGCTTGATCATAGCCGTGTTCGAGCATCAGCCAGCCACCGGCCTCCAGATACGCCGAGGCCTGGGCGACGATCAGACGCAGATCGTCGAGCCCGTCCTCACCGGCCACCAATGCACTGGCGGGTTCGAAGCGCACATCGCCTTCGATCAGATGCGGATCGGTCGCGGCAATGTACGGCGGGTTGCTGATGATCAGCTGAAAACGCTGACCTTCAAGCGCACTGAACCAATGACTGCTCAGCACCTTGGCATTGTTCAAATGCAGGCGTTGGCGATTACGCTCGGCCAGCGCCACGGCTTCGAGCACGCGATCCACGGCAGTGACCTGCCACGCTGGACGCTCGCTGGCCAGGGCCAAGGCAATCGCGCCACTGCCAGTGCCGAGGTCGAGGACTTTGGCCGGTGTCGCGGGTAGCAATTGCAGCGCAGCCTCCACCAACAACTCGGTGTCCGGGCGCGGGATCAGCGTGTGCGGTGCGACGTCCAGATCAAGTTTCCAGAAACCCTGCTGGCCGAGGATGTAAGCCACCGGCTCACCTGCGCGGCGGCGTTGCAGGTACTCGGCAAACTTCAGCGCGGCGTCAGTCGGCACGATGCGCTCGGGCCAGGTGTGGAGAAAGCTGCGCGATTTGCCCAGCGCCGCGGCCAGAAGCAATTCGGCGTCCAGACGTGCGGTCGGTGAATCCGGCAGGTCGGCGGCGCGCAACAGGCTGGCAATGATGGTCATTTATTCACCTATCGCCGCGAGTTGGTCGGCCTGGTATTCGGCCAGCAACGGCTCGATAACCGCCTCCACGCCACCGGCGAGAATTTCATCAAGCGAATACAGGGTCAGGTTGACGCGATGGTCGGTCACACGGCCCTGAGCAAAGTTGTAGGTGCGAATCCGCTCGGAACGGTCACCGGAACCGACGAGCAATTTGCGCTCGCTGGCGATGGCATTTGCCGCGGCAGCGGTTTGCTGATCGTTGAGTTTGGCCGACAACCAGGCCATCGCCCGCGCACGGTTTTTGTGCTGCGAACGCTCTTCCTGGCACTCGACAACGGTGCCGGTCGGCAAGTGCGTGATGCGGATCGCCGAGTCGGTCGTGTTGACGTGCTGACCACCGGCCCCGGAGGAGCGGAACGTGTCGACGCGCAAATCCGCCGGGTTGATCTCGATCGCTTCACGCTCGTCCGGCTCGGGCAACACCGCCACGGTGCAGGCCGAGGTGTGGATACGGCCCTGGGATTCGGTGGCGGGTACACGCTGTACGCGGTGCGCGCCGGATTCGAATTTCAGCTTGCCGTAAACGTTGTCGCCTTCAATGCGCGCAATGACTTCTTTATAGCCACCGTGTTCGCCTTCGTTTTCCGACAGGATCTCCACACGCCAGCCACGTCGCTCGGCGTAACGCGAGTACATGCGGAACAAATCGCCGGAGAAGATCGCCGCCTCGTCGCCACCGGTGCCGGCGCGAATTTCGAGGAACACGTTGCGCCCGTCGTTGGGATCCTTGGGCAGCAACATGCGTTGCAGATCGCCTTCCAGCGTGATCAGCGATTCTTTGGCTTCGCGGACTTCTTCCACAGCCATTTCACGCATGTCCGGGTCGCTGTCCTTGAGCAGCGCCTGCGCGCCTTCAAGATCGCTTTGTACGCTGAGCAGTTTTTTATAGGCGTGTACGACCGGCTCAAGTTCGGCGTATTCCTTGGAATAGGCGCGGAATTTAGTCTGATCGGAAATGACTTCGGCATCGCCGAGCAGCGCGGTCAGTTCCTCGAAACGGTCCTGGAGGATGTCCAGCTTATTGAGCAGTGACGCTTTCATTGCGGTTTTTTATCCGAAAAGCTATCCGGTGAGCCCTCGAGGGCAAAGAGTTCCTGAGCCATGGCCAGCGCATCGAGGCGGCCTTCGGCAGAAAGCTTTTTCAGTTGCACGCTGGGCGCATGCAACAGTTTATTGGTCAGGCCGCGGGCCAGTTGCCCCAGCACATCTTCGGCGTTGCCGCCGTTGGCCAGCAGGCGCAGGGCTTTTTGCAGCTCCTCGTCGCGCAGGCGTTCGCTCTGTTGACGATAGGCCTTGAGCACATCAACCGCTGCCAGTTCGCGCAGGCGCACCATGAAATCGCTGGCGCCGACCGAAACCATTTCTTCGGCCGCTTGTGCTGCGCCCTGACGACTCTTGAGGTTTTCAGCGACCACTTCGTGAAGATCGTCGACGCTATAGAGGTAAACGTCGTCGAGTTCGCCGACTTCCGGCTCGATATCCCGGGGAACGGCAATGTCGACCATGAAGATCGGCTTGTGCTTGCGCAGCTTCAATGCGCTCTCGACCGCACCTTTACCGAGGATCGGCAACTGACTGGCGGTCGAACTGATAACGATATCGCTGCGCACCAGTTCCGCCGGAATGTCCGACAGCAACACCGCGTGGGCGCCAAACTGCTCAGCCAGGAGGCTTGCGCGCTCCAGCGTACGGTTGGCGACAACGATGCGCTTGACCCCCAGCTCATGCAAATGGCGGGCGACCAGGGTGATGGTCTCGCCGGCGCCGATCAGCAAAGCCTGACTGCGTTGCAGGTCACTGAAAATCTGTTTCGCCAGACTGACCGCCGCAAACGCCACGGACACCGGGTTTTCACCGATGGCGGTGTCGGTACGCACCTGTTTGGCGGCATTGAAGGTTGCCTGGAACAGACGCCCGAGCAGCGGACCGATGGTGCCAGCCTCGCGGGCCACGGCGTAGGCCGATTTCATCTGGCCAAGAATCTGCGGTTCGCCCAGCACCAGCGAGTCGAGCCCGGAGGCGACGCGCATCATGTGACGAACTGCCGCATCATCTTCATGCACATAAGCACTCGCGCGCAGCTCTTCGAGGCTTAAATGGTGGTAGTCGGCGAGCCAGCGCAGCACGATATCTGCCGACAGCTGATCCTGTTCTATATAAAGCTCACTGCGATTGCAGGTGGAGAGGATCGCAGCTTCGCGGCTGTCGGTAAGTCGGCAGAGCTGCTGCAACGCCTCAACCAGCTGCTCAGGGGTAAAGGCCACGCGCTCGCGGACGTCTACTGAAGCAGTCTTGTGGTTGATACCGAGTGCAAGGAAGGCCATTCAAAGTCGCTGATGGTGACGTGAAGCCGGCAATTGTCCACCTTCGTCAGATTCAGAACAACTACCGCAGACTATTGTCCCAATTGTCGGCCCCTATAATGGGCACAATTGAGACTCGGTTATGTTTGGCCGAAGGCTTGTGTCATGATGATCCGACCGCAGGTTAGTCGTCCTCTTCCTATATGAATAGATCCTCCGCGTTGCTCCTCGCATTTGTCTTCCTCAGCGGCTGCCAGGCCTTGGCCCCCGTGTCGCCGGACGGTACGCCGCCGGTTGAAGACACCACCCCTGCGCCTGAAAAACCCAAGGTTTACAGCTCGTTCAGTGAAGAAACCGTGTTCAGCCTGCTGAGCGCCGAGCTCGCCGGCCAGCGCAATCGTTTCGACATTGCCCTGGACAACTACGTGACTCAGGCCATCAATACCCAGGATCCGGGCGTCTCCGAGCGCGCGTTCCGCATCGCTGAATACCTCGGTGCGGATCAGCCTGCGCTGGATACTGCATTGATCTGGGCGAAAAACGCGCCGGACGACCTCGAAGCGCAACGCGCCGCCGCCGTGCAACTGGCGCGTGCCGGGCGTTATGACGATTCGATGGTCTATATGGAGAAAGTCCTGCAAGGCAAGGGCGACACCCATTTCGACTTCCTCGCGCTGTCGGCGGCTGATACCGATCAGGAAACCCGCAACGGTCTGATGAAAAGTTTTGACCGCTTGTTGCAGCGTCACCCGAACAACAGTCAGCTGATTTTCGGCAAGGCCCTGCTCCTGCAACAGGATGGCGACAACAAAGCGGCGCTGGCACTGCTCGAAGACAATACGCCAGAGGATGGCGAAATCGCCCCGATTCTGCTGCGCGCCCGTCTGCTTCAGCTGTTGAACCGTGGCGACGAAGCCCTGCCACTGCTGCAAAAAAGCATCAGGAAATATCCGGACGACAAACGTCTGCGCCTGACTTATGCGCGGATGCTGGTTGAGCAGGATCGGATGGACGACGCCAAGGCCGAGTTCTCCAGCCTCGTTCAGCAGTACCCGGAAGACGACGAACTGCGTTATTCGCTGGCGCTGGTATGCCTGGAAGCCAAGGCCTGGGATGAGGCCAAAGGCTATCTGGAAGACCTGATCGCTCGGGAAAGCCATGTCGATTCGGCGCACCTGAACCTGGGGCGCATCGCCGAAGAACGCAACGACCCGCAGGGCGCATTGATCGAGTACGCCCAGGTAGGCCCGGGCAACGACTATCTGCCGGCACAGCTGCGTCAGGCCGATATCCTGATGAACAACGGCAAGACCGCCGAAGCCCAAAGCAAACTGGCGGCCGAACGCGATGAACAACCGGATTACGCGATTCAGCTGTATCTGATCGAGTCGGAAACCCTGTCTGCCAACAAACAGGACGACAAGGCCTGGAAGGTATTGCAACAAGCCTTGCTGCAATACCCCGACGATCTGAATCTGCTGTACACCCGGGCCATGCTCGCGGAAAAACGCAATGACCTGGCGCAGATGGAAAAAGACCTGCGCCTGATCATCAAGCGCGACCCGGACAACGCCATGGCGCTGAACGCTTTGGGCTACACCCTGTCTGATCGCACGACCCGCTACGCTGAAGCCAAGACGCTGATCGAGCAGGCACACCAGATCAATCCGGAAGACCCGGCGGTACTCGACAGCCTCGGCTGGGTGAATTTCCGCCTGGGCAATCTGGACGACGCCGAGAAATATCTGCGCCAAGCGCTGGAGCGTTTCCCTGACCACGAAGTCGCCGCACACCTGGGCGAAGTATTGTGGGTCAAGGGCAACCAGCGTGAAGCCAAACAAGTCTGGGGCAAATTCCTCAAGGATCAGCCCGACAGCACCATTCTGCGCAGCACCATCAAGCGCCTGACCGGATCCGAGACTCTTTAACTCATGTTTTTGCGCCACGTTATTGTTTTCAGCTTTATCGCCCTGCTCGCCGGTTGCGCGGGTTTCGGCGCTCGTGAATCGGTCGAAGGCCACGGCAGCCCGGCCCAATGGGCGGCGAACAAACAACAGCTGACCGGCCTCGACGGCTGGCAGATCGACGGCAAGATCGGCATCCGGGCACCGAAAGATTCCGGTAGCGGCACGCTGTTCTGGCTACAGCGTCAGGACTATTACGACATTCGCCTGTCCGGCCCGCTGGGTCGTGGCGCGGCACGCCTGACCGGGCGTCCGGGCAAAGTTTCGCTGGAAGTCGCCAATCAGGGCCGCTACGAATCGCAATCGCCGGAGACTTTGCTCGAAGAGCAGTTGGGCTGGAAATTGCCGGTGTCGAATCTGGCCTGGTGGGTCCGCGGCCTGCCTGCGCCGAACAGCAAAAGCCGACTGAATCTGGATGCCAACAGCCGCCTGGCCAACCTTGAACAGGATGGCTGGAAAGTCGAATACACCGCTTACACCGAACAAAACGGTTACTGGCTGCCCGAGCGCATCAAGATGCACGGCACCGACCTCGATGTGACGCTGGTGATCAAGACCTGGCAACCGCGCAAGTTGGGGCAATAACGCATGACCGCTGCACGCCTGACCCTGCCCTCGCCGGCCAAACTCAATCTGATGTTGCACATTCTGGGTCGCCGTGAAGACGGTTATCACGAGTTGCAGACCTTGTTTCAGTTTGTCGATTACGGCGATGAAATCACTTTTGCCGTACGCGATGACGGCGTGATTCAACTGCATACCGAATTTGCCGGCGTGCCGCATGACAGCAATCTGATCGTGCGTGCGGCGAAAATGCTTCAGCAACAGTCCGGCTGTGCGCTGGGCATCGACATCTGGATCGACAAGGTTCTGCCCATGGGCGGCGGCATTGGTGGCGGCAGCTCAAATGCCGCGACGACTTTGCTGGGTCTCAATCATCTGTGGCAACTGGGCTGGGATGAAGATCGGCTGGCGGCACTGGGTTTGTCGCTAGGCGCCGATGTTCCGGTTTTCGTCCGTGGTCACGCGGCGTTTGCCGAGGGCGTGGGCGAGAAACTCACTCCGGTGAACCCTGAAGAACCGTGGTATCTGGTGCTCGTGCCGCAAGTCTCTGTAAGTACGGCAGAAATTTTTTCCGATCCTTTGTTGACACGTAACACGCCGCCCATTAAAGTGCGCCCCGTTCCCGAGGGAAACAGTCGAAATGACTGCTTGCCGGTGGTTGCAAGGCGTTATCCAGAGGTACGTAACGCATTGGATTTGTTAGGTAAATTTACCGAAGCAAAGCTCACCGGAACTGGAAGTTGTGTGTTTGGGGGCTTCCCAAACAAAGCTGAAGCTGATAAAGTCTCGGCCCTTCTGACAGAGACCCTTACAGGGTTTGTAGCGAAAGGAAGCAACATTTCGATGTTGCATCGCAAGCTGCAAAGTCTGCTCTAAAGGAACCAGGTGCTCGGCACTTGATGCAACAGATACAGGGGCGTCGCCAAGCGGTAAGGCAGCAGGTTTTGATCCTGCCATGCGTTGGTTCGAATCCAGCCGCCCCTGCCATTTTCCATACTCATCCAGGTTACCCTCAGCCTCTAGGTACTGCGCGTGTCCAAGATGATGGTCTTTACGGGGAACGCTAACCCCGATCTGGCTCGGCGTGTTGTACGTCAGCTGCATATCCCTCTCGGTGACATCTCTGTCGGCAAATTTTCCGACGGCGAAATTACTGCCGAGATCAATGAAAATGTTCGTGGTAAAGACGTTTTCATTATTCAGCCGACTTGCGCTCCGACCAACGATAACCTGATGGAACTGGTAGTGATGGCTGACGCCTTCCGCCGCTCCTCGGCTACTCGTATCACTGCTGTTATTCCTTATTTTGGTTATGCCCGTCAGGATCGCCGTCCGCGTTCCGCACGTGTGGCTATCAGCGCGAAAGTCGTCGCTGACATGCTTACCGTAGTCGGCATCGACCGTGTTCTCACGGTTGATCTGCATGCTGACCAGATTCAGGGTTTCTTCGATATTCCGGTAGATAACATCTACGGCTCCCCGGTTCTGGTGGATGACATTGAAGATCAGCGCTTCGAAAACCTGATGATCGTTTCCCCTGACATTGGTGGCGTCGTGCGTGCACGTGCTGTTGCCAAGTCGCTGGGTGTTGATCTCGGGATCATCGACAAACGCCGTGAGAAAGCCAATCACTCTGAAGTGATGCATATCATCGGTGATGTCGAAGGGCGTACCTGTATTCTGGTCGATGACATGGTCGATACCGCCGGCACTCTGTGCCACGCGGCCAAGGCCCTGAAAGAGCATGGCGCAGCCAAGGTCTTTGCCTACTGCACACACCCTGTGCTGTCGGGTCGGGCCATCGAGAATATCGAAAATTCCGTGCTGGACGAGCTGGTGGTGACTAACACCATCCCGCTGTCCGCTGCAGCACAAGCCTGTGCACGTATCCGTCAACTGGATATTGCACCGGTAGTTGCCGAAGCGGTTCGCCGCATCAGCAATGAAGAATCGATCAGCGCGATGTTCCGCTAAGGGCCCTGCCCTTCTCGAAATGTCTCGTTGACGAAAAGCGCCCCGCCCCGGCATTCCTGTCGGGGCGGGGCTTTTTTGCCCATACCGTGTTAGGCGCTGGTCGCAAACGCCGCTCGGTCATGGCTATTTTGGAGATACAAAATGAACGATTTTACTCTGAATGCTGAAGTGCGTTCCGACCTGGGGAAAGGTGCGAGCCGCCGCCTGCGTCGTCTCGCCGCTCTGGTTCCAGCTGTTGTTTACGGTGGCGAAAAAGCCCCTGAATCCATCAGCATGCTGGCCAAAGAAGTTGCCAAACTGCTTGAAAACGACGCGGCTTACAGCCACATCATCGAGCTGAACGTTGGTGGCACCAAGCAGAACGTCATCATCAAAGCTCTGCAACGTCACCCGTCGAAAGGCCACGTTCTGCACGCTGACTTCGTACGCGTTGTAGCAGGTCAGAAACTGACCGCTATCGTGCCTGTGCACTTTGTTGGTGAAGAAGCTCCAGTGAAGAAAGGCGGCGAAATCTCGCACGTTACTTCGGAAATCGAAGTGACCTGCCTGCCGAAAGATCTGCCTGAGTTCATCGAAGTCGACCTGTCGAAAGCAGAAATCGGCACCATCATTCACCTGTCGGACCTCAAAGCTCCTAAAGGTGTTGAGTTCGTTGCTCTGGCACACGGCGATGACAAGGCTGTTGCCAACGTCCACGCTCCACGTGTTGCTCCAGAAGCTACCGAAGAAGGCGCAGCAGAGTAATTCACTCTGTGACGCCGGAGTGATCAAGTAACATCGCGGACTGGAACGTAGCGAGAAAGCGGGCGAGAACGCGGAGTTTACATCTATGGTAAATGAGCTTTTTTCGTCCACTTTCGCCGCTCTCCCTGATTGCGGCGATGTTATCCACCACTCCAAGGAAGGGCCCCTATCGTGACTGCCATCAAACTGATCGTTGGCCTGGGAAATCCAGGCGCTGAATACGAACAGACCCGGCATAACGCAGGGGCCCTTTTTGTTGAGCGCATCGCCGCCGCACAAGGTGTGAACCTTGTCGCCGATCGCAAATATTTCGGCCTGACCGGGCGCTATTCGCATCAAGGTCAGGATGTTCGTCTGCTGATTCCCACCACCTACATGAACCGCAGCGGCCAGGCCGTGGCGGCACTCGCCGGTTTTTTCCGCATCAAGCCTGAAGAAATCCTGGTGGCGCACGACGAACTCGACCTGCCTCCGGGCGTCGCCAAGCTCAAGCAGGGCGGCGGCCATGGCGGTCACAACGGGTTACGCGACATCATCGCGCAACTGGGCAATCAGAATACTTTCTACCGTCTGCGGCTTGGCATCGGCCACCCGGGCGTCGCCAGTATGGTTTCAAATTTCGTCCTGGGTCGTGCGCCACGCGCCGAACAGGAAAAACTCGATGCCAGCATCGACTTTGCCCTCGGCGTGCTGCCGGATATCCTCGCCGGAGAATGGAACCGTGCGATGAAAAACCTGCACAGCCAGAAGGCCTGACTCTTATCCGAGGGGAAACACCATGGGATTCAATTGCGGCATCGTCGGCCTGCCTAACGTCGGCAAGTCCACCCTGTTCAACGCGCTGACCAAATCCGGCATCGCGGCCGAGAACTTCCCCTTCTGCACGATCGAGCCTAACAGCGGCATCGTGCCGATGCCCGATACACGTCTGGACGCACTGGCGGCCATCGTCAATCCCAAGCGCATCCTGCCGACCACCATGGAATTCGTCGACATCGCTGGCCTGGTTGCCGGCGCCTCGAAAGGTGAAGGCCTGGGCAACAAGTTCCTCGCCAACATTCGCGAAACCGACGCCATCGCTCACGTGGTGCGCTGCTTCGAAGACGAAAACGTGATCCACGTTTCCAACAGCGTCGACCCGAAACGCGACATCGAAATCATCGACCTGGAACTGATCTTCGCCGACCTCGACAGCTGCGAGAAGCAACTGCAGAAAGTCGCGCGCAATGCCAAGGGCGGTGACAAGGACGCGGTCGTTCAGAAGGCTCTGCTGGAGCAACTGATCGCTCACTTCACCGAAGCCAAGCCTGCGCGCAGCCTGATGAAGTCCATGAGCGCTGACGAAAAAGCAGTGATCAAAGGCTTCCACCTGCTGACCACCAAGCCGGTCATGTACATCGCCAACGTCGCTGAAGACGGTTTCGAGAACAACCCGCACCTGGACGTTGTCCGCGCCATCGCCGAAGAAGAAGGCGCCATCGTTGTTCCGGTCTGCAACAAGATCGAAGCAGAGATCGCCGAGCTCGAAGACGGTGAAGAGAAGGACATGTTCCTCGAGGCCCTGGGCCTGGAAGAGCCTGGCCTGAACCGCGTCATTCGCGCCGGTTACGAAATGCTGCACTTGCAGACCTACTTCACCGCCGGCGTCGAAGAAGTCCGCGCTTGGACCGTCAAAGTCGGTGCCACTGCACCTCAGGCTGCTGGCGTGATCCACACCGACTTCGAAAAAGGCTTCATCCGCGCCGAAGTGATCGCCTACAACGACTTCATCCAGTACAAGGGCGAAGCCGGCACCAAAGAGGCCGGTAAATGGCGTCTGGAAGGCAAGGACTACATCGTCAAAGACGGCGACGTGATGCACTTCCGCTTCAACGTATAAAATCTGCACCCATGAAAAAGCCGCGTTTGATACGCGGCTTTTTTGTGTCTGAAATTTATGGCCCAACACATTCCTGCAATGGGTAATGCGTAAATCAGGGCTTTTTGGTGCGCGGCAAGAAAATCGCCAACACCCCAAACAACGGCAAGAACGAGCACAGGAAATACACGTATTCAATCCCGTGCACATCCGCCAGATGCCCAAGCAACGCAGCGCCAATCCCGCCAAAACCGAACATCAGACCGAAAAAGATCCCGGCAATCATCCCGACATTCCCCGGTACCAACTCTTGCGCGTACACCACAATCGCCGAGAACGCCGAAGCGAGGATAAAGCCGATTATCACGCTGAGCACACTGGTCCAGAACAGATCGACGTGAGGCATCAGCAGCGTAAACGGTGCCACTCCAAGAATCGAAAACCAGATCACAGCCTTACGCCCGATCTTGTCGCCAATCGGCCCGCCGAAGAACGTGCCCGCCGCCACCGCACCAAGGAACAGGAACAGGTGCAACTGCGAGCTGGCCACCGACAGGTCGAACTTCTCGATCAGGTAGAACGTGAAATAGCTGGTTAGGCTGGCCATGTAGAAGTACTTGGAGAACACCAGCAGGCCGAGTACCACCAGCGCACTGGTCACCCTGCCCTTTGACAGCCCGTGAGTCGCCGCCTGGCCCGCCTTGAGTTTGAAAAGGTTCAAGTGATGGGCGTACCAGCGACTGATGCGGTACAGCACGAACAGCGCAAACACCGCGAACAAACCGAACCACGCCACATTGCCCTGACCGAACGGAATGATGATTGCTGCCGCCAGCAATGGACCGAACGCGGAACCGGCGTTACCGCCGACCTGGAAGGTCGATTGCGCCAGACCAAAGCGCCCACCCGAGGCCAGTCGCGCGATCCGCGACGCCTCGGGGTGAAAGGTCGAGGAGCCGATGCCGATAAGCGCCGCCGCCAGCAGAATCATTGGAAAACTGCCGACTACCGACATCATCACGATGCCGATCAGCGTACAAATGGAGCCCGCCGGCAACAGCCATGGTTTCGGGTGCCGATCAGTGTGATACCCGACCCACGGCTGCAACAGCGAAGCGGTCAGCTGGAAGGTCAGAGTGATCAGCCCGATCTGGGTGAAGGTCAGGCCGTAGCTGGCCTTCAGCATTGGGTAGATCGACGGCAAAACCGACTGGATCAAGTCATTGATCAGATGCGCCAGTGCCACTGCGCCGATGATGCGCATCACCAGTGGGCTGCTTTGGGGTGGAGCGGACGCCGAAACAGTGGCGGTCGGAGCGTTGCTGATAGCCATGGAAATTTCCGGACAGCAGATGGGTGCACGCAGGCAGGTGCGTCAATGTGCCATTTTTCGGTGCGCCAAGGCTATCCCCTTAGCCAGCTAACTAACTGACTGTTCGTCATTGACCAGGTGATAGCGCAACGCCATGGTCTGAATCTTGCCTTGCTTCTTGGCTTGAACGCGGTCGCCTTACAAAGGTGATCGACAATGGGAAGTTTCGCTACAAAGTTTGCCCACAGAGCGAACGAGAGTGAACTTTCGAGGCCTTTTAGCAGGGCACAACATCAACGTCGACCGACCGCGATGCACGCCATTGGTGCGTGGTGTCCAGAGGAGTCATGGGGCATGCAGGCTTTCCTTTCACCGGGGATCAAGTTGCTGGGGCGGTTTGGCTTCGCACGTAAATTCCAGTTGTTGTTTCTGCTATTCATTTTGCCGTTGGCCGGCAGCCTGTTGATGATCGGCCAGGACTATCGCGACAAACTCAATCTGATTTCCGGCGAACGTGCCGGCGTGCGTCAGTTGCTCGCGCTGGATGCGCTCGACAACCTGCTCGCGGCCCAGCGCGACCGCGCAGCGCGTTGGCGTGCCACGGAAACCAATCGTCAGCCGACACCCGCGACGCTCGCCGCCATGGCTGCGTTCGATGCTGTGCAGCCAGCTGTCCAGCAAGCCACCACTGACTTGGGCAATGCGCTGAATAACGAGGGCGCCGAAGGCGAAACCCTCACCCGTTATCAGGCGTTGCAAACCGCGCTCGGCGGCCTGGACTCGAAAAGCCTCAGCGGCGTCGGCTGGTGGCCGGACGGTTACGACCGTTTCACCAACGCCCTCAGCGCCCTGCAAGCACTGCGCGAGCAAATCGTCATGGACAATCGCCTGACCCTCGCGCCATGGCTGGAAACCTATCTGCTGACGCAGATTTCCACGCAGCATGCACCGGACCTGATCGAACGGGTCGGGCGCCTCGCGGCGGTCGGTCAGGCGTCGGTGGTGTCCGGTCAGTTCACTTTGCAAAGTCGCTTGCAGTTGCGCGACCTGCGCAGCCGCATCGGCGATGCCCGTGAGCAGTTGGTGAAAACCGCAGGCTTGCTGGAAGCGCGCCTGCCCACAGGCCTGCAATCCTGGGCCAGCCAATACCACGACAGCCTCAAGCGCCTGGACAACGGCCTCAAAGTGCTGGACGACGGGGTGTTCGGTGGCAGCATCAATCTCAAACCGGAAGACTTCGAGCGCAGCCTTGATGCGTTGCTGGCTGACCTCGCCTCTCTGCGCCAGCAATCGCTGATGTCGCTGGATCAGCGCCTCGAAGACCATCACGGCTCGGCGGTTCGCCAGCTGATCATCGTCGCGGCGATATTCGGCTGTCTGCTGCTGGTGGCGCTGTACCTGTTCATCTGCCTGCAAGCCTCGATCCGCCGCAGCGCCAGCGGCATCACCGTACTTGCCGAAGCCCTGCGCGACGGCAATCTGAGCCTGCAAGTACCGGTCGTGGGACACGACGAACTGGCGGCGATCAGCACCGCACTCAACGTCGCCGTGGTGCAATTGCGCACCAGTATGATCGGCGTCGATCACGAGACTTCACAACTGAGCAACGCGGTTCGCAGCCTCAACGATCATTCCAGCGGTGCCCTCAGCGAAGTCGAAGCACAGCAGTTGCAAATCAGTCAGATCGCCGCTGCGGCCACACAACTGGCCGCGACCTCCCAAGGCGTCGCACAGAGCTGCGAGCAGGCCTCTGGCAGCGCTCAACACACCCGCCGTATCGCCGCCGACAGCAGCCGCGACAGTCAGCGCACCACAGCGAGCATTCAGCAGCTCAACCAACGCTTGAACGACACCGCAGCCGCGCTAGGCCGGGTCAGTGAGCAAGGGCAGCAGATTCAATTGGTGGTCGACACCATTCGCGGGGTGGCCGAGCAGACCAACCTGCTCGCGCTCAACGCAGCCATCGAAGCCGCGCGCGCCGGGGAACAGGGTCGCGGTTTCGCCGTGGTCGCCGATGAGGTGCGTAGCCTGTCGCAACGCACGCAATCGTCCACCGCGCAGATCGCCGGCACGGTCGACAGCCTGCGTGCCACGGTCAACGAAGCCGTGAGCCTGATGGAAGCAGCCTGTGGCCAGGCACAAACGGACGCCGAAGCCGTGACCGGGCTGGGCGAACGCCTGGGGGAAATTGCCAGCGCCGTGCAAAGCGTCACCGACACCCTGGCGCAGATCGCCACGGCGGTTGAAGAGCAAGCGAGCACCGCCGACGAGGTCAGCAGCAGTATTCAGCAAGTCGATCAGGCAGCAGTGCGATTGCTCGAAGGCGCGCGCGCTGTGAATCTGGCGGCGGACACCTTGAGTCAGGGCAGTCATGCCTTGAGTACCAACACCGCGAGATTTCAGCTTCGTTGATGCCCTGCCCGGCACGATTTTCGGGGCCGGAGGATAAGCGGTTGAAAATAAGAAGAAATATTTTAAATTTACGCTTGACGCTTTTCCATTTCAGGGGAATAATGCGCGCCACTTGGCTACATAGCTCAGTTGGTTAGAGCATAGCATTCATAATGCTGGGGTCCGGGGTTCAAGTCCCTGTGTAGCCACCAAGTACTAAAAACGGCTTACCGAAAGGTAGGCCGTTTTTTTATGCCTGTAGAAAAGTCTCGGTAATCTCCTGTTCCGCCAGGCCGAGAAAGCGCCGCAGGAAACGGATTCGATCCTGGTACGAATTGGATTTTTCGTGAAGCCAGGCGCCTGTAACTCAATCGTTCGGTTCGCCCCACTCCCCTATTGACCGACAAGCTCCCCCGGCTCGATTCAAATCCCTCTTCGACGAAGACTGGCCTTGGAAGCATCCGCACGGCGGCGGCTCCTGGACCGCAGGGATCCGGCAGGACAACGGAGCCCGCCAGCAACTTTGGCAAGATCATGGTCGCGGTAGCTGGACTCGGTGGGGAACTCGCTGTGCATTACTGGCCTCTTGTAGGTTTTGTATTTGTGGGAGCGAGCCTGCTCGCGAAGCGGTGTTTCATTCAATATCAAGGCTGGCTGATACACCGTATTCGCGAGCAGGCTCGCTCCCACAGGGGCTTGTTTCAGTTCGATGAATTTGACATTGACCCTAGCGAACATCCGCTCTGAAAAGAAAGACAATAATGTCCACCGGTTTGCGTCGCGACCGGTCGGTCGATAAAGTCCCTCAGACTTTTTATCCACGGACGGAGAGCCCGCGTGTTTTCAGCCTTGCCCTTGAGCCGCTTTCGCCTGCCTGCCCTGACGCTGATCATCAGCGCCCTGTCACTCACCGCGTGCAACGCCCCGCCCTCCTCGACCCTGCCGCTGGCACCGGAAGCCGCCTCCGGTTATCGCACCGACCTGCAAACCCGTCACGCCAGCAAACACATGGCGGCCGCGGCCAATCCGCTGGCCGCGGAAGCGGGTCGGGAAATGCTGCGTCAGGGCGGTTCGGCGATTGATGCTGCGATTGCGATGCAAGCGGTGTTGACGCTGGTGGAGCCGCAATCTTCCGGCATCGGTGGCGGTGCGATGATTGTGTTGTGGGATGGCAAACAGGTGCGCACTTATGACGGCCGCGAAACCGCGCCGGCCGGCGCCACCGAGAAACTGTTCCTGCAAGCGGACGGTAAACCGATGCCGTTCCCGCAAGCGCAAATCGGCGGGCGTTCAGTGGGTACACCGGGCGTATTGCGTGCACTGGAGATGGCGCATAAACAGCACGGTCGCCTGCCCTGGGCCAAGCTGTTTGAACCGGCGATCAAACTGGCCGAACAAGGTTTTGCGATTTCCCCGCGCCTGTATTCGCTGCTGGCATCCGATCCGGTGATCCGCCGCTCGCCAGACATGGCTGCTTACTTTCTTAATGGCGATGGCAGCGTCAAAGCCGTCGGCACTCGACTGCAAAACCCGCCCTTGGCTGCCGTGCTCAAACGCATTGCCAGCGAAGGTGCCGATGCGCTGTACACAGGCCCGATCGCCGAGGAGATCGTCGCCAAGGTGCAGGGCCACGCCAATCCCGGCAGCCTGTCGTTGAACGATCTTCAAGGTTACAAAGCCAAGGAGCGCGCGCCCTTGTGCACTGACTACAAACGCTGGCAGGTCTGCGGCATGCCGCCACCGTCATCGGGCGGGATCGCCGTGGCGCAGATCCTCGGCACCTTGCAGGCACTGGAGACCCGCGATCCGCGCTTGGCGCTGGCACCGTTGAAACCGCTGAAGACCGACAAACCCGCCGGCTTCGAACCGGCGCCGCAAGCCGTGCACCTGATCGCCGAGGCTGAACGCCTGGCCTATGCCGACCGTGCGCAATACGTCGCCGATACTGACTTCGTGCCGGTGCCGGTCAAAGGCCTGGTCGATCCGGCCTATCTCGCCAGCCGCGCCAGCCTGATCGGCGAACGCAGCATGGGCAGCGCCAAACCGGGCACACCGCCGGGCGTGCAGGTTGCCTACGCGCCTGACCGTTCGCCACTGCGCATCTCGACCTCGCAAGTGGTCGCGGTGGATGATCTCGGCGGCGCTGTGTCGATGACCACCACCATCGAAGCGGCGTTCGGTTCGCACTTGATGGTTCAGGGCTTTCTGCTGAACAACCAGATGACCGACTTCTCGTTTATCCCCGAAGAGAACGGGCAGAAAGTCGCCAACCGCGTCGAACCCGGCAAACGTCCGCGCTCATCGATGGCACCCACGCTGATCTTCGACCGCAACAGCGGTGAATTCCTCGCCAGCGTCGGCTCGCCGGGCGGTTCGCAAATCATCGAATACGTGGCGAAAACCACCGTCGGCCTGCTCGACTGGAACCTCGACCCGCAAAGCGCCATCAGCCTCCCCAACTTCGGCAGCCGCAACGGCCCAACCGAACTGGAAAAAGGCCAGTTCAGCCCGGCACTGATTCAAGCGCTGAAGGACAAGGGGCACGCGGTGAATGAGATCGACATGACCAGCGGCACCCAAGCCATCGTGCGGGTCAAGGATGCGCAGGGAAATGCATCGCTGGAAGGTGGAGCAGATCCACGGCGCGAGGGAGAAGCGCTGGGCGATTGAGATCAACGAAACTCACACCGCCAGCGTCTTGCCGTCCACCGGGGCGCCTATCGTCAGGAAGTGCCCGCCGGCCACATGGTGCAAAGTGCGCAGGCCGTCGTGCCCTTCGAAATGCCAGCGTCCTTCGCTGAACACCCGTTCATCGGCATGGGCGGCAATGACTTCGGCGAGGAACAGGTCGTATTGATCGTGATTGCGCGGCTCCGGCAGCAAGCGGCATTCGAGCCAGGCAACGCATCCCTCGAGCAGCGGCGCTTCAACCTTGTCGCCGCTAAAGGTTTGCAAGCCATAGGCCTGAAACTTGTCCTGCCCTTGGCTTTGGGTGATTTCCAGACCCGAGGTCGAACCAACGGTTTGCACGATATCGGCCTGATTGACGCAAGGAACGTTGAGTACGAAGGTGCCGGACGCCTCGAGCAACTGCCGGGTCCAGGTGGATTTGTCGAGGACGACGGCGACTTTCGGCGGTTCGAAGTCCAGTGGCATCGCCCACGCGGCGGCCATTATGTTGCGTTGGCCGTCATGGGCGGCGCTGACCAGTACGGTCGGGCCGTGATTGAGCAGGCGGTAGGCTTTGTTCAGGGCAACCGGGCGGCGGTGGGAGTCGCTCATGGGGATCTGCTCCGGGAAAAAGGAGCTGATTGTAGCGCTGTCACTGAAGAAACACAGATTCGGTGGGAGCGAGCCTGCTCGCGAAAGCGGTGTGTCAGTCAACATCCCTACGGAGTTAACTGACGCTTTCGCGAGCAGGCTCGCTCCCACATTGGATCAGTGCAGGTCAGTTAGACAGTTGATTGGCGAACTGGCCGACGGCATTCACGACTTTCTGCGCGCCATCCTGAATCTCAACGATCACCGTTCCGGCCTCCGCCGCCAGCGCCAGCCCTTGCTCGGCCTGGAGCTTGCCGTCGGTCATCAGCGCCACGGCGTTACGCGCCATTTCCTGGTTCTGCCGCACGACGCCGACAATCTCTTCGGTCGCCTGGCTAGTGCGCGAGGCCAGTTGCCGCACTTCGTCGGCTACCACGGCAAAACCACGGCCCTGCTCACCGGCGCGGGCCGCTTCGATCGCGGCGTTGAGCGCCAGCAGGTTGGTCTGTTCAGCGATGCCGCTGATGGTTTTGACGATCGTGCCAATCACCAGCGACTGCTCGTTCAGCGCTTCAATGCCTTCACCGGCGGCCTGCATGTGCCGCGACAAATCGCGCATCACGTTGACCGCTTCGGTCACTACAGTCGTGCCGCGCTGGGCAGTGCTGTCGGTTTGTTGCGAGGTGCTGTAGGCAATGCTGGCCGCGTCGGCGACAGCTTGTTCGCGATTGACCTGATCGGTAATCACCGTGGCGAACTTCACCACTTTGTACAGTTTGTTGTTGGCATCGACCACCGGATTGTAGGAGGCCTCCAGCCACACTGTACGACCATGGCTGTCGATACGTTTGAAACGGGCAGCTACAAACTCGCCGTTGTTCAGACGACGCCAGAAATTCTGATACTCGGCACTGTTGTACTCTTCGGGCATGCAGAACATGCGGTGATGTTTGCCCTTGATCTGCGCCAGGCTGTAACCCATGCCGCTGAGAAAGCGTTCGTTGGCGTTGAGCACGTTACCGTTCAAATCGAACTCGATCACCGCGGTGGAACGCACCAGTGCACCGATCAGGTTTTCATGCTCGCGGGAGGCTTCGATCGTGCGGGTCAGGTCGCTGGAGAAGATCGAGATGTGCTTGATCCGCCCATCCGAAGAACGTACCGGCTGCACGATCGAGCGCAACCAGGCCTCGTCACCATTGCCACGCAGCAGTCGCACAGCGCCAGCGAAATGCTCGCCGCGAGTCATGGCGCTCTTGAAGCGCTGATGGAATTCGTCGGATTTCACATGGGCCGGGACGATGTCATCGATGGCCCGGCCAATCAGGTCATGGCTCTTGTAGAACATCTCGTCGAGGAAGTTCTGGTTGACCGACTGAACCCGTCCATCCGGCTCGAGGGTCAGCACCATCATCTCGCTTTCCAGGCTTTCCTTTACTTGCACAAGGCTGGAGAGTTCTTCACGAAGAGCAGCCAGCTCTTGCTTCAAGCGTTTATTGAACATGGGAAAGCACCGATGGGCAGGGTGGAAAGCGGGATACAGCCTAACCATCGGCCTTGGACAGCTTTTCTGAAGAGCGATTGAGACTCGTCAGTCAAAAATAGTTCGGGCTCTGCGAGTCAGGCAGTTCCGGCAACCTGACATGGCCCCGTGCGCGGCATCCGCGCGCCAAAGTACGCCGCACTCAGCACACCCACTGCGCCCATCACCGCGCAGAAGATTACGCAGATCCACGGGCTCCATGGCATCAGACCGATCAGCAACAACGGCGTGATACTCGCCCAAGCGGCGTAGGCAATGTTGTAGGTGAAGGAAATACCGGAGACCCGAATACGCGCCGGGAACAACCCGACCATCACCGACGGCACTGCACCGACAACGCCACAGGCTAGACCGGCCACCGCGTACGCCAGACCAATCCAACCGCCCCCCATGATCAAGCAGCTGTAAAGCACGCCAATGCCCAGCGGCAGCAGCACGCTATACAGCATGACCGTGCGCCAGGCACCGATGCGATCCACCAGCAACCCGGCGATCACGCAACCGATGTTGAGAAAGACGATGCCCAGGGCGCTGAGCGCAAAAGTGTGGCTGGCGGTCATGCCGAAGGTTTTCTGCATCATGGTCGGGGTGATGACCACGAACACCACCACTGCCGATGTCAGCACGCAGGTCAGCAACATGGCTGGCAGCATTGCCAGTCGATGTTCACGCAGCACTGTACGCAGCGGCAGCTCGACCCGTGCCTCGCGCTGCGCCTGCATCGCCATGAACACCGGGGTTTCGCTCAACCAGCGGCGCAGATAGACACCGATCACACCGAACACGCCGCCCAGCAGGAACGGATAGCGCCAGGCGTAATCAAGAATTTCCGCCGGGGTGAATACTTGTGCCAGGAATGTCGCGGTCAGCGCGCCGATCAGATAGCCGAAGGTCAAACCGGCCTGCAAGAAGCCCAAGGCATAACCGCGATGCCCGGTCGGTGCGTGCTCGGCGACGAATACCCAGGCACTCGGCACTTCACCGCCAACCGCCGCGCCTTGCAAGATGCGCAGCGCCAACAACAGCAGCGGAGCGAAATAACCGATCTGGGCGTAAGTCGGCATGATTCCGATCAGCAGGCATGGCAGCGCCATCATCAGGATGCTCAGGCTGAAGACTTTTTTGCGGCCCATCCGGTCGGCGAAATGCGCCATCAGAATCCCGCCCAGCGGCCGCGCCAGGTAACCGGTGACGAAAATTCCAAAGCTTTGCAGCAGACGCAGCCACTCGGGCATTTCCGGCGGGAAGAACAACTGGCTGAGGGTCAGGGCGAAGAATACGAAGATGATGAAATCGTAGATTTCCAGAGCCCCGCCAAGGGCCGCAAGGCCCAGGGTCTTGTAGTCGGAGCGGCTGAACGGCACCGGTTTGGCCGTGTTTTGGGCAGTCATGGCAAAGAACTCTGGCAGGCAAAAAACCAAGGCGCACATGGTCTACGCAAATGCGTCGATGGACAACCCGTTAGACCATAGTCCCGATTTTGCAAAAACCTGCTCACAAAATGGCTTGGCTTGAATTACTGTTCAGGCCTGTCCAGAGGGACGACGCAACGCCGACCAACCGCAGCGAACCCCATGTGGGAGCGAGCCTGCTCGCGAAAGCGTCAGTTCAGGCAACCTCGATGTTGACTGTGCCGACCTCTTCGCGAGCAGGCTCGCTTCCACTGGGGATCTCTTTGCTGTGGAGATGGGCGGCGGCTCCCGCGGACCACAATAACCATAAAAAATCCGAGGTACTCCCGTGGCCGTTGATATCGAAGATAGCCGCTCTGCACGCTTTGCCCTGCGCTGTTCAAGTTTTGCCGAACGCTGGTTTCCCGATTCCTGGGTATTCGCGGCGTTGGCCGTGATCATCGTTGCGCTGGCCACAATGGCCATGGGCGCCAAACCCACCGCCGCCGCCATGGCATTTGGCGACGGGTTCTGGAGCCTGATCCCGTTCACCATGCAAATGGCCTTTGTGGTGATCGGCGGCTACGTGGTCGCCAGTTCCCCGCCTGCCGTTAAACTGATTGATCGCTTGGCGCGTATCCCGAAAAACGGCCGCTCTGCCGTGGCCTGGGTCGCGTTGATCTCGATGGTTGCCTCGTTGCTGAACTGGGGCTTGTCGCTGGTATTCGGCGGTTTGCTGGTCCGTGCCCTCGCCCGCCGCACCGATCTGAAAATGGATTACCGTGCAGCTGGCGCCGCCGCGTATCTGGGGCTTGGCGCGGTGTGGGCGCTGGGGCTGTCGTCGTCGGCGGCGCAGTTGCAGGCCAACCCCGGCAGCCTGCCGCCGTCGATTCTGTCGATCACTGGCGTTATCCCGTTCACCGAAACCATTTTCCTCTGGCAGTCCGGCGTGATGTTGCTGGCGCTGATCGTGGTTTCGATCATCATTGCCTACGCCACCGCCCCCGGCCCGAACTCTGCGCGCAGCGCCGAGGCCTGCGGTATCGACCCGGCCTTCAACCTGCCGCCGCTGCAACCGCGCACGCGCCCTGGCGAATGGCTGGAACACAGTCCGCTGCTGATCATCGTGCTGGTGCTGCTGGCGGCGGGATGGCTGTTCCACGAGTTCTCGACGAAACCGGCGATTACCGCGATTTCCGGGCTCAACACCTATAACTTCCTGTTCATCATGCTCGGCGCATTGCTGCACTGGCGTCCGCGCAGCTTCCTCGATGCAGTCGCCCGCGCGGTGCCGACCACCACCGGCGTGCTGATCCAGTTTCCGCTGTACGGCTCGATTGCCGCGCTGATGACCACCGTCAAAGGCGCCGACGCGCAAACCCTGGCCCACCACATCTCGACGTTCTTCGTCAGCATCGCCTCGCACGACACGTACGCGCTGCTGATGGGCGTGTACTCGGCGATTCTCGGTTTCTTCATCCCGTCCGGCGGCGGCAAGTGGATCATCGAAGCGCCGTACGTGATGCAAGTCGCCAACGATCTGCAATACCACCTCGGCTGGGCGGTGCAGATCTACAACGCGGCGGAAGCCTTGCCGAACCTGATCAACCCGTTCTACATGCTGCCGCTATTGGGCGTGCTCGGCTTGAAGGCGCGGGACCTGATCGGTTTCTCGTTCGTGCAATTGCTGGTGCATACACCGCTGGTGCTGCTGTTGCTGTGGGCGCTCGGGACGACACTGGCGTATACGCCGCCGGTGATGCCGTAAAGCGTTCGACCTCACCATATAAAACCAATGTGGGAGTGAGCCTGCTATCACGAGCAGGCTCACTCCCACGTTTGCAACGACTCACTCGATAACTTTTCTACTGCCCACTAGACCGCGCGACACCCGTGGTTTCAGTATGTACCCGCCCCGCAACCGGGAACCACGCTGAAAAGGATCTGAGCATGTTCAAACTCGCAGGACTTACCCTCGCCGCGCTGACACTGAGCGCCGCCGCCCACGCCGATGTCGACCTGAAACTGGGCAGCACCGAGCGCGTCACACGTCTGTTCGCCTACCCCAACAACTGCAGCGTGATTTGCTTCCGCAACTGGACGCTGGAGCAGACCGTCGCGCATTACCTGACCCAGAGCGTGCAACGCGACGGCTATGCCAATGCGAAGGTTCTGGTCAAAACCGATAACGACCAGATCTACGCGGAAATCAGCGGCGTGCCGCAGGGCTACGACAAACCGCTGTCGGCGCTGCTGGACGCGGGAGATCTGGCCTACACCGGCGCCAGCAAGCTCAACGCCGATGGCAAATGGGCGTACAGCTGGTATCTGTTCCTGCCGTTGGGCATGGCCCTGGAGAATCGTAAAAGCGTCGAATTGCTGCACTTTCCGCCGGATTACTCGCTGACCCAGGCTCAGGATTATCTGCGCTCCAATACCACCGACCGCTGGGCAACGCTGTTGACGGTCAATAGCATCCCCGCCGATCAGACCCCGGCCTATCAGACCATCATCGACATCGCCCCGATCGCCGCGCCGTCCAACGCCGGCAGTGACCTGGAGGGTGTCTATGACTACTTCAAGGACTACCAGACCACGCTGGTCAAGCAGTTCAGCCAGACCGCCAGCGGCAAGACGCTGCCGATGGTGGCGTTCGGTGCACCGGTGAGGAACTGGATCAAGCAGCAATACGGTCCGACCGTGAGCGTCCTCGGCCTGGCGACCATCAGCCCCAGCACAGGGGTGAACGTGCCGGTGCTGGGTTCGAACCACCCCAGCTACATCTGGTACGCCGCCGATCCCAAAAGCTACACCGGCGACGATGCGCAAGCCAAGGCTGACGCGGCAGGCCTGAGGGTAATGGGGCAGGATTTGAGCGCCGCCTGCTGGCAGGCCGACATGGGCAGCAAACCGGACAGCGATGCGCAGAGCACGCTCAGTACGTGCACGCAGACCTGGCAAGTCACGCAAAAGGTCAAAACCTGCGAGTTGTTCTACACCTCCATTCGCAACCTGACCCCGGAGCAAGCCGCCACCCAGTGCGCCACACCACCGGTCAAGGCTCAACTGAAACAGCTCAAAGCCCCGCTGCCCGCCACTGCGGCCCCCGCTCCACACCTGTAATCGCGTTGATGTCATTCCCGTGTCAGCCATGACTGACGCGGGAAAGCGTCTATCTCGCCTGTCAGATCTGACAGTAGACCGTCTATACCTATTACAACTACATTGGATCCAAAGAATAGTGGCGCCGCGCTGACAGGACGTCAGATAAAGGAAGTCGCGCCCTCCTTGCAACAAGGACTGTTATGAATACCCATGCGATTGCTGGATCTGTTCCACGCGATACCGAAGGTATCTATCCCTTCGCTGGCCTCCCGGTGCGCCTCGGGTTTCCGTCCAGCGCCGACTTCGAAGTCTTCCACGATGAGCACGGCACCCCGACAGGCGTCGCGGCGCGTCGGGAATTTCAGCGCACCTGCCGAATGTGCAGGGTGTCTGGACAGTTACTGCCCTACCGCTGTCGACAGACCCGACAGCTGTTGAACGGTATCCACGTCTACGATCCACGCTTTTGCGGAGCACTCGAACACGCCTGCGACCCGAACGTATTTCTCGACATGAGCGAACTGTGGCTGTGGGCGTTGAAAGATATCCACAGGGGTGAGCGGCTGACCATGGATTACGCCGCCACCGAAGACAAACTGCTGCGTCAGTTTGCCTGCGATTGCGGTTCTGTACGTTGCCGTGGGTGGATCACCGGTTACAACGAACCCCCGAGCATCGAGGGCCAGCACTTTTTACAGCGCTGGCGACGGCAAGGCTCACGCTGATCCGCGCGGCAACCTTCGGCGGCTACGGCGCCCCGACAGGACGCAAGCGATACTGCGGCGGCAATTGCTCGAAACCGCTGATGGTCGCGTTCAGGCTTTTCCAGCGCCCATCCTTGATGCCGTAGATGCAACCGTGGATCGACAGGCTCTGCCCGCGATGCCAGGCGTTTTGCACAATGCTGGTATGGCCGACGTTGGCCACTTGCTGGATCACGTTGAGCTCGCACATGCGATCGACCCGCTCTTCTTCGGTCGGCAGCTTGGCCAGTTCGTCACGCTTGTCGTAATAGAGGTCACGGATCGAGCGCAGCCAGCCGTCGATCAGACCGAGCTGACGATCCTGCATCGACGCCCGCACACCGCCACAACCGTAGTGGCCAGTGACCAGAATGTGTTTGACCTTGAGCACATCGACCGCGTACTGGATCACCGACAGGCAATTGAGGTCGGTGTGCAGCACGACGTTGGCGACATTGCGGTGTACGAACAAATCGCCCGGCAACATGCCGACGATTTCGTTGGCCGGCACCCGTGCGTCGGAACAGCCGATCCACAGATATTCAGGGGTTTGCTGACGCGCCAGCTTGGCGAAGAAATCCGGGTCTTCCTTGGTGATCGCGTCAGCCCAACGCTCGTTGTTATCAATCAGGTCTTGTAAGTCATGCATGCTGTAAGGCCTCAAGAAAGATGCGCTGCTTTGACAGACGACCGTCAGTCGGGGTCACGAAAGGATCGCAAGTGTTTTTGTTGGAATTCTCGTGTGCCCGGCGAGTCCACCTTAGTAAGGCCCACACTATGAGGATTTGCCATGACTGATTCACGACGCCCTTACGATGCGGTGCAACCGGAACCCATCGATGATAACGAAGATCGGATGGGTTCGATGCACGAGCTGGATTTCGACGACGAACAGCCCAGCGCGAAAATCGGCGACGAACTGCCGGAGCAGGAGCGCAAGCAACTGATGCCAGAAGAGCGCGTGCGTGAAGCGGGTCTCACTGGCGCGTCGACTGCCGACCATGAGCCGACCGACGATGACATGAGCCCGGAAACGCTGATTCATGAGGATGGCGCACGGGATGCGAAGGAATCCGGTGAAGACAATCCTGCGGACTGGGATTTGAGCGTGGTTGATGAAGACGATATCGGCGGCGGCAATGGTCTGGATGAAGCAGAGCTGGCGCGGCGCGAACCGTTGGATGGCAATCGCTGATTACCTGCAGTAACGCAATCCCTGTAGGAGCTGCCCAAGGCTGTGATCTTTTGATCTTGTTGTTCAACATCCAAAGCAAGATCAACAGATCGCAGCCTTCGGCAGCTCCTACAGGGGGCTCAGCCATACATGAGTGGGATCAGTCAACCAAGGTGCAGGCCATGACCACCGCATCTTCACGCCCACCCACCGCCGGATAATAATCCCGACGCCGGCCAATCTCGTTGAAGCCATAACGCTCATACAAACGGAACGCCGACTGGTTGCTGTCACGCACCTCCAGAAAACACTCGCGCGCCTGGGCGGCATAAGCCCGCGACATCAGATGCTCCAGCAACGTCAGCCCCAGCCCACGCCCCTGATTCTCCGGTTTAACCGTGATGTTGAGCAGGTGCGCCTCATCCAGAATGATTTGCACCACGCCGTGACCGACCTGCTGCTGACCTTCGAACATCAACCAGATCTGGTATTTGCCCAGGCCGTCGAGAAAAATCCCACGGGTCCACGGGTGGCTGTAGGCGGCGAACTCAATCTTCAGTACAGCGTCCAGGTCCGCCTCGGTCATCGGGCGGAACGTTACAGCGTCACTCATTCGATTCTTTCCAGCGCGCCATCAGCCGACGCATGGCTTGCCACACAGCGGCTTTGCGCTGTGGCTCTTCCATTAACAATTCCAGACCGGGAATGGCCCAGGCCGGGCCCAGACCTTCGATCTGCAATTCACGATTGAACGCTTCGGCGTCAGCTTCACCGGCAAAACGCACCGCCGGCAGGCCGATCAGCCATAGGCAGGCGCACGGCGCCGCTTCCATTTGTACCGAAAGAAAACCTTGCACGAAGTCGCGCGCAGCTTCCGGCCCCTGATCCATCGTGCCGCGATTCAACCACGGCCAGCGCACCGGCTCGCCGACGATCTGCGGCGCATCCGGCAGACCGGCGGCACGCAACATGTCCTTGAGCAAGAGATACGCCGGATCGCGGCTCTGGAAGGATTCACCTGTGGGTAACTCCACCAGCAGCAGGCAACGCCCGGCGCGCAGCAGTTGCAGGGCGAAACGCGGGGGGGGCACTGGCGCAGGTTTGGCGACCACCGGCGTGTCGTCCGCCTCCTCGACCGGTTTTGTGCTGGCTCGAGTACTCGGCGACGAAGGTCGCGGCACTTCGATCTTCTGCCGCTCGGTGGGGCGCACGGCAGGCTGCACCGGGGTTTCGGCCTGAGGCGCAGCCACAACCGGCGCCTCGATTTCGGGCTCGGGCATGTCCAGCAGCTCGGGCCGCGAAGGGGCAGCGAAGGGCAATTCGGTGCGCGGCAGCCAATTGACCACCTGCATGGCGTTCAAATAGGCGCGGCGGCGGGACTCGATAAGCAAAGGTCGGCCACTTGTGGATAACTGAAGTGCGCCGATTCTACCGCCCTTCGCTCAAGATCGCTCGCTGTTGATCGATAGTCTTGAGCCTGGCGCTTTATCCATGCTCTTTACCTTGAAAAAAGCGACAGCCCGTCCCGAGAGTGAATCGCATCCTTCGTGATGCAGTACAATCGCGGCTTTTAATCGCCAACCAGCCGGCCATTCCGATGATCGAACCCAAGCGCGTCTTGCGCGCCCTCGCTGAACACTGGGCACTTCTGGAGCCACTGTGCGAGCACTTCGACCAAGGCACACTGAGCCTCAACGAACTGCGCACGCAACTGGCCGCCCAACAACTGGACAGCACGCCGCAGGACATCACCAGTCTGCTCGACGTGTGGATTCGCCTCGACATTCTGGTGCCCGTGGCGAAAAGCCCGAACCGTTTCGAGCTCAATGCGCAGATTCACGACTTCCTCGCCTACCTGCGCCGTGAGCACCGTTTGGGCCTGTGCCTGGAAATCGAAGCGTATCTGCGGCATCTCGAACGCCTGGCTGGTTATATTCAGGACGCATTCGACATCCGCGATGGCCACGACCTGGCCCGCCAGTTGCGCTTGCTCGACATGCGCGTACGCGACGTGTTGAAGAAGCTCGACAACGACGAGCAGGCGCTGGTGGCCGTGGCCGAGCGCGCGAAGACCAGCGACCGACAGATTCCACTGCGTCAGCGTTACGCCGAAGTTCTGGCGACCTGGGACGAATACGTCGAGCCGATGATCGATCTGGTCAACGCCGACGGTGCCTTCGAACAAGGCGTGCGCAAGGTCGAAACCGTACTGCTGAAGATGCTCAGCGAACAGCAACGCCTCGGCCATCTGGTCGATGACGACATGCTGCTGCGCACCCACGCGCGCATCCTCGAAATGCAGACCAGCGCCCAACTGACCCTGCGTCATGCCCGCGAACTGCTGCTGCCGCTGCGTGAAGAAGCGCGACGGCACAACGCCGTGACCCGTGGCGCCGCACTGGCGCTGGCCGCGATCCGCCGCAAAGGTATCGATGCGGTGCCGCAAGCGGCGATGCCGCTGTTCACCCGGCCGCAAAGCACCTTCCTCGGCAGCGCCAGTCAGGTCGAAGCCTACGTTTATGCATTGGCGCGTTTCGAGCCCAAGCCGGCGCGTTTCCCCAAGGCCCACAAAACCCAAAAAGGTGGCGAAGCTCCACGTGCGCCTCGCACGGTGCGCGAAATGCTCGATCGCTGCGAAGACGCCCTGCCGATGCCGGACCTTATGGTCTGGCTGCTGGAGCAGGAACCGGACGGCGCCACCGACGAATTGCTTTACTGGTTCTCGCGCCTGTCGCGGGAAAAACGCTTCAAGCGCGAACGTCTGGAACGCCGCGAATACCACACTCACGAGCACCAGGTCAGCCTGCGCTCCTTCGCCCTGCTCTCGGCCCGCGACACCGCCGCCGAGGATTCTGCGAGCATCCCAAATGCATCTTGATCTCTCCGAACTGTCTCAACTCGCGCCGATCTTCCGCGAACTGTTCAAGGGCTACCACGTCAGCCGCCGTGATCCGGAGCTGTACGCGCAACTGTCGAACTTTCAGGATCAGTACCGCACGCTGTTCAAGGCCCTGGGCTTTGAACTGGTCTGCGACACCCGTGGTTTCTACTATTTCGTACCGGACCTGGCTGCTGCGGCGGTGAACAAGACGGCCCAGCGTCTGGCCCTGTTTACCTTCATCCTCGTCGAGCATCTGGCCGATCAGGGCCGCGACCCGATTGCTGTGCTTGATGGTGGCAGCCTCGGCCGCGAAGAGCTGCCATCGTTGCTGGAGAAGTACCGCGATCTGTTTATTCAGGCCGAAGTACAGACCGTTGAAGAGCTGGAAGAAAAGATCATGCGCCGCATGACCCAGCTCGGCTTCGCCGGCGAAGAGAACGGTGTGTACCGTTTCCTGCCGCCGATGCACCGATTCCTCGATGTGTGCCTGTCGGTTCAGCAAGACCGCGACCTGGCCGCCAGCGTGCACAGCGTTCTGCCGCTGCCAGCGCCAGTGCTGATCGACGAAGCTGCCGAAGCCAAATTCCTCGAAACCGACGATCCGCTCGATCTCTCGGAATTTGACGAAGAGAGTGAAGAAGACGCACTGGCCCGCGCCATTGCCGAAGAACAGGAGTCCGACGCATGAGCCAGGAACGCTACGGCATCCGCCGCTTTGCCCTTTTGAACACCGCCGGTTACAGCCTCGGCCTGTTCCCGCTGGAAGAACCGCTGTCGGTTTATGGCGCGAACAACCTCGGTAAATCGGCGTCGATCAACGCCTTGCAGTTCCCGATTCTGGCGCGCATGTCGGACATGAGTTTCGGCAAATACAGCCTGGAACAATCGCGGCGCTTCTACTTCGCGACCGACACCAGTTACATCCTTGTCGAAGTAAGCCTGCCCCACGGCCCGCACGTTATCGGCGTGGTCGGTCGCGGCCCGGGCGGTGGTTTCGGTCACCAGTTCTTTGCCTACGCCGGCAAACTCGATCTGGCCCACTACCAGAAAAACGACACTTGCCTGCGCCAGAAAGAGCTGTTCAGCAACCTTGAGAAAGAAGGCCTGAAAGCCTACGAACTCAAGCCTGACGAACTGCGTCGCTTGCTGGTTGGCGGTCACACGTCGATCCCGCTGGACCTGACCCTGATCCCGCTGCGCTCCACCAGTGAGCAGAGCCTGAAGACGTTCCGCGCACTGTTCATCAACCTGCTGCACATGCGCGAAATCACCGCGGCCAAACTCAAGCAACTGTTCCTCGATGCGTTTGAGCACAGCTTGCGTTCGGGTAGCGTTGATTACATTGCTGCGTGCGAAGAAGCGTTCCGCGACGTACGCCGCATGGAACAGGACTACAACTCGCTGGTCGCCGCTGGTCCCTTGGTCGAAGCCTTGGCCAATGGCGTGAAACAGCGCGACGTGCTGCGCGGCAAACTGCACCGCCTGTCGCCGCTGCTCGATTCGCTGCTCGGCACCTGGTCGGATTACGCCGGTGCGCGCAAGGAAGAGCTGACGATTCAGGCCGATCACTACCGCGGCGAGCAGGATGCACTGCAAAACAATCAGCGTGGCGGTACACAAGAACTGATGCGTCTGGAACGGGAAATTTCCGGCATCCAGCGCTGGCTCGGTGAATTGTCGGTGTTGAAAAATCGCTTTGCGCTGGTCGATGACGTCAAAGTGCTGGAGCAACAATTGCTCGCCGCCAAAGACGCTCACGACGAGTTGGCCGGTGCCTTGGCGCAATCGCGTCAGTTCAGCGCCGAAGATCTGGAAGAGCGTCTGCGCGATCTGGAAAAACGCCTGAAGTCGGTGAAGCAGCAACTCGATCACGCCGACAACAACAGCTACGCCCGTCTGCGCGAAGAGTTCTCGCAGCCCGACGTCGAGCGTTTGATGCGTCTGTTCAACAGCGCGCTGTTCAGCTTGCCGCTGGGCGAGCACGGCATCACCCTCGACGACAATGGCGAGTGGGTCAAATCGGTTGAGCTGATTCTCGATGGCTTCAAAGGCGAGCGCTTCGAGGTGCCGGGCCTGTCGATCGACCTCTCGCACATCGAGCCACCGGCCCTGCAAGCCTTGGCCGACCGTGCCGCGCTGCGCGATCAGAAAGAGCGTCTTGATAAAGAGCTCAAGCAACTGAAAACCCAGCAAGCCGTGGCCGCCGACCGCGCCGCGAGCAAGACCCAGACCGAAGCGCTGTATCAGCAGGTGCTGGATGCGCAAAAGGCGCTGGAAGACTTCCGTCGCTGCCAGACCCTGAGCGCCGAAGAAGGCGACAAGCTTGAGCAACTGGCGCAGATGGAAGGCGCGCAGGACGAACTCAAACGCTCCAGCGACGCGTTCACCGAGCGCGTCCAGCAACTGTCGGCCAAGCTGCAACTGGTTGGCCGGCAGATCGCCGACATGGAAGCCAAGCAACGGACCCTCGACGACGCCCTGCGCCGCCGCCAGTTGCTGCCGGCGGACCTGCCGTTCGGCACGCCGTTCATGGATCCGGTCGACGATTCGATGGACAACCTGCTGCCGCTGCTCAACGACTATCAGGACAGCTGGCAGGGTCTGCTGCGCGCCGATGGCCAGATCGAAGCGTTGTACGCGCAAGTGCGCCTCAAAGGCGTGGCCAAGTTCGACAGCGAAGACGACATGGAGCGCCGCCTGTCACTGCTGATCAACGCCTACGCACACCGTACCGACGAGGCGCTGACCCTCGGCAAGGCGCGGCGTGCGGCAGTCACCGACATCGCCCGGACCCTGCGCAACATTCGTAGCGACTACGACAGCCTCGAGCACCAACTGGCGCTGTTCAACCGCGAGATCAACAAGCGTCAGGTGTCCAACCTGCAGAGCTTCCGTATCGTCCTCGCGCCGAACAAGGAAGCGCTCAAACACATCGACCAGATCATCCACAGCGCCGGTCAGTACGAAGAAGGCGAAACCCTGTCGGTGTTCGACCTCAGCCAGAGCGCCGAACAGGACAACAAGAACGAAGAGGCCAAGGAATACCTGGCGCGGTTGGTGGCGGCAAACCACAACCAGCTCGGCCTCAAGGACTTGTTCGAACTGGCGTTCGAGATCACCAAGGTCAACGGCCAACCGGTTATCCACACCGACATCGACGGCGCGGCGTCCAACGGCACCACCATGACCATCAAGGCGCTGACCAACATGTACTTGTTGCTGCACTTGATGGACCGCGATCAGGCCGGTCGTGTACGCCTGCCGTACTACCTCGATGAGGCGGCGGACATTGACGAGAAGAACCAGGCAGCCTTGCTGGAAACCAGCCTGCAACTGGGCTTCGTACCGATTCTGGCGAGCGTGAAGCCGCAGGTCTGCGCCAGTGTCGCCATCGACCTGGAAGGCGGCAGCGGCCCGGCGGGGATCTACATCGACGAGGCGGACTGGAAGTACATCCGCCGCCATGATGTGGTCAAAGCCACGGTGAATGTTGAAGCGGATGAGCCGGAGCTGGATGCGGTTTGATCGGCGTTAACTGAAGGCAATAAAAAGGGCCGCGATCTGATTGGATCGCGGCCCTTTTTTATGGCTTGGGATGTGTGCTGAACGCTGAGGCCTTTTCGCGAGCAGGCTCGCTCCCACCGGGATTTATGGTTGGCACAGAATCTGTGTCTACCGCCGATCCACTGTAGGAGCGAGCCTGCTCGCAAAAGCATCTTTTCAGACGCCACATCAAATACGGGTTATTTACCGAGCGAAATCTTCGGCGCCCACGTCAGCCACTCATCCTCGAACTTATCGAACAGCGGGAACGTCTGCTCAGGCCGCGCCGGATTACCCATGCGCTCGCCATCCGGCGTAGCAAAAGCAATCCCGCCCTGAATCGCCGTTTCAAGCGATTCCGTGCGAAGCGTCAAGCCGTTGAACAAGCCGATATCGAAACCCACACCACTGGTGTTCCAGAAGCGGCTGCCACTGCGTACCAACGGCGCATATTTCGGCTCGATCAGAATGTGCACCAACACGCGATCAGCGCTCTGGCCCAGTTCATAACCGGTAACTTTGCCCACGGTGATTTCACGGTAGGTCACTGGCACACCCGGTTTCAGCGAGCCACGACGAGCCGCGCTCAATACCAGACTCAAACCCGTCTCTTGCCTGGTCACTTCCGGTGCATTAGCCAGCGCGACAAAGTTCTTTTGCGGCCCGAGGTTCTTCGCCGCCGGTTGCACTTCGATGTATTGCCCGGTGACCAGGGTTTCCAGATTGGAAGTCTTGATCAGCCCCAACTCCGGTTTGACCACCCAGAACTGACTGCCAACCCGGGCAATTTTCTCCGGCACTTGCGTGATGCGTGCGGTGAGGATGACCGCTTGCAGATCGTCGGTCAGATCGACACTTTCAATCTTGCCGACATCCAGCCCCTTGAAGCGAACTGGCGTGCCGCTGCGCAAACCATCGGCACGATCAACCTTTATCGTCACAACATCGCCCTTTTGATTGGCGTCGTCATGGCTGGCAAACAGGCGGAAGCGCGGAATACGTTTCTGCAATGGCGCCTTGGGCTGTGGCGTTTCGAAGGCAATACCGCCGGCCATCAGCGTCTGCAGTGATTCACTCTTCACTTGAATGCCGCCCGTCAGGCCACCGGTCAATGTAATACCGCTGACATTCCAGAAACGGGTCGAGGCGTTAACCAGATTTTCGTATTCCTTCTCGATGTGAACACCGATAACCACCTGCTTTCGGGTTTTGGAAAACTGGTAGCTCTGAACCGAACCAACCTTGACCTGTTTGTAAAGAATCGGACTGCCGACTTCAATCGAACCAAGAGCATCGGTGAACAACACCAGGTGCAGGCCCGGCGAACGCAGGTCCAGCGGCGGTGCCTTTGGCCTGGCCTCGAATTCACGTTTCGGGGCAGCCCCTTTGTCACCGGGGCGCACGGCGATGTAGTTACCTTTCACCAGTGCTTCCAACCCAGTGATACCGGCCAGGGAAATCGACGGTTTGACCACCCAGAATTGCGTGCCTTCGACGAGATAGTCTTCGGCCAATGGATCAAGGGTGAGTTCGGCAGTGGCGCTGTTCAGATCCGCATCGACCTTCAGCGCCTTCAGATTGCCGACCTGAATACCTTTGTACATCACCGGCGTACGACCGGCCTGCAGACCTTCAAAGTCGCTGAGTTTGACCTTCACGCGGATTCCGGCAGCGGCGGCGTCGAAGTCTTCATAAAGACGGAACGGCAAGCTTGGATCGGTCGCCGGACTGTCCTTGCGATTCTCTGGCGTGGCGAAGGCAATACCGCCGGCGACAATACTCGCCAGCGATTCACTGCGCACCTTTACCCCAGACAGGTTGGCGTCGATGCTGATGCCGCTGGCGTTCCAGAAACGTGTGTGTTTACGCACCAGTTTGGCGTAGGTCGGCTCGATAAAAACTTTGAGCTCGACGGTACTCTGGTCTTCCGAAAGCAGATAGCTTTTGACCTGACCGACCTTGATCTGCTTGTAGAACACCGGGCTGCCGCGGCTCAGCGAGCCGAGCCGATCAGCCTTGATGGTCAGGTGCAGACCAGGCTTGGCATCAGACAGTGGAGGCTCTTCAGCCAGCGCCTTGAACTTGCGCAAAGGCTCGCCTTCGCCGGGACTGATGGCGATGTAATTACCGGAGACCAGTGTTTCCAGCCCGGTAATACCGGCCAAGGTCACGCTTGGTTTGATCAGCCAGAAACGGGTGCTGGTCTTGAGGTATGGCTCGACGTCTTTATTCATCTCGACCGTGGCGATCACTCCTTTGGAGCTCCCTTCATCGTCGAGCTTGAGCGTCTTGACCTTACCGACCGACATACCTTTGTACATGACCTCGGTCTTGTTGGCCTGGATGCCTTCGCCGCTCTCGAAGCGAATCTGGATCTCGATACCGGTTTCGGAGTAAGCACGCCAGCCGAGCCAGCCGCCGATGATCAGCGCAATCAAAGGCAGTACCCAAATGGCAGACCAGTTCGAGGCCGGTCGGGTTTTCGCTACAGGCAAATCAGTCATGGTCGTCATCCGACTCCGTGTTATCCCAAATCAGTCGGGGATCAAAAGTTACTGCAGCAAGCATCGTCAGAATCACCACAGTGGCGAAGGCGACGGCGCCAAGATTGGCTTCGACACTGGCAAGCCGGCCGAAGTTGATGACCGCCACGAGGATGGCGATCACAAAAATATCGAGCATCGACCAGCGGCCAATGAACTCGATAAAACGGTACATCCAGATGCGCTGACGCGCGGACAACGGCTGACGTCGTTGCACCGAAAACAGCAACAGTGCGATGCCCACCAGTTTGAAAGTCGGCACCAGAATACTGGCGATGAAAACGACCGCAGCAATAGGGATCATGCCGTGCTGCACCAACTGGATCACCCCGGACATGATGGTGCTCGGATCCCCCTGCCCCAAAGAACTGACAGTCATGATCGGCAGCACATTGGCCGGGATATAGATAATCGCTGCAGTGATCAGCAGTGCCCAGGTTCTGGCCAGGCTGTTCGGACGGCGTGGGTGAACAAGTGCGCCGCAGCGCGTGCAGGTTTGCTCGTCGGTGTCCGTTTCTTGCCTGTTCAACTCGTGGCATTCGGTACAAGTCAGAATGCCCGCATCAATCGCCCGCATGAGCATCCTCTCCAGATAACGCCTGCCAGATCTGATGCGGCGACATCACCACCTCCAGCCAGACCTGAATCAACAGCAAGCCGATGAAACACGCCAGACCGAGGCCGACGGTAATGGCCGCCATGTCCGCCAGTTTAACGATCGCCACCAGTACGCCCATGAGGTAGACCTCGAGCATTCCCCAGTCTTTGAGGTGGTGGTAAATGCGATAGAGCAGCAGGCCGTAGCTGCGCCCAAGGTTCAAGCGGATCGTCAGCAATACCGCCAATTGGCACAGCAACTTGATTAACGGAATAGCCATGCTGCACAGGAATACGACGATCGAAACACCTTGCATGCCGGTGTTGAACAAACCCACAACACCGCTCCAGACAGTGTCGTGCGACGACTGCCCGAGAAGATTGAGCTGCATGATGGGTAAAAAGTTCGCTGGCACGTAGAGCAAGAGTGCCGCTATGACCAAGGCAAGGCTGCGCTGCACCACATTGTGGCGGTGGGCGTACAACTCGTAACCGCAGCGTGGGCACAGGGCCTTTTCGCCGTGTGCAAGCTTCGGCTTGCGCATCAGCAAGTCGCACTCATGACAGGCCACCAGGTCTTCCAGTGGTAAATCTGACAGCCCTGGGGCGTCAACCGGATCTGACATAAAGGCTCTGGCTCCGAAAAAGATGGGGCTATTCTAGTGTTCTGATACGAAAATAACTGTGCAAATTTGTTCGGTGGTGCGAACAAAAACTTTCCTGCGGGCAAAACAAAACCCCAACTGCTTTCGCAATTGGGGTTTCGGAATTTAATCTTGACGATGACCTACTCTCACATGGGGAAACCCCACACTACCATCGGCGATGCATCGTTTCACT